>NZ_JBSFGB010000074.1:0-21830 GCF_053596375.1 Streptomyces sp. NPDC001709 | reverse complement strand
CGCATCTTCCGCAGATCCCGATGCAGTCCAAACCGCATGACGTCAATCGCCAAAGCCGTCCTCACCCTGGAGCGGCAACGCTGAAGAAGCTCACTGCTTGGGGCAGCGTTTGAACGCCGATTTGGGCAGCACTTAGCGATCTTGGACGTGGCGAATGTTCACGCGAAGTGTCGTCACTGCCTGGAGGCGGCCCGTGACTCGGAAGGCAGATGGCCGTTGAGCGACAGTGACCAGGTGGCATGATGCAGCGGTGATTCTCTTCGACACCTGCCGTAGTGCCTGCAGGCCGGATGAGCCAGCTCGAACAACCAGTGTTCCGGCTTGCAGGGAACGTGGAACTGCGTCTGTGGCGACAAGACGATGCCCAGAGCCTCCTGGATGCCAGTCTCGACCCGGATATTCAGCAGTGGAGCCGTCCGGGGCGTGGCGTCTCCTGGAGGACGCCCGAGCGAAGATCGCACGTTGGCATGAGCGTTGGGCATCTGAACAGGCAGCGATCTGGGCCATCGGGCGGCTCGGTAAGCGACCCATGGGTTTGATCGGTTGGGGGACATCGATCTCAAGGGCGGGAGCGCCGAGATCCCTTACTCGCTGCTGGCAGCAGGGAGAGGTGGTGGCGTCATAGCCGACGCCACTGTGTGCGTCAGCCGGTGGGCAGTGGATGACCTGGGCCTGCACCGGCTGCGCCTCACCCACTCCGTAGCCAACCCGGCATCGTGTCGGGTTGCGACGAGGGCTGGCTTCGCCCTGGAAGGCACTATGCGAAGTGCCCTACTGCCCCTGGTACTGGCGAGCCGGTAGGAGTCGGTGCCGGTCTCGATGATGGCGCCGTTGAAGGTGAGCCGGTCGACGATAGCCGCGCAAAGGCGCGGATCGGTGAAGGTCTTCGTCCAGCCGCCGAACGACTCGTTGGAGGCGATGGCGACGCTGTTCTTCTCCTCGCACTCGGTCAGAACCTGGAAGAGGAGTTCGGCGCCGTGCCGGTCCAGTTCCATGTGTTGGGTCGGGGACGGGACGCCGTGCACCGTTTCCGGTGCCGGTTTTCCCGTCCCCGCTCGCCGAACCGGACGTGCCCGTTGGCCGAGCATCCGGCTCTCCACGTGATCCGCTGGGGTCAGGCGAGGTATTCGCTGACCTGGCCGACGAAGGCCACATCGTCGTGGTTCGTCCGGCGGAACCGTGCTCCGTCAGGATCGACCTCGTCGATGTTGTATGGCGTGGTGATCTGCGCTCCGCGGAAGCGGTAACGCTCGACCTCCATCTTCGCCGGGCTGTAGAGGACGAGCCCGCCCTCCGTGATTCGGTCCGCTCCGTAATAGCGGCGCCGCAACTGTTTCCAGGTCACGTGAGGATGCTTGTAGCGAATCCAATGGATCATCCTCCACCACGCGTACCAACCGAGGTAGGAGAACGTCTTCTTGGATGCGCCATAGCGGAAATAGGCGGCCCAGCCCCGAAGGACAGGGTTCACCGTCCGCAGCACCTCTTCCAACGAGAGCGATGTCGTGCTCCGCCCCGTCAGTTTCGACGACCGCCGCCCCAGGACCTCCGTTGGATGTGGAAGCCGAGAAAGACGAAACCATCGTCGATATGGGTGATGTGGGTCTCCTCGTCCGAGAGAGTCATCTTCAGCCTGCTGGCTAGCAGCTCACCGATCTCCGCTTTGAGTGCTTCGGCTTCGGACTTCGTCCCGTGCACGAGCACGATGAAGTCGTCTGCGTAACGCACGAGCCGGAAGTTCGGCCGCCTCATCCGGCGCCGGTATTGCCGACGCCAGGGCGGAGACATCTCCGTGTCCACCGCCAGCGGTGCCCTGCTAAAGCCCATCTACCCCTCTGTCGGCATCTTCTGCATCTCGAGGGAAGCTCAGGTCGACGTTTGGATTCCTCGGCACAGCAGGCACCCTGCTCTGTCTCGACTGCCGGAGTTTGGGCCATGCCACTGGAGCGCGCCGGTGACTACGGCGATGGGCGGTCCCGGTGCGAGAGGGCAGTCCCCGCAGGGTGACATGCTGTCGTGGGACTGCCCTCTTCCAATCGGACATCTGCCTGCGCGGGCAGGGGTGGCGGGTTACGGGAGCGCGGTCCACTTCTGGTTGTTCTGGCCGCTGCAGGTCCACAGGATGACCGAAGTCCCGTTGACGGTACCTGCCCGTTCGGCGTCCAGGCACAGCCCGGCGTGGACGTTGCGGATCGACCCGTCGGCTTGCATGGTCCACTTCTGGTTGTCCTGGCCGTTGCAGGGCCAGATGATGACCGGCGTGCCGTTGGTGGTGCCCTGGTTTGAGGCGTCCAGGCACTTGTCGCCGTAGACGCGGATCTCGCCTCCGGCCCACGTGGTCCAGAGCTGGTTGGCGGCGGTGTGGCAGTCCCAGATCAGCGTCGTCGTCCCGGCCGTGGTGGAGGCGTGATCCACGTCCAGGCAGCGGCCGGACCCGGTTCCGCGCAGCCGTGCGGTGGTGGAGGCCAGCGGGCTGCCGCCGGTCATCTTGAACACGGCGACACCGTGCGCCGGGACGCTCGCCGAGATCTGGCCGGAGGTGCTCGACGTGCCGCCGGTCCACAGGTCGGTGAGGGTGAACGGCCCTCCGGTGAGGCCGACCTGTGCGGCGGTGGCGGTGACGGTCGCGGTGCCGCTCCCGCGGTTGAACAGGCCCACGGCGACCGAGCCGTCGGACAGGGGCTTGGCGAACACCTCGGTGTCACCGTCGTCGCGCACCCTGCGCCCGCCCGCGCCAAGCGAGTCCTGGTTGACCGCCAACAGGCGAGGGTTGCGCAGGATCGCGCTCACGTCGCTGGACATGGTCCGGATGTCGTTGCCTGCGATGAGGGGGGCCGAGAGCAGCGACCACAGGGCGAAGTGGGAGCGGGACTCGTTCAGCGACAGACCGGGACGGCCGACGACCAGCATGTCGGGGTCGTTCCAGTGGCCTGGACCCGACTGAGCGGCCAGCGGCGCGTCGATGTCGAGGACGTTGCCCACGCCCATCGGGTAGCTGTTGGTGTTGCCGTTCTGCCAGATGTCGAGCAGATCCTCGGTCGTCCGCCACAGGTCGGCGACCTCGCCCCAGTTGTAGGTGGCGCCGGTGATGGCGTGGAAGCTGTTGGGGTTGATGCTGTAGACGATCGGCCGCCCGGTGGCGCGCAGGGCGTCGCGCATGAGGGTGAACTGCGCGACCTGCTCGTCCAGGGTGCCGCTGGAGGAACACCAGTCGTACTTGAGGTAGTCCACGCCCCATGAGGCGAACGTGGCGGCGTCCTGGGCCTCGTGGCCCTTGCTGCCGGTGGAGCCGGGGTAGGTGCCCACGCCCTGCGCGCACGTGCGCTCGTTGGGTGCCTCGTAGATACCGAACTTCAGCCCCTTGCTGTGGATGTAGTCCCCGAGCGCCTTCATGCCGCTGGGGAACTTGGTCGGGTCGGCCCGCAGGTTGCCCGCGCTGTCACGCTGCGGATCGAACCAGCAGTCGTCGACGACGACGTACCGGTAGCCCGCGTCCTTCATGCCCGAGGACACCATCGCGTCGGCGGCCTGGCGGACCTGCGTCTCGTCGACACCGCATCCGAAGCTGTTCCAGCTGTTCCAGCCCAGCGGCGGGGTGAGCGCGGGGCTGCCCGGTGCGGCCTCGGCGGTCGCGCCGGCGGAGGCGGTGACGCAGGCGGAGAGCGTCAGCGCGGTGGCGGTGAGGAGACGCAGCAGTCGTCTGTGCATGGGAACCATGCAGGATTCCTTCCTGGGAGACAGAGCGGAGGCCGCTGGTGACCGTGCCTGACAGGCACGGTCACAAGCTTCTGGTCAGATGCGCGCGGGTCAGCGCTGCAGGGTGAGCAGGCCGGGCCGGTACGGCAGCCTCTCGTAGGGGGTGGTGCTCGGGGTGTTGGGGTCCAGGCCCTGGTAGAGGAACTGCAGGTTGCAGGGGTCGACGGTCATGGTCTGGTCGGGGTTGTTGCGGACCAGGTCACCGTGGCTGATGCTGTTGGTCCAGGTGGCGCCGCTGTTGGCCTTGCCCGCGAAGGGGTTGCTCTCGGTGGCGGCCTGTGCGGTCCACGGACCGTTCAGGCTGGAGGCCGTGAACGAACGGAAGAAGCGGTCCTCGTTCGCACCGCGAGCCTCGACGATCATGAGGTATTGGTTCTGGCCCTGGACCTTGTAGACCTGCGGCGCCTCGAACAGGTTCTTCACCGTGTCGGTCATGACCGTGGTGTACGAGGAGCCGAAGCTGCCCGGGAAGTTCCCGATCGGGATGGTCGACTTGAAGATGCTGCCGTTGTCATTGGCGAAGAACAGGTACATGTTCTGGTCGTCGGCGATCAGGGTCGGGTCGATCGGGCCGCCGCTGGGGAGGCTGCCGGTGAACAGCGCCTGCGGCGCGGACCAGCCGTTGGGGTTGGTCGGGTCGCTGGACGTGCGGTAGGTGAAGGGCCAGGCGGTACCCCACCCCAGAGAGGCCATCACCCAGATGTTCTTGGGCGCGAAGTAGAACACCTGGGGCGCCACCGCGGACGAGCTCATCGCGGTCTGGGTGGCCGTGGACATGTCCGACCAGTTCGTGAAGGGGCTGAAGCCCATCGAGTGCCAGTTGCCGTCGGAGTACGTCGCGTAGACCAGGTGCTTGCCGTTGTACGTCGTGGTGGTGAAGTCCTTCAGCGAGAGCCACCCGTTGGCCGGCTGCGCCAGCGGACCGGTCGAGGTCCACCGGTACGTCGACGGAAGAGCACACGAGTTGGTCGTCCCCGACAGGCCGGTCCACTTCTGGTTGCCGGCGCCGGTGCAGTTCCAGAGCTGCACCGCCGTGCCGTTGGCCGTGGCGCCGCCCGAGACGTCCAAGCACAGCCCGGACTCCACGCCGACGACCGTGCCGTCGGCGTTGACCCGCCACTGCTGGTTCGTACCGCCGTTGCAGGACCAGATCACCGGCCGGGTACCGGCCGTGGTGGCATGGCCCGGGACGTCCAGGCACTTGTTGCCGTAGACGGTCAGCTGGTTGCTGTCCGTCAGCGTCCACTGCTGGTTGGTCCCGCCATGGCAGTCCCAGATCTGCAGGTTCGTGCCGTCGGTCTGGCTGGCGCCCGGCACGTCGAGACACCGGCCGGAGCCGACACCCTTCAAGGCGCCGGTGGTGGCCGCCTGAGCAGCCGGACTGGCGACGAGCAGCGCCGCCAAAGAGACCAGGGCCGCGATCGCGGCGGCGAGCACCGCAGACGGACGTCTGCGGCTGAAAGGTGGTCTGCGCATGGGGACCTCGTGATTCTGGAGTGTTCGGAATATCGAACTATGGTCGAAGGGTCGGGCGAGCGGGAGGACGGAGACGATCAGTTCCGCGGAAGACCTAGTTCGGCAAGATGCGCCACCGGTTGTCGGCGGTGCCGTCGTCCGCGTCCTGGACCGCGAACGCGCCGACAGCGTTGGAGTTGTCCGCGATGGCGAGCAACTTGCCGCTGTTCACGTTGCGGATCTTGTAGGTCCCGTCTCCCTGGTCGAGCAGCGTCCATCTGTGGTCGGCGGTGCCGTTGTCCGACCACTGCAGGACGGTCGCGCCGTCCGCCGTGGACATGTTCAAGACGCCGAGCACCTTGCCGCTGTGGGCATTGCGGAAGCGGACCGCGTTTCCGTCGGTGATCATTTGCCAGTTGTGGTCGGCGGTGCCGTTGTCCGACCACTGCAGAGCGCGGCCACCGTCGGCCGTGGACATGTTCTGGATGCCCAGCAGGAGACCGCTGCCCACATTGGCGAGACGGACGGTGGCACCGGTGTTCCAGTAGACGGTGTAGTTGAAGCCGTGCGCGTTGTGGAACGGGCCCAGGTTGACGGTGGAGCCGTTGGCGGTGGCGGTGAAGGCAAGCGAACTGCTGCTGGTCCGGGTGATCGAGGACGTGTTCAGCGACGGGAGGGAACTGAGCGAGGAGTCACCGTAGTTGCCGACCAGGACCACCGGGCCGTAGGTGATCGCGGCGACGTTCGCGTTGTCGTTGGCCGCTCGCATGACGATCCGCATGGGGAGGCGGACGGTGACAGCGTCGCCGGAGGCCCACGAACGGCTCAGGGTGGCGTAACTGCCGGGCGCGGTGGTGATGTTCTGCGCGACGCCGTTGACGCTGACGGTGGCGCCGGAGGTCCAGGCCGGGATGCGGATGCGCATCGCCCAGGTGCCGGTGACGTTGCCGGTGACCTGCAGGGTCGTGGTGTCGCTGGTCGGGTATGTCGTGGTCTGGGTGACCGTGATTCCGCGCTCCGACCAGTTGAGCACCGAAGGCACGAACAGGTTCACGATCAGGGCGTTGTCACTGCGGAAGTAGACGGAGTCCATCAGCCTGGTGTGCATCTCCAGGCCCGTGCCCTGGCAGCACCAGAAGGTGCCGTAGTCGGTGCTCCAGGTGCCGCCGCCCCACGCCGGGCCCACACCGCGCCGGCCTCCCGGGTTGAGCGGGGTGAAGTAGGTGACGTGACCGTGGTCGTCGGCCGGGTTCTGCTGGCCGATCATCTGGTTCAGCCAGGCCCGCTCGTAGTAGTCGAACAGTGCGGCCCGGTCCGGGTCCAGCGTGAACAGTTCCCGGGTGAGGGTGAGCATGTTGATGGTGTTGCAGCTTTCGCAGGTGTCCTTGTTCAGGTAGCCGGCGATGGCGTTCGGGGCGCGGAAGTGCTCCGCCTGGCTGTTGCCGCCGATGGCGTAGGTGTGCGCGTTGACGCAGAAGTTCCAGGCATTGGTGGCGATGTCCCGGTAGCGGGTGGTGCCGGTGGCCTTGTACTCCCGGGCGGCCCCGATCCACTTGGGTACCTGGGTATTGGCGTGGAGTCCGCTGAGCTGGTCCTGGCCGGACGCCAGGGGGTCGAACACCGCGGCATGGTCGAAGCGCCGGGCGACGGTGAGCCACCGCGCGTCGCCTGTCTGCTGGTAGAGATCGGTCAGCACGGTGTTCATGCCACCGAACTCCGTTCCGAGCATGGCCTGCATCTGCTGGCTGCTCAGCCGGCCGGTGCGCCAGTCGACCCATCCCGCCAGGGCGAGCAGCACGTCCCGGGCCTGCGTGTTGCCGATGTGGCGCCATACGTCCAGCAGGCCGGCGAGGGTCTTGTGGATGGTGTAGTACGGCACGTTGCCGTTGCTCAGGGCCCCCTGCTCGAGAGCGGTGAAGTCGGACTCGGGGTAGCCGGAGAGGTATCCGGCGTTGAAACCGGCGGCGCTGTTGTTGGCCTGGCATTTGGCCAACTCCGCGACCATGGTGGTTGCCTTGTCCCGGCAGGTGGTGTCCCCGGTCACCGCGTACAACTGTGCCCAGGCCGTGAGGAAGTGCCCTTGCACGTGGGTGCGGAAGGGAAACGTCGGCGCGTCCCAGCCGCCGGTGGCAGCCGCACCATTGGTGGACAGCCGGTGGTTGGCGCGGAAGTTGTACAGCAGCCGGTCGACGTCGACGAACCGCAGGTAGTTCTGCGTACGGTTCTGGTTGTCCAGCCACCGGCTCGCGGTGAGCCGGACCTGGCCGAGTTCGAAGGGGTGCGCGGAGACTCCGATGTCGGCCCTTGTGGGAGGGATGGCCGCCTGGGCGGGGGATGCGCCGATGAAGGATCCGGTGGCAGAGGCGGCGGCGGTGGCCCCGGCTACTTGCAGGAGGCGCCGTCTGCTGACGGAGGAAGACATCTTGCACCTTTCAGTGACGGGAGAGCCATTGCTTGGTCGTTCAGAGCTGTGGTGAGAGGTCGGAGCTGTGGTGGGAGACCAGGGCCGGTGACCGGGGGGCGTGCTTCCGGTGGCGGTGAGTGCGACGTACGCGACGCACCCCGGACCGGACACGGTCGGCGGGCGGCTGACGCGGCGCCACGGCCTGCGGGCGACGATGTCTGCGGCGGGAGCCGGGTGGATGGAGCGCGTCACCCGCTGCGAACGGCAACAGATTCTGCGGACTCCAGGGGGCTGGCGGTGGAACAGTTTCCCGACGGCATGTCCTCACTCCGTTCCCGTACGGCAGCACCGCCGCGTGCCCCTTTCGGCTCCCGGATCGCCTCGGAGACCCCTTAGCTGCGTGTTCCTGATGTCACGCATGAAACTGCGGCACTCGCCATGCTCGTGTCAACGGGTGTGCAGGGATGAAAAGCACCTTCCGGCCGCGCTTTTCTCCGTTTGTGTCTATAAATCTGCAGGTTGCTCAACGCGTGAACATGGCATGTCTACGCGCCAGGCGCCGATGGTCCCGGACCGGCTACCGTGCCGGGCGGCACCGGTCCTCCGATCGGGCGGGGATCGGGTCGTGCCATGCGCGGAACCGCTGGCGAAGCTCGGCATGCGGGGTCGGACGGTCATGCCACGGTGCGAGTCCAGCCGGCGCTCGCCGACTGGACCGCGTCATGCCGAGCCACTGGTCTGGTCGGTGGCTCACCGGATCCGACCCGAACCCTGCTCGCAGAGGCGCTTACCGTGCTCGCGGAAATCCCGGATCGGGCCGAGCCCCCGCCCATCTTCGCTGCCCGGGTTTTGAAGGGCGACTCCCACGCACTCGACGACGGCACCCGCCTGTCCACCCTCGTCCTCCGAGCCCCTGGCGATCCTCCACGACACCGTCCCGGAGTCCTCGGCGTATCGCGCGCCTTGTGCCCTCGCGCGGGCATCGCCGACGACGACCTGCCGACCACCGTTCTCGTAGGTGGACCCGGGCGAGTTCACCCTCGCCTCCGATCCTGCACCCGTCGTCCGCACCGTGGAGAACCCCAGCATCCTGGCTCTGTCCTTTCATTGCTTCGGCCTGGGCTGCCCGCCGCTCGTGTGCACATCCGGCCGACCCAACAGCGGCCGCCCCCCCTTCTCGCAGACCACGGCGCCGTGGCGCCACCCTCCGCGGTCGCCCGCACACCACACGACCTGAGGGGCCCTTGCACTATGAGCGTCCGATGTGGTCCCGCGGTCCGGGGCCGTGCATCGCAAGGCGCAGAGAGCCCTCGGTGGGGGTGCCCCCGCTCGGGCGAAATCAGCAGCCGTGCGAGCAGGTCAGCAAGTACTGCCGTCGAGACGCTCTCGGACATCGAGCTGGGCGCCGTAGGGCGTAACGCGGGGCGGACACCCCCCTGCGGACCAGCCCCGATCCGGCGAAATCCCAGGTTACGGCCGCTCATCCATGGCTCAGGACGACTGCCTGGCCGCCCGCGGGGGCCATCGCGACGCGCAGCGTGGTCGACGAGGTCACGGTCCGTGTGCTGACTGCGACCGGGGTCTGGTACGGGCTGCTGCCCGGCGTTCCGTCGGCGTAGATCGTGGCGGTGTAGGTGCCGCTACCGAGGAAGGACAGCGGGATCGAGAGCGTCCGGGCGGTCTCGTTGGTCATCGCCCCCAGGTACCAGGTGGTGCCGCTGCGCCGGGCGACGGCGATGTACTCGCCGATCGAACCGGCGAGGGTCCGGCTCTGGTCCCAGACGGTGGGGATGGCGTCGAACCAGGGCAGCCCGGGCCAGTTGGAAGGGGTGGAGTACTGCGAGGGGGTGCTGTACCAGTACAGGAAGTTCAGAGGTTGGTAGTACACGGCGGCCATCGCCATCTGGTGGGCGTTGGTCGTCCGGTCGCGGGACTGGCCATAGCAGATGGTGTAGTCCATGCCCGCCGATGTTGCGGGTGAAGGGCAGGGTGACGTTGTGGGTGGCGGTCGGGAAGTGCTCGTTGCCCCGCACGCCCTCCATGCTGATCCAGTTGGGGTAGGTCCGCTCGTAGCCGAACGGCCGCACGTCGTCGTGCATGTCGATCAGCAGCTTGTGCGTCGCCGCCGTCCTGGCCCAGGCGATGATCTGGTTCGTCATCGCCTGGGTGCCGTCGTTGATGAAGCCCAGTTTGATTCCCGCCACGCCCCAGCTCCGGTACAAGGCGAACAGGCTGTCCGAGCTGCCTATGGCCATGGGGTTGACGTAGAGAATGACGCCGATGCCCTTGCCGGCGGCGTAGGAGATGACCTTGGGCATGTCGATGGCGGAGATCGGCTGCGTGGCGTCGGTCGAGGTGTGCTCGGGGCCGTACCACCCCGAGTCGTACTCGATGTACTGCAGGCCGCGGGCGACGGCGAAGTCGACGCCCGCCAGCCCGTTCGCGGTGGTCAGATTGCACCGGAAGACCTTGCCCGGCTTGATCCACGACGTGTCGGCGAGGGCTGTGGGCGGGGCCAGGTTGAGAACCAGCTCCGCGTTGTCGACCAGTTCGGCGTGGGTGGAGCCGATCACCACGGCGCGCCAGGACGTGGCGAACGGTGTGGTGACGGTGGAGGTCGTCTGGACCGGTCCGGAGCCGCGGGCCGTGTGCCGCATCAGGTACGCCGCGACGGTGTTGGGCTGTCCGGAGACCGAACTGAGCATCGTCCGCGGGTAGTTGGTGCGGGCCGACTCGCAGACGCAGGCGATGAGCCCGCTGCTGTAGGTCGCGGTGAGGGGGAGGTCGGTCAGGGGACCGGTGTCCGTGGAGGAGGTCCCGGTGGACGGGATGGAGCCGGGCGCGACCGGGTTGTAGTCGTCCTCGTCCCGCGCGCTGTAGACGAGTGTGCCGTCCGGGAAGACGAACGTCGTCAGTTCACCGGCGATGGTGGCGGTGCCCGAGTCCAGCAGGACGTAACGGAACGCGACGCCGGTCGCGTAGGCCCGGATCTGGACACCGAAGTTGATGGAGGTGCGGTTGTCCCGGAGGTTCCAGCGCATCTCCTGGTAGGTGTCGGAGACGGTCGCGTTGCGCCCGTACAACGGGTTCCAGGTGGTGTCGACGTGCCAGTGCTGATAGTTCGTCAGGACGGCGTCGGTGCCGAGGGTGGTTCCGTCGCTCAGCCGCAGCCCCATGGCCGAACTGGCCACGACTGTCGCGCCGTTACGCCGGGCCGACCACTGGAGCGAGCCGCCCGCCAGCGACATGGTGATGCTGGTGGTGCCGTCGAGCGACGTCGCGGTGACCGAGGTGTCTGCGGCCTCGGCCGGATATGTGCTGCCGATGCCCAGCGCGGCCGTTACGGCGGTGACAGCCGCGCCCTTGAGCACCCTGCGGCGGGAAGGTTCCTGACGCCCTGGCAAGTTCACAGTCGGTCCACCTCGCTTGGATATGGTTTCCAACAAACTCAACCAGCAAGTAACAGATTCTGACCATCGCGAAGGTTCTACGCCTCCCCCGACCTAAAGGTCAACCCCTCGCATCCGCCCCCCACATGTCCGAAATCCCGGACAGTCAGGGCGACTTGCGGCCCCTGCGAGCCCCATCAGGTGCCCCCAAAGCCGGTCACGAAATAAACAAACTCGAACGCGATCCTTGACGCCACGAACGTGCCACGACTCTCATTGGTCCCCCCGGCATCAACGGATCGTCAAACCTCGACTGAGAGGGACGCACATGTTCAAGGGAGTTCCCCGGCCGCCCGTCGGCCGATGGCGGCGCGGGGCCGCAGCGTTCCTGACCCTCCTGGGAGGCCTTGCGGCGCTGCTGCTTCCGGCGACCGAGGCGCACGCGGCCACGGTGTCGTTCACCACGGGTGCCGCACGCACCGACCAGAACGGCAACACCCTGCAGTTGCACGGCCTCGGCATCATCAAGGTGGGAGACACCTGGTACGGCTTCGGCGAGGACAAGACCGGCGAGACCTCGTCGGACACGTCCTTCCAGGACATCGCCTGCTACTCCTCCACCAATCTCGCCGACTGGGCCTACCAGGGCCAGGCGCTGAGCCGGCAGAGCAGCGGCGACCTCGGCCCCAGCCGTGTCGTGGAGCGACCCAAGGTCATCTACAACAAGTCGACCAGCACGTACGTGATGTACATGCACATCGACAGCAGGAATTACTCCGAGGCCAAGGTCGGCGTGGCGACCAGCAGCACCCCGTGCGGCCCCTACACCTACCGGGGAAGCTTCCGGCCGCTGGGCAACCTCAGCCGTGACCTCGGCCTGTTCCAGGACACCGACGGCACCGGCTACCTGCTGAGCGAGGACCGCAACAACGGCCTGCGCATCGACAAACTGTCCGCCGACTACCTGTCCGTGGACAGCGCGGTGGCGGTGCTCGGCAGCAGCGGCAGCGTCGAGGCCCCTGCCATGATCAAGAAGGACGGCACCTACTACGTCTTCGGCTCCCGCCTGACGGGCTGGAGCCTCAACGACAACATCTACGCCACCGCCACGTCACTGGGCGGCCCCTGGTCGTCCTTCCGGAACTTGGCCGCGCCCGGCACCCACACCTACGGCAGCCAGACGGCGAACGTCATCACCGTCCAGGGCTCCTCCGGCACCACCTACATCTACGCCGGCGACCGCTGGAACACCTCCGACCTCGGCGCGTCGAAACTGATCTGGCTGCCCCTGACCATCAGGGGCACCACGGTGAACCTCGGCCAGTACCCCACCTGGTCACTCGACACCTCGGCGGGAACCTGGACGGCCGACAGCGGGACCCCCGCTGAGGGCGTCCACACCCTGAAGAACGTCAACAGCTCCCTGCTGATGGACGTGTCGAGCGGCTCCACGGCGAACGGCGCCAGGATCATCCAGTGGCCGTCCAACGGCGGCACCAACCAGCAGTGGACGCTCACGCGGGTGGCGGACAACATCTACACGCTCAGGAGCGTGAAGAGCGGCCTGTGCCTGGACGTACCGAACCAATCGACCGACACCGGCGTCCAGTTGGAGCAGTGGACCTGCAACGGCGGGACCAACCAGCAGTGGTTCCTCGACCTGGTCGGCAGCTACACCGACAGCACCTACATGCTCGCCGACGTGGGCAGCGACCTGGAAATCAGTGTCGCGAACGCCTCGACCACCAGCCGGGCGGCCGTGGAGCAAGAAACGGGCACAGGCGCGACGAGCCAGCGGTGGAGTCTTTCCTGACGGGTGCGCCGGAACCGCTGACGCGGATCAACGAGCACACCGTGGACGCGCCCAACTCCTACCGCGGCCGCCACCGCGGACCGGATGCCGCGCGCTACGCACCCGAGGCCGCCGCGGTGATCGACGAACTGGCCGCTGCCGACCGCCCGGCGGGAGCATTCATCGGCGAGACCTTTCTACGGCAACGCCGGAGGAGTCGCCCTTCCCGACGGCTATGTCCCGACACCGCCCTGATTGGACGACATCACCGGCCGGACAGGGACGTAGCACCAGCTCGGCAAGGGGACTCGAACCCTGCCGCAGCGGATTTCCTTTCCAGCGCGCAGGCGCTCAGCCACTGAACCGGGGCGGAGTCTCTGTGGCCGTTCGCGCAGGTCAGACGTTGTCCAGTCAGCCTATCCGGCTGTCCTCCCTTGTTCCAGGGTGAGTTGCACGTCACTGGAGCGAGGCGAGCTTCGGGTGAGCGGTGTACAGAATGAACTCCCCCGGTGCGGCTCCGCCCTTATGCCGGTCGAAGGGGGCTCCGCGTACAGACGGAGCGGCCCGCCGGCGCCGACCGCATCGGCCCCAGGATGTAAACCCGTGGGCCCATGCCCGCGCGGGTGATCAATCGGTGGGCTGATGCCGCACGGGACGGGCACGCGGCAGAGTTCCCCCGTGCCCACAGACTGGCTGTCGCGGCACAGTTGACGATCCGTGACCACGGGAGGGACCGTGACCACCACACCGTTCACCGGGCGGAAGGGCATGACGCGCCGCCGCATGCTGGGAGCCGCACTGGCCGCCGGGGCCGCCGTACCGCTTGCGGCCGTCGCTAGCCCCGCTTGGGCGGACCCGGCCGCTCCGCCCGCCCCCGCCCTCGCCCCGACGCGGTTCACGCTGCCCGTGCCCACCGGGCCGCACCCGGTGGGCACGGTCCAGCTGCACCTCGTCGACCCGTCGCGCCCGGACGACATCGCGGGCCCCGGGCACTTCCGCGAGCTGATGGCCACCGTCTGGTACCCCGCCCGGGACGTCGAACGGTACCCGGTGGCACCCTGGATGCCGGCCGGCGCGCTGAAGGCGTTCCTCACCGACGTGGGGTTCAGCGCCGTGGCCGACCTGGCGCCGTTCACCTCCGGCCACGTGGGTGCTCCGGTGCAGCGGTCGGGCCGCCAACTGCCCGTCCTCGTGTACTCGCACGGCGCGCACAGCCACCAGGGCGACCACACCATCATGGTCCAAGAACTCGCCAGCCACGGATACGCGGTCGTGACGATCGCTCACCAATACGACACATATACCGAGTTCCCCGACGGCCGGATCGCCGTCCCGAGCGACAACCCGAAGGCCCCCACCTTCCCGGGCGACTTCGCCACGGACCTCCGCTTCGTCCTCGACTGCGTCGAACAGCTCGCCGCCGGGTGCAATCCGGACGTCGACCAGCGGGAGCTGCCAGCCGGGCTGCTCGGCTCCCTCGACCCCCACTGCATGGGCGCGTTCGGCTGGTCGAAGGGCGGGACGGCCACCGCCTGCGCCACGCTCGCGGACGACCGCATCCGCGCCGGGCTGAGCCTCGACGGCCCGATGGTGATGAACCCGCCGCTGACCGGCGACCTGGCCCGGCCGTTCATGATGATGTCCGCCGTGTTCACCCGCGCCACGGATCCCGCGGCCGCCGCGTTCTGGTCGCACCTGCGCGGGTGGCGGCTGAACATCCAGGCCCAGGGCGCCGTCCACGTGTCGTACGGCGACAACGAGGCACTGTTCCCACAGGTGGCGAAGCTGTTCGGATGGAGCCCGCAGCAGCTCCAGGACACGATCGGCACCCTCGATCCTGACCAGGCGGTGAAGATCCAACAGGCCTACCCGCTCGCGTTCTTCGACGAGCACCTGCGCCACCGTCGGGGGCACCTGCTCGACAGGCCGTCCCCAGCCTTCCCGGCGGTGACGTTCCTCGCGTGAGTACCCGGAACCGCGGCGCCGTGGTCCGTCGACGGCGCTCGGGGTGGCCGAAATCCGCTCCTTGATCCGAATCGCCGCCCGTCCTGCCGGCCCACCCGGCCTACCACTCACGCCGAAGAACATCGAGAGCACCGGCACAAGCTCAAGCGCCTGGTCGGGCTCGGCATTCTCGCCGAGCCCGAGCCGGCCCGGCTTCACCCAGAGCCGCCCGAGCGACTCCCCCGCTCCACCATGCCAGCCCACCTGAGAGGCCGGTAGGTGTTCGGGCCGCGAGCAGACGGCCAGGCTGTCGGGAAGCGTGGCTTCCTGGCCGGTCGCTGCCTGGGACCGGTTGTTCAGACGAGCGCCTGCGTGGGAGCGGGCAGGTAGGGAGTGATGTTGCGCCAGGCGCGCTCGATGTATTCCTCCTTCTCACCGACCGGGGCGACATAGTGCAGTGCGCCTTCGGCGGCGTCGTTGCCCTCGAGGCGGGCGATGATCCAGGCGGCGAGGTAGTGCGAGGCGAGGCAGCCGCCGGCGGTGGCGATGTTGTCCTTGGCGTAGAAGGGCTGGTTGAGCACCTCGACACCGGCGGCGATGACCCAGGGCTTGGTGATCAGGTCGGTGCAGGCGGGGATGTCGTTGAGCAGGCCGAGCTTAGCCAGCACGAGCGCGCCGGAGCACTGCGCGGCGATGAGCTGGCGCGAGGGGTCCAGGCCGCGCAGGACATTCATGATCGCCGGGTCTTCGACGACCTCGCGGGTAGCGATGCCGCTGCCGACGATGACGGCGTCAGCGGCACACGCCTCCTCAAGAGTGGACATCTGCTCGATGGTCACCCCGTTCATCGATGTCACCTTGGGGCTGGGGGTGGCGATGGTGACACGCCAGTCGTCGGTCTTGATGCGGTTGAGCACACCGAGTGCGATCAGGGAGTCGAGCTCGTTGTAGCCCTCGAAGGTGAGGATGGCGATGTGCACGGTGGCTGTCCTTCCGGATGAGTGGGTCTTGACAGTAAGGACTCGCGAACAGGACAGCCAAAGAATTGTCATGCATACAATCCGGTGCATGGCAGCCTCGCGGTACAAAAAGCTGGTCGACGCGCTCGCATCCGACATCCGGACGGGGCGGCTCGCCGCAGGTGTGCGGCTGCCGACACACCGCGGGCTCGCCGCCCGCGAGGGCATCGCCGTGGTGACCGCGACTCGGGTGTATGCCGAGCTGGAAGCGATGGGCCTGGTGAGCCGGGAACAGGGCCGCGGCACGTTCGTGCGTGACATCGCGGTTCCCGCCGGTCACGGCATCGATCAGCAGGTCGTCGCCACGGATGCGGTCGACCTCAACTTCAACTATCCGTCGCTGCCCGGCCAGGCCGATCTCCTGCGGCAGGCTCTGCGAGAGGTGGCTACTTCTGGTGATCTCGACTCGCTGCTGCGCTACCAACCGCATCGAGGGCGTCCCCAGGACAGAGCCTCGATCGCACGGCACCTGAGGCGTCGAGGAATCACTCCTGACGCGGATCAGATCCTCATCGTCAACGGTGCCCAGCACGGCCTGGCCGTCACCGTCATGGCCGCGCTCAACGCCGGCGACGTCGTCGCGGTCGACGCACTCACCTACCCGGGCTTCAAGGTACTCGCGCATGCCTTTCATCTCGACTTGGAGCCCATCCCGACCACCATCGACGGCCCGGATCTCGATGCCCTGGAGAAGCTGTGCGCGACCCGCCCTGTGCGCGCGATCTACACCATGCCCACCTTGCACAACCCTCTGGGCTGGGTCATGCCGGCACCTGATCGCGCCCGTCTGATCAAGATCGCTCGACAGCACGGTCTACTCATCATCGAAGACGCCTCATACGCCTACCTGGTCGAGGACCCTCCACCGCCGCTGGCTGCAAGTGCACCGGACATCACCGTCTACGTCTCGGGACTGTCCAAGAGCGTCGCCACCGGCCTCCGGGTCGGCTTCGTCGTCGCCCCGCCGCCTACGGTGCCCTCGCTCGAGCGCGCGATTCGGGCGACCACCTGGAACACCCCGGCCCTCACCACCGCAGTCGCCTGCCGCTGGCTCGAAAACGGCACGGTGGACCACTTGGAAGCGCAGAAGCGAGACGACGCCAAAGCCCGCCAAGCACTCGCCAGACAAGAGCTGGCAGGCCTGCCCCTCATCAGTCACCCCTCGTCCTACTTCACCTGGCTGCCGCTGCCAGACGACGCACGCGCCGACCGCCTGACCGCCACCCTCGCGCGTCAGCACATCTCGGTGACCACGGCGGAGCCGTTCGCCACCTCGATGCACACACCACAGGCGCTCCGCCTCGCGCTGGGCTCGACCGATATGGACACTCTCCAGTCGACGCTCCGTACCGTGCGACAAGTCGCAATCGAGGACGCCTACACCTGAACTCGCCTCGACCAGCCGATTCCTGCCCGCACCGACGTCTGCCTACGAAAGATCGTCGGCACTGGAGGCCTGAGGAAACCTGGTCCGCCTGCGACCCGAGAGGAGACTTCACAAGGGGGCGCCGGGGGTGACGTCTGCCCCCGCGATCAGCCCCGGTACGGCGGCGTGATACCCCAGTCCCAGCGGGGCATCGGGGACTCGGGCAGCGGGGGCGGGTTGGGGCCTGAGTAGATCAGCGCCATGCGCGTGCCCCACTCCAGGTAGTACCCGAAGACCGCACGGAATTCGGGGTCGTCCGGAAGGCCGGCCTCGTCGGCGGTGTCGATCAGCAGAGCCACCCACCGGCGACGCTGCTCTTCGGTGAACCCGCGGCCCACGTGGCGGGATGCCATGTGGCGATGGCCGCCGCGCTGTGTGCTGTAACGGGCCGGACCGCCGAAGACCTCGCCGAGCCAGGCCGCGACGTGTTCGGCGTGGTGCGGGTCCTTCCCGGCGAAGACGGGGGCGAGGAGTTCGTCCTCGGAGACCCGCTCGTAGAACCGGACGAAGAGCCGTTCGAAGGCTCCCGCCCCGCCGGCCCACTCGTACAGGGTCGGAATCGCCCCGCCCCGACCCACGACGTCGGTGTCCTCGTAGTGGCGCATCTCCTCGATCGACTCGACGTACGGTCTGATCTCGGCGAAGAAGGCCGCGAAGTGCTCGCCCTTGCGGAAGCCTTCGAGGTGGTCCGCGGCCGAGGTCCAGCGGATGCGCAGGATGTAGGCGCCTGGATCCTCGGTGCAGCGGGCCAGTTCGTAGTCCACGCATTGCTCGGCCTCGCCGAGCGGCTCGGCGGCCCGCAGGTACGCCTTCTCGAATTCCGCACGCTGTGGTTCGGCGATCCGGTACCGGATGTACTCGACAATCATGCCAGGACTGAACAGCACCTCCGGGCACCCGGCAAGGACTGACCCGGCGGTAAGCACCCGGAACAGGACAGTGATGCCATGACGATGCCGATACCCGAAGACGGGCAACGCTTCCACTGCCCCGTCGAGTTGACCCTGGAGGTGATCGGCGGCAAGTGGGCCACGGTCGTGCTGGCGCACCTGAAGGAGGGCGTGCACCGGTACGGCGTGCTCCGGCGGCGGATGCCCGAGGTCAGTGAAAAGGTGCTGTCCCAGCGGCTGCGCGGGCTGGAGGCCAGGGGACTGATCGAGCGACGGTCCGACGGCGGCAACCCGCCGAGTGTCGAGTACCGGCTGACCGAAGAGGGGCTGAGCTTGGTCCCCGTACTGGAGGCGCTGTACGTCTGGGGCGAGCAACGCGCGGCACGCACCGGTGTCCGGATCGAGCCCCCGGAATGACCGCATCCGCCCTCGCTGACGACCAGGGCGAGGCGCCACAAGCCTCAGAAGCCGTTGCTCTATCGATCTTGGTGAGCGTGGGTTTCATTGCGGCAGCTCGGTCGGGTGATCTTATGGCGTGTCGTGCATGAAGGAAGGACCCCTGGTGCAGCTCGTGGTTGTCGAAGACCGGGAGCGCGCCAGGAGGCCCTGATGCCGCATTTGTACGCCCTCGCCCCGGCTGGCCCGCCAGGCTGCCCGTCCTGACCGGACACCTCGCCCGTCCCCGGAGCGCTCGGTGGACGATCAAGTCGCCACAGGAGACATCGACTTCGTTCGCGAGGCATAGTCAGGACCTGTCGTTTGGATCATCCCGGCAGCGCGGGGTCTGGTGCGCACGTCTGCGGACCAGACCCCGCTCGGGTCGGCCAAGAGGTACCGCACTTCACAGCCGGGCTGATCCAACGCTGGCCCTGGTGCTGCGCCGCCGAAGTTCCGCCGATGAGTTTGCAGCGATGGTGCGGTCTACCCGTCGACGAAGGGAGCGCACCATGCGCAAGATCATCATTTGCACGTTCCTGACGCTGGACGGCGTCATGCAGGCGCCGGGCGGTCCGGACGAGGACGCTCAGAGCGGCTTCGAGCACGGCGGCTGGCAAAAGCCGGTGTCCGACGACGAGGTCGGCACGGCCATCGCCGGTTGGTACGAGCCTTCCGACGCGATGCTGCTCGGCCGCAAGACGTACGAGATCTTCGCGTCGTACTGGCCGACCGCCGATCCCGACAACCCGTTCACCCATCGGATGAACAGCATGCACAAGTACGTGGCGTCCCGGACCCTGACATCCGTCGAGTGGCAGAACTCCACGCTGCTGGAAGGCGACATCGCCGATGCCGTCCGCAAGCTGAAAGCGTCCGACGGCGGCGACATCAACGTCGTGGGCAGTGGCGACCTCGCCCAGACCCTCATGCAGCACGGTCTCGTCGACGAGTACCGGCTGACCATCCATCCGGTGATCATCGGCACCGGCAAGCGGCTGTTCGCCGACGGAGCGATCCCCACCGCGCTGGAGCCGATCAGCGTCTCGACGACGAAGGGCGGCACCATCGTCGGCGTCTACCGTCCGAACGGTAAACCCAGCTACGACAGCTACTAGCCGGGTGCGGGCCCTCAGCACAGCGAGGACGGCGGCCGCGTACGGCGGGATCGGTCCCAGACGGCGAAGTAGTCGGTGTGCAGCCGGTCGAACTCATCGTCCCGGCCGGGCTGGACGCGCATGCCGCTGCTGCGGCCAAGGAGAAGGCTGGCGCGGCGGCTCGCCTCCGGGCTCAGGCCACGGATTAGTGGCAGCGATCGCCCTCCGAACATGGTGCCGTCGGGGACATATGCCTCGTACAGGGAGGCCTCACGGGCCAGGGTCGGTTCAGACCTTGCCCGGCGCCTCACCACCACTGGTGCACAGCGGCGTCGGTCTCAGAGCGAGCTTGAGGGCGTGCAGATGATCCGCATCTGGATGAGCGGCAGCGTCGGCTGCTCATGGGGGCTGAAGCCCGGATCCCGGGGCACGGTGGAAGGATGAGCTAACCCCGTCCCACAGGACGGCGCTTGCGCTCAAGAGATCCGGTCAACGGCGGCACGGAAGGCGGCGAGAGCCGTTGCCTCCTGTGCCGGGAGGTCTTCGAACGAACAGCAACGTCATCAGGTCCATCGGCCGCTTGCCCCACCCGGACGTGCGGGCGAGAGCCACGACAAGGTCGAGTTCTCGGGCGGTGGCGTGGACGTGCTGCCTGCCTGCACCGCAAGATCCACGGCGGCCTCCGGGCCGTGGAGAACCTTCCGGGCTTGAGATGGACAAGCGACTCGATCTCGGGGTGCCGGTTGCGGTACTCCGTCCTCGCACATTGTCGGCGTCTGGGGATGGCCACATGCCAGCGAGGTAGGGGAAGTCAGTGGAGGGCTTGTGGCCAGCTCTGTTACGGTCCTGTGGCCGGCCGCGGGACTCCGGTGCGACTTCCGGAACGTGCCTCTGAAGCAATGATTCGCAGCTCGTGCCCCCATTCCCCGGCCGGCATCAGCACTCTTGGGGAAAGATGTGGATGGATTCGTACGGGGACCTCGTCGCAGCCGAGGATGTGCTGCTCTTCGTCAACGCGGCGATCACCTCCACTGGCCAGCATGAATTCCACGGCGACGCGGGCGAGCAGCGGCTGTCCTTGGACTTTCTCCATGCATACATACTGGGGAACTACCGTGACCTGTACGCGGGGGTCCTTGCCCTCGACATCAACGACTACAACGCAGTCCTGATCATCCGGCGGCTGCTGGAGACCGGCGGTGAGGCCACCGCCAACCAGCGCCGCAGCGAGGGCCGTCTGATCGCGTCCCGTCTTGCGACGCTACCGCCACAACGGGTGTACGGACTGTTCGATACTCTGCGCCGGGCCGGGGTGAACAACCGTCGCAGCCGTGCGATCATGCGTGACTGGCTGTCCGCCCGCCAAGACCTGGCGTTCGACGCCGTAAAGTACCGCGGCGCGCTCAAGCGAGCCCTTCGCCATGCACACCTGGCCCCCGCGACCGAAGAGCTGGGGAGGTGACGGCGTCAGCCCGCGAAGCCGGGGGCGCTGTCGTCCGAGAGGTTCTCGTTGTCCACGTCGGCGCACTGGTAGAGGCGCGCGGGGTTGCCGTTGGCCAGGCCGCCCCAGATGTTGAGGCAGTTGGAGGAGGCGACCTTCGGCTGAATCTGGGTGTTGCCGCCGTTGAAGACGGTGTTGAAGGCGTCGTCGGGGCTGCCGGCCTTGGAACACGGGTACAGGCGCAGGTGGTTGCCGGTCACATCGCCGCCCTCCCAGTTGTTCAGGCACAGCTGGTTGCCGTTGGCGTCCCGCGTGTGGAAGGCGAGCTGGTAGTGGGTGGCGTCCACGTACCAGCCGTCCCACACCTGAGCCGGGGTGCCGTTGCAGCCCCAAGCCTCGACCTGCGCTCCGGTGACGGCGTTGCCGCCGGGAACGTCCAGGCAGAACTTCTGGCCGGGGCCGATGAAGATATGGAAGTTGCTGTACGAGGTGCCGGGCGTCTGGGCGCTGGCCGGGGCGGCGCCCAGGCCGAGAGCGAGGACGGGGGCCGCGGTTGCGGCCAGAGCGGCGGTGCGCATTCGCACGTCGGATCCCCCATGGATGGTGGCGGAGTGGCGACGCACGACGGCGTCGCCACCTGATGACCGGAAGCCTGGCCGACGGACCTGTCACCACCTTGTCAGGCGTCTACTGACCTTGTTGGCGTGATGTCGTCAACGTGAGGCCGGTTTCGGCGAGACATCCATCGATGAGGTTGCTGCGGTACTGGATCTCGCGGAGGC
>NZ_JBSFGB010000073.1:0-22190 GCF_053596375.1 Streptomyces sp. NPDC001709 | reverse complement strand
GCCTGCCGACCCCAGATGTTCTGGGGTCGGCAGGCCCACCTGCATGACGTGTCGACGCTCAGGCTCCCTGCGGCGGGCTCACCTGCCCCCGCACTGCATCGCGGTACTCGGCGCTGCCTGAGAACGGCACCCGGGTGCGGGGTTGGTGGTAGCCGTTCGCGCACTCGCCCAGGTACATCCGAGGAAGGCGCTCCAGCACCCGTGCCAGAGCGTCGTGCCACAAATACGGCCCGGCGGCCGCATCCTGCCCTGTCGGGTTGTAGGCGGACTCCCACCCTGTCCACAGTGCGGTGAGCTCCTGGCGCGCCGCGCCGTGTAGATACCAGCACTGGCGCGGAAGCTGATCGGTCGAGAGCTCGAACTCGTCGGCCAGCCACAGCACCCAGTCCACGAACTTGTCCCACAGCTCCTGGTACTGATCCTCCGGCACGGTGCGCCAGTCGATGGCCGCCCCCGGCACCCGCTCGCCCTCGGCAGGGGCGCCGCCCGCCGGTCCGCTGCCCACCGCGCCGGCGGCAGCCTGCTGCGGGAGCGTGCTGAGCTGCTGCTCGATCTCGGTGAGCCGATTCGTGATGATCTTCTGCTCGCCGTTGAAGGCGTCCAGCGCGTCGAGCAGCGGCTGGAACGGGTCATCTTCCGGCTCCTCCAGACCGAAGTCCTCGTTCTCAGCCACTGTTCTGCGCCTCCCGCAGGGCGGCGTCCGTCGCGGCCTTGATCTGCGCAGCGCGAGAACTCTCATGGATACGCTCGAACTTGACCTTGGTGACCTTGGTGCGGCGGTGCACCACCAGACCGTGCCGCTCGGGAATCATCCGGATGTCAGCCGGCTCCAACACCGCCCGGCGCCGGGTCGACACAGAGACCGACATGCTGTCCCCACTGTCAGATATGGACTCCGTATCCTCTTCGAATTCTCCCGCCAACGCGCTGTACGTCTTCAGTTCCTGCTCATCGCTGACACCACCGAGAATTACCTTCACTGTGGCTGCGGCGAACATTTTTCTGACGCCGATCTCGCCCCACCTTTCCTGAGCTTGGGCGAGATTCTGGAGAACGGCGACAACGAAAATGTTCTGCGATCCGCTGACGCTCATGAGAGACGGAATCTGAGGGAGCGGTGCGACATTCGCCAACTCGTCACCGAAGAAGCCAAGCGGTGGGTCGAGCCGCCCGTTCGGCATCTTCGCGGCAACCTTCTTCGCCGTGTCCAGAATGGACCTGGTGAAGGCCGCCATAATCGGAGCGAGGCTGGACCCCTCGTCCTCCTCGCCGATCAAGAACAGCGTTCCGCCGGTGCGCAGCCAGTGCTCGATGCTGAACAGGGACGGATCCTTCGGGTCCGCGGCGAAGATCTGCGCCACGAGGGGGTCGTAGAGCGCAGTGAAGCTCTGCTCTGCAGTACGCCATGAGGCGCTGCGCTCCTCAGGCGCCGCGGCGTGCTGGGCGGCGAGCGCGCGCGCAAGATCTGACCGGCCGTGCCTGGCGAGGATGTCCACCGGCTCTCGGATGCTGGGCGCGGTGGCCCAGCGCAGCAAATTCATCGCCCCAAGCCCTTCCAGGGCGGCCGCGTGAAGCCAGCAGGTAATCAAGATCTGCGCGTTCATCGCGAAATAGCCGCCATTTTTCGTGCCCTCCTCCGATTTTGTGGTGGACGTGAGGGTCTCGGCGCGCTTTCGAGCTGTTGTGAAATCCTCGCAGCCGTCCACGAGTGACCATCGCAACTGGTGCGGCCACCCGGAAAGAGCAGTCGGATCCAGAACCTGCACGGGGCCATGCCGTTCCCGCAGTTTTGCGGTGGCGTAAAGGATGTCAACCTTCGAACTGGTCGCCAGAACCGTTCCTTCGAAATCAAGGATTCCCGGCATGATGATCTGGCTCGTCTTGCCTTCTCGGGGTGGCGCGACCAGAAGAAGGGTTTCCTCAATCGGCACCCACAGTGGGACGCCCGTGGGATCCGACACGCCGATGTGGACGGCGACAGTCTTGACGCTGGGCTTGGCAACGGTCAGCTTCTGATCGTCCTTGCGGAGCCGGGCCGGCAGGAGGGACTGCGCCTTGGTCCTGGCGCCGGCCGCCTTGGCCTGCTTGGCCAGACTGGGGCGCAGGGCGGGAAGTCGGGACAGCGCGTAGCCCTCGCCGAGAGCCGCTTCCAGTTCGCGCTTGGTGGCGAGGCCGTCGGTGCCCTCTGAGTTCCAGGCTGACCACCGTCGCCACGCCTTGCGCCCGACTACTGCGGTACACACTGCGGTGGCGACGAGCACTGGGTAGAAGATGAGTGCATGGCCCACCCCGGCCCCGGGCGGGAATGCCTTCCCCGGGTCCAGGGGGTCAGCTGGCAGTTTCACCAGCGCCTGCCCCGCCTCCGACCAGGACACTGTGGCGAGCCGTCCGTGGTTGAGCAGGCCGGACACGGCCGCGGACACCCACATCAGGAAGGACCCGGCGACCACCGCGGCGATCCCGAGCAGCCACCAACCGTCGCGGAACAGGTGAAGCCTTATCCCGCTATGGGGGGTGACAACCTTGCCGTTCACATGCCACCCCCCTTGCGCAGAGGCACAACGGGAGCGGTGAAGCCCTCAGAAGGCGCGGTGCGCTTCTCCGTCATCCTGCTGTCGGTGTTCGTCAGCTGGATCTCTGTCTGCGACCGGATATGTTCGACCAGCAACACCCGCTTGCCCACCTGCCACACGGCTCGGCCGGGCGCGCACAGGTTGGCAGGGTCCGTGATGGCGGCCACCGCCCACTTGGGCAGTTGCAGGTAATCGGCCGTGATCTCGGCCTCGTGCTGATCCAGGTGATAAATGACGCGCGTCGCGCTGAGTTTGAGGATGGCAGCTGCTTCGGGAGCATCGGCGATCAGCAGATCACCGAGGTGATGAAGAATCGACCAGAAGCTCAGCCCCAACCTGCGGCCATACCTCATGAACTCCTCGAACAGCCGGGCGACAGCGCGGTGGGACAGGATGTGCCAGGCCTCTTCGACGATCAACGTCCTCTTGACGTCGTCGTCCTCCTTCAGCCAGCCGAATCGAAGCCACGGCCCGATCACGGCCATGAGGAGCGGCATCGCGACACCCTCGCGAGGCAGCTGCGCCAGGTCGAAGACGATCAGCCGCGCATCGAGATCGATGCCCTCCGAGGTAGGGCCGTTGAACAGGCCAGCCAGCTCCCGATTCGGGGCGCATAGCTTGTCCAGGGCGAGGGAGGCGGGCTGGCCCCAGACCACCAGGTCTTCCGCGCTGATCTCGCGCTGGCCGAGCTTGGCCGCGATGGGGTGGGTCAGCGCATTATGGACGTCAGACAGCACCGGTACCCGGTTCTCGGAAGCCGCGACCTGCAGGGCCACCGAGTGGGCCTGTGACAGCGCGAAGTCGGTCTCTGACGACAGCGCGCCGGCCAGGATTTCGACCATCGAGGACAGCACGCGGAATTGATGACGGGCTGGGATCCGGGGATCCAGAGGGTTGAGCCGTACACCCTGGCCCGAGCCGCCGTAGACCAGGCGGATCGGGGTGATGCCGAGGGTGCGGGCGATCTGGTCCCACTCTCCCCGGCCGTCTTCCCCCTGAGCGTCGAGGATGCAGAACGACCTGTTGCGAAATCGCAACTGGCGGAGCACGTAAGTCTTCTCCAGCGCGGACTTCCCGTGCCCGGACTTGCCGAGCACCAGGACGTGTCCACTGGCCAGGCGTTCGCGGGCTGTCGGGTCGTACAACACGAACGGGTCGTAGATCCAGGCCCGCCCGCTGTAGATCTCCCGGCCGATGATGACGCCACGCGGATCCAGGCTGGGCGCGCCCACTGCTGGATACAGGCCACAGGCCTGCATCGTCGTGGTGCGCACAGCGCGCCGACGGGTGGCGGACTGAGGCAGGATCATGCGCAGCATGGGTCACCGCCGCCCTTCGGGAAGGATGCCGCCGACCAAGGGCAGCGTGTTCGCGAACGCGCGCCACTGCTCTTTATCGCACCACTCCAGCGTCAGCTGGCACTTGGCAGCTGCGGCCCGGATGTCGTTCTTCTGCCGGATCAGCTCTTCCTTGTCGGAGCTGGTCACCGTGACCCAGCCCGTCAGCCGCACGCCCGAGGCTCCAGCAGCAATCTCCTCGACCGTCCCCGCGGCAGCGCGAATCTCCCGCCGCTCGCGGGGGTCCTGTAGCTTGCCTGGGGTGTCATCGGCCTGGCCGATCTCCGAGGTCACGTCCGAGAGTGCCTCGGCCAGCGCGCGTTCCCCGGGGACGAGCTCCATCGTGACCCCGACGGTGTAAATCATGTCCTGGACGTAGAGCAGGAGCGGTGCCAAAAAGTTGACCCCGACCGGCATCGTCGGCCACTGCTTCACCCAGGCTGTCGCGCTGTACCACGGCTCGTCCGCCTCGAAGCCTCGGGCGGCGATGAGGGTCTCGTCCCGCGCGTCGACCTCGGCCGGCCAGGCCGTGGAGCGGTCCATGCCGCGGTTGTCGTCCAGCCAGTGCCCGGGCGCATAGCTGTGGTGGAAGAGAGAAGACAGCGCCGCCTCGTCGAGGCTGCGGACCCAACGCAATTGGGCTCGGCCCAGGTTGCGGATGAATGTCTCGATCTCCTTGCCGAGGACGATGCCGTAGCCCTCGGCAAGCGTGCTGTACCGGCTGGCCTCCTCGACGAGGTCACGGCTGTAGGGAATACCGAGCGCGAGGAAGAGGCGGCGATCCTCTGCGGAGATGGCCACCCGCTTCAGTAGCTGCTCGTACGAGGCGTCCAGCCAGCTTGCCGCATTGGGGTCACGGCGCGTGGCAGCGTCGCGAATGTGAGCATTGGGATCCGTTGGGATGATCTTGGAAAGCCACTGCACGCGTTGGATGCGGCCCCCCGACTCGGCGGTACTGCGCAGCAGGAACTCCCAGGCGCTGATGAGGCTTTCCTTGTCCTCGGCGTCCAGGCCGCCGAAGTGCTTCATCCCCTCGACTTCGACCACGGCACTGAACATCGCCTCACTGGGTTGCAGCAGGACAGCGACGGTTCCGAATCCGGTCCGTGCCTCGAACCACTCCATGCGCGGGGGGACACCCGCCGGCGCAGTGACGGCGGCCGGACGTCCGTCGCCCCAGCGCCCGGCGAGCGGCGCGGTGGACCGGTACAGCAGCGAGCCGTTGCGCAGCCCCCGCCGGTATGAGCGCTGGATTTCGAACCATCGCAGGTAAGTACGCCCGCGGAAGGGGATGAGCACCGCCCAAGCGGTGAACAGGGCAACGCCGACCGATCCGACGATCTTGAGGGGTATTCCGGGCAGGGCTGCCAGCGAGATGACGGTTAGGACGGCTCCTGCACCAAGGACCAACTGTTCGTCGGCCTCGAACTTTCGACCGAGGAATCCGCGCGGACGGGGCCTCGGGAACGTGAATGAGCGTGCCACAGCAAGCTCACCTCCAGTTCAGATGAGCCTGAGTCAGGCGGGGGATGAGGGGTTGCTGTCGGGCCACTCACTGGTCGGCGGGGGAGGAGGTGCTTCACCGCCGGACAGAACGTTTGTCTGCGGGGTCGGAGCCTGTGGCACGTCGCTCGGCGTCGAAGACGACCCGCCTCCACCGCTTCCGCCGCCTCCGGCACCGAGCTGGGGAGTTCCGCCCATGCCCCCAGCTCCACCAGGCTGGTCGGGACCCGGCTCAGAGCTACCGCCCGAGCCATCAGACAAGCCACCGCCCGAGCTCATGGCGCCTGCGTCGTCGTTGCCCATGTTGGCGGTGTCGAATCCTTGGTCAACCGCGCCCTTGACTTCCTGCTCGGCCTCTTCCTTCTGCTCCTCAGCCTTCTGAGCTCCCATCACCCCAAGCCCAGCAGGGCCTGCCGCAGCTGTTGCCCCTGCTCCGGCGAGTTCGCCTTCGCTTCCGCCCCCGCCTACGCCTGGGACATCCGCACCTCCGGAAGTCCCCTTGTCCTGCATCTCGTCATCGCTGTTGCTCCCTCGTGCCTTGGACCAGGCCTCCTTGCCCTTCTGCATCGCCAGGTCGCGGTGCTGGGCGAGGTTTTGGATCTCGTCACCGAACATCGGAACGAACTTGGACACCTGCCAGGGCGCGAAGCCGGCAATGAGGAACAGCGCCAGGATGATCAGCAGAGTGCTCAGGATCTTGCCGAAGCCGGACGGGGGGTGACGGAACATGCCGCCGAACAGAGCCGGAATCATCGCCAGGACCACCATCATGATCCACTTGGACATGATGATTCCCGTGATGATCCCGATGTACTTCTTCGTGTGACCCCACAGATCTCTGTCCACCAGCCCGGCAAACACAACCGGGCCGAAGACAACGCCGGTCAAGATCAAGGCGTTGCGGGCGACGAGCATGAGGAATAGGCCGACCCCCACAGTCAGGAAGAAGAAGATCAGCGCCAGTGCGATGGGCAGCCCCACCCCGGAAGCTGCCAGCGCGGCAAGCAGCACTACGACGAAGGCGCCTGTCAGTGCCATGTCAGCGAGGAAGGGTCTGAACATGCTGATGGCCATCTCGTCGACGAGGTCGACGACGGTCGCGATGATCGCGGGTGCGAAGGCAGTCACGATCACCGAGAGCAAGAGGTGCCCGATGGACTCCCCAATGGCTGTGCCTGGGTTCACGCCGCGGGCGACGCGCTTCACGATGGCGATCAGCCAGGCGATGCAGGTGAAGATGGTCGCCAGGGCGAAGACCATGCTGTAGAGCTTGAGGAAGCCGGGATTGCTCCAGTCGATCTGCAGCACGGGATCACGTCCCGTCCGTGGCTATGGCCTCGATCAACTTGCCGATCGCTGGCGTGGACTTCTTGGCCAAGTAGCCAAGCGGGTCTGAGGCGAAGTCGATCGTGTCACTGACCGCGCCGGCTGCGTCGCTCACGCTGCTGACTGCACCGTCGACGGCGTCTCCGGCCACCTCGCAGACGGTTTTGGCTTTGTCACACACCCACTTCGCACCATCGATCGTCTTGTCGATGACCTTGTTTCCGGTGTCCTTGAGGTCCTTGCACAGGCCCGCTGGCAGTACGCACGGCAGATCGATGCCGCCGAGCTCGGGAGCCTTGGCGGGGACTGCTGCTGGAGCGGCTGCGGCCGGGGTCGCCAGCGTGGTTGACCCAGCCACCACGGCGATCAGCAGGCCGAGGAGGAGGGCTGTCAGGCGGCACGTAGCGTTAGCCCACATACGGCGGCGCATCGAACTCCTCCTCAGCTGTGCGGAAGGTCTGCATCGAGGAAGGCGAGGAGCCATCTGACTGCAGTGGGGTGGGGCCGTCGACGGAAGCGATGGATGTGACCTTCCAGTCGCCATCACGCCACTGGAGGTTGTAGGTGTAGGTTGTCCAGCTGGCTGAGACGGGCAGCTTGGCCTTGTCCGTCGGGACCCCGGCTACGGAGGTCATCCACACGTCGACCGACGCCACTTGGTTCGAGTAGCTCGTCACCCGGGTTCCCAGGCAGGCGGATCGGAGCAGCAGCCCGGAGGCCTTTGGATCCTGGAGGCCGAAGCCCGCGATGAGCTCCGCGGTGGCCTGGTCGTCCTGGCTGATCTGGTTCGCAACCGATGCGGGCGCCATGATCTGCCCGATCAGCTTGTCCCGGTACGGCTTGTTGGTGATGTACGACCGACTCGAGCGTGCGATCTCGAAATTCGCCGCCGCAGCCGCCGCACCATCCTTTGACTGGGGATAGCCCACGGGCACACCGGCTGCCTTGGCCGTGGGTTTGGTCTTGCCGCCGCTACCGCCCGGCTTGCCAAGCGCCTGAGACGCGCCCGCCGTGCCGGGCTTGTCGCCCCCGGAGGAGCCGCCACCCTGTCCGGTCAGCGAAACCAGCAGAGCGACGAAAAGGACCGCAGCGGCGAACACGCCAATAAACAGACGCAGCGGAGGCCGGCGCCTCCCCGAGTCGGCACTCGTGGACTCGGAGACCAGCATCCGAGTTCCTGCCGCGGGGGTCTTGGCCTTCTTGGGCATCAGACCCCCATACCGAAGACGATTCCGAAGAGCGTCGACATGGAGGCGACGAGGAACAGGCCCGCCAAGGCGCTAATCACCATGGTCTTGCCCTGCTTTACATCCATGGTGTTCTGCTGGGAATTCCCGACACGGATCTGCCAGGCGCCCCAGATCGCCATGCCGAAAAGGATCAGCACCACGGCCGCCATCAGAACCTGAATGATCGTCCGCGCCTTTGAGCCGACCGCGCTGAACGGTCCCCAGTCGGGGCTCAGTCCGTTCACGAGGTCGCCTACGCCGCCCGCCAAAGTGGTGGCGTTCTGTATGGCCCCGACCATGCCTACCTCCCTGCTAACTCGGTGCCCTGCAACCGCAAGAGCGCCGAACTGTTGCCACTTGGTCCGAAAGCAGGAAAAACTCGCGCAGTTCGAATAGTCGAGGTCCAGTTCCCGCCACGCGGGAGGAGCTTGACTATTCGCTATCGGCGTGAAGTAAAGTCCCGCCTTGGATTCTTCGGACACCTCCGTGACTAGCTGACGGCGCACGACGTTAGAGGCCAATTCAGCACGCATCGCAGCCCTTTCCGCCTGGCGGGCACGATGCACTGTCGCTGCCCGCACCACGGGAAACCCGCTCCTGGAGCGGCCCGTCCAGCGGGACGCTCGGAGGGTAAATGCGGAAAGCACCGCTGATCGGAATAGCCGTCCTGCTCAGTCCAGCCATCGCGGTGCTCGCGCTCGTGCTCCTGCTTGCTGGTGCCGGTGGGTCAGACACCAGTGACATGTCGGCGACAGCCGCCAGCCAGTGCGTCGTCAAGGCATCCACTGCTGATGGACGAACTGCACAACGCCCTCAGGTTCCGCTGAGCCCACGCGGAGACCAGACGCAGCCGTCCTGGAACGAAGAGCAAACCAAGAACGCGGCCGTCATCACCAACGTCGCCCGGACACGGAACCTCAAGCCTCGCGCCGCAGTGATCGCCGTCGCCACCGCCATGCAGGAGTCAACCCTGCGCAACCTGCACAACGGAGACCGTGACAGCCAAGGACTCTTCCAGCAACGCCCAAGCCAGGGATGGGGCACCGCCGCCCAGGTAACAGACCCCATCCACGCGTCGAACAAGTTCTACGACGCACTGGTGAAGATCCCCAACTGGGACACGAAGGACCTGGCCCACGTAGCCCAAGGCGTCCAGCAGTCCGGATTCCCCGACGCCTACGCGAAGTGGGAGACGAGCGCTGGCAAGCTCGTCGCCCAGGTATGGGGAGCGGACGTCATCGACTGCGAGCAGTCCGGCGGCAACGGCAATGCGGCGAAAGCCTCAGGTGCATGGCAGGCCCCGGTCGGCATCAAGGCCACCCACAACTACCAGGCGGGAGGATCGATGTGGTCCTCCGGCAGGCACACCGGAGTGGACTTCCCTGTCGCCACCGGCACAGAAGTCCACGCCGTCGGAAATGCCACCGTCATCGAGGCTGGATGGGGCGGACGCTACGGCAACAACGTCGTCCTGAAGATGTCCGACGGCAGCTACACCCAGTACGCCCACCTGTCACGCGTCGACGTAAAAAGCGGCCAGGCCGTCAAGACAGGCCAGGTCATTGGCCTCAGCGGCGCCACGGGAAACGTCACCGGACCGCACCTCCACTTCGAGGCACGGACCGGACCTGCCTACGGCAGCGACATCGACCCCGTGAAGTACATGCGGGAACGCGGCATCACCATCTGATCACATCCCTGAGGAGCACCATGAGCCCCCAAGCCCCCGGCACACGCAAGCCTCGCAGCATCTCCACCCACCTGGCCATCGGTTCGAACACCGTGACGGTTGACGGCGGCGCCATCCCAATCCCTGCAGGACGCACCCCCACCGAGACCGCCCTCGCCCACCTCAGGTCCCGCGCCCGACCCGAACTGATCCTGCGAGCACACATCGAACAGGAAGGCTCATCGGAGACCCTGCACCTCCCCATCACCCCGCCGGACCAGACGCCACCGGCTCGTCCACTCCCTGCCGGCCTCCCGCCCGAGCTGGAGGAACGCCTGATGGTCACCAGGCAGCTCATCACGAACGGCGGACCCACGGCAGCGGCCGATCACGCCCAGAGTCTCGTCATCGACCTGACCATGCAGTACGGCGCCGAACACCCGGTCACTCTCCATGCCGCCGAGGACTGGGCGCACCTCGCCTGGCTCACCGGGAACTTCGAGGCTGCCGCTGAAACGTGGCTTTGGCTCGCGGAGACCCGAAACGAGCAGAACAACCCCTGCCTCACCCTCCTATGCGCCGACAACGCCGTCGCCTCATGGCGCCGCCAGCGGTCCGAAAGCGCAGCTCAAAGCCGACACGCGCTCGCCGAAGGAATGGCTCGACTGGGCCTGCTGCGCCACCACGCGGCCCTGACCGCAGTAACAGAGAGCACGGGCTGATCCGAGTCCCGTATGATCTATTGACTTTCGTGGCTGGCACACCATGTCCGGCCCACGAGCAGAAGGGAAGACCGTGATGCGACGGAGACTCACCTTCGCCGAGCTCGTGATGGTGGTCGGCCTGCTCTACTTCGCCGTGACCATCGCGCTCGGCGCCACCTACCTCGGCAGCGGCTGGACCTGGCGCGTAGTAGCGCCGGACGGCTGGTACTCCCTGCTCGGATACGCCGCAGCCGCGGCCTTCATCGCGAAAACCTGCAGGCACCGGCGGAGCAAGGCCTCGCGCGAACAGTAGCTGGCACACCGGCCGTGGCGGACCATGGCCGGCGCGCGCTACTCTGGTGGACCGACGGGCCAGCAACCCCTTCCAGGCCGCGACAGTATCGATCGCGGTGCCTCGAGCACTTGGTGCAGGGGCGGTTGCTGGCCCTCGCCATTTCTCAGGCCCTCTGCCGCGTCCTCTTCGTCCCGCCAGGCACGGGACACTTGAGCCCTTCAACAGCGCCGTACGGGAGGAGCATAGGCATTCTGGCCGCCGCTCCTCGCGCGTCCCGTTCTGCGAGTGCAGACTAGGTGCCCAGACCAAGTTCAACTGATGGAGGCACCCTTGTCCACAGCAGCCGGGACCAGCCGTACCCGACGCCTGGCGCAGCATCCCACCCGCTTTCGCGCGTTCCGCAGGAGAGCCGCGGAGGCTGCCGCAATACTGAGTCTCTCCGTGGCCGCCGGCATCACAGTCAGCAGCGCGCTACCGACCGGCGCCACCAGCCAGGCAACGCCCGGAGACCCCGCCTGGGACTCCACCAGCAATGCCGTGCTCGCCGATCCGGCCTGGGACAGCTCGATCAAGGCCCCGCGATAGCACGCTGAGTGGTGTGCGGTCCTCTCCTCCAGTGCTGCAGCGCCCCGTGCGGGCAGACCGCCCCAAGGAAGGCGCCCAGGCTAGTTGCCGCTCGATACAGGTGAGAGACGCGCGAGCCACTCGCGCGTCCGCACCCGGCTCACAACAGGACACCCGCGAAGTCCGGTACAGGCAGGGCAGGCTAGCGACGACGAGCCTCGACTGCTAATGCCGCCCCTCAGCCGACCAACGCTCAGGACTACCTCGCCCACAGGTGCCGGAAGCACCGGCCGCGACAATTAGCTGGGTATTGAATGTAATGCAGTAATTGAATAGTTTGCCGGTGCTTGCCGTGGGGACCGCACGCCTCGACCTTCCTCGAAACGGAGCATCCCGTGAACTTGACAGCCAACGTGTCGGTCCCTGAGATCGCCGATCAACCCGCACACATCTCCACCGGGTCCTACGCGCTGTACGCCGAGCGCGACGGCATTGCCGTCGGCTGGGAGTTCTGCGACATGCTGGAGACTCCTCAAACCGCACGCGCCCTACTGCCTGACGTGCGCCGCGAACTGGCCACGCTCAACGAGGCAGGGCACTTCCGCGGTACGAGCTACATACACCTGCTCCGCCATGCGGCTACAGGTTGCGATTGCCTGACAACCGAAGCCCCCGACGAGGGCTGCCGAGTACTGGAGACCTTCGCCCCGCGTGAAGCAGCAAGCGGGCAGGATGACCAGGGCGCGGCACAGGCATGGGCCATCGCCGCCGCGGCCAAGGAGGTCAGCACCACGCCCGCTGCTGCGGGAGTCGCTTGGGACGACTAGCCGATCCGCATCTCCGACGACCCCGCGAAGCACGATTTCGAGCTGATCAACACTGCGTGTGGTCAGCGTCTGTGTGACGTGGAGCATGGCGACACGCTTCCGCCCCTTGTCGGAATGGTCGGAGGGCCACGCTGCGAAATGCGCCAGGCCCCACGTGCCTCCGCCGGGCAAGACCTCGTGAGGCGGGGAACGTCTTAGCGGTGCGGGCGGCTGCGGCGGCCTGCACCGGCAAGGGGGAGCTGCCGTACCTCGGGCGGCTCCCCGTAGCTCACCTGGATACGACGGAGCTGGCAAGGAGGGGCCGGCAGCGTTGCCGCGCGGGCCGCCTTGCCGAGGCCAGACCGTTGGGCCGTGAGGGCAGGCTCCTCACAAGCTGAGGCTAGGTTTCCGCCCGATCCGGCGCCGCACTGACCAGTCTCGCCATCTATTGAATGGAATTGCTCATTTACATAGTTTGCAGGTGTGGCCGGGGAGTCCGGACACGCGGAGACGGAGGAACAGAAGATGGAATTCGACCTCAACACGCTGTTCGCCGCGGAGCCCCAGGGCAGCACAGCGGCCGGGACGATCGCGCGCGTCGCTCCCACGGTGGAAGGCATCACGGGAGCGCGGAACGCAACCCTTGACGACATGGTGTCCCTTCTGCGCGCCCAGCGGGACTCAAAGGTGGACATCGTCACCTCCGCCTCCGACCTGCGTATGGAGGGCGGGATGCTTCGAATCGCCGGGGACCCGACGGCGATCACCGCGAACGGCGTGGGGCGCGCGGAGGCACTGCTCCTGCCGACGGAAGTCCTTGACGAGCAGGCTGGTGCCAAGCTGGGGATCCCGGTCGGCTACCTCAAGAAGACCCGGCGCGAGCAGATCGGCCTGTACGACGCGAACATCAACGGTTGGCTCGCGAGCACGCCGAGCCGCAAGTTCATGGTTCGCACCCTTCAGGACCGCGGCAGGGGAACTGGCGTGGCACGCGCCCTGCTGAGTGACAAGTACAAGGTGATGGACAACCTCGACGTACTCGTAGCCGCGTTGGACGGCATCCATCAGGCCGGGCACCCGGGCGAGGTCACCAGCTGCGACCTCAGCGACCGCAGGATGTACGTCCGCATCGAGGCCCCGCAGGTCGCAGTCGCCGCCCGCGAGCTGCTCAAGGACTACCGGTCCCCGTTCTCCGGGCAGACCGGAGCCGATCTCCCGGAAGTTCACGCCGGTCTGGTCATCACCAACTCCGAGGTCGGCTGCGGAGCCGTCAGCATCATCCCGCGAGCGGTGTTCCGCGTCTGCCGCAACGGCATGACGATCGAGCAGGACACCATGCAGGCGGTCCACCTGGGTGCCCGGCTGGAGGAGGGAACGATCGACTGGTCCGTGGCAACCCAGACCAAGGAACTCGAACTCATCACGTCCAAGACCGCCGACGCCGTCGCCCACTTCCTCTCCCACAACTACGTGGAGAAGGTCATCGAACGCGTCACTGAGCGGGCCGCGACCGAGATCAACGACCCGGGTACGACCGTGAAGGAAGTCACCAGGCAGCTCAGCATTCCGGACGAGACCGCGGACGCGATCCTGCGCCACTTCATCAAGGGCGGCCAGACCACAGCCGGCGGAGTCATGCAGGCCTTCACCTCTGTCGCCCAGACCATCGAGGACGCGGACGCCGCCCACGCCCTCGAAGTCAAGGCACTCGAAGCACTCGCCCTCGCCGCGCGCTGATCGCGAAGTTCTTGAGTCGGGGCCCCACATTTGCGGGCCCCGACTCCTGACCCACCGTCAAGGCCGAGCAGCACGCATCGGCCTGATGCGCTGCCGCTGCACGGCAGAGGCAGCAGGCATCAAGCACTCATCGCCCAGCCATGGACGTCGGTGCCTGCCACGCGAGACACAGCCTGAAATGAACAACCGAGGCGCCAAGACCCCACCCCCGCTCTCACTCGGGCCAGCCTTTCCCCAGCGACGGAGATCACGTTGATTCGCGACGAAGCCACGACCACCGCCGAGTTCACCAAGGCGCCGGCCACCCCCAGGTGGCGCCCCCTGCCCAAGTGGAATCCATGGCCCGAAACATGCACCTGCGCCCCTTGGAACCGCTACACCTGTGGGCACTGCCGACACGATCAGTGCGAGGACTGCGGTATGTGCGCCATGTCGCCGTGTCTGTGCTGGTGCGAGTATGGCCTTGGCTTCGCCCCGAGCGACTGCCCGCCCGAGGGGCCGATGTTCTGGCTTGGCGGCCATCACGCGAACTGGCTGTCGACCTGGAACGTCCCGATGTGCGTATCCCGGAACACCCTTGTTGACATGGCCCGACTGCCTCGCGCTGCCGAGAGCTGGATGTGCGACTCCGGCGCCTTCACCGAGATCGATCGAAACGGCGCCTGGACCGTCAGCCCCCTCCAGTACGTCCGCGACCTGTCCCGGTTCCGCGACGAGATCGGCCGGATGCGCTGGGCTGGTCCGCAAGACACGATGTGTGAGCCCGACATGGTCGCCAAGACCGGCCTGTCCGTGGCACGCCACATCGACCTCACTGTGGGCAACTTCATCGACCTCATGTCGATCGATGACTCCCTCGCTATCTACCCCACCGTCCAGGGCTGGAAGGTCCCCGACTACGTCCGCTGCGTTGAGGAATACGAGCGGCGCGGCATCGACCTGAAAGCCTTCCCATGGGTCGGCGTCGGCTCCGTCTGCAGGCGCACCAACGTCCGCGACGTATACGCGATCCTCTCCACGCTCGCCGATATGGGCCTGCGCCTGCACGGCTACGGACTCAAAGGCGACGCGCTCGCCACCTGCGCAGAGTTCCTCGCCTCGGCTGACTCGCTCGCCTGGTCCGCCGACGCCCGCTGGGCGGCCACCAAAACCGGCCCGCTGCCCGAATGCGTCGGCAAGCATAAGTCCTGCTCGAACTGCATCCGCTGGGCAATGCGCTGGCGCGAACGGATCATCGCCTCAGTGCGCAGTCCCCGGCAAACCACCCTGTGCCTGAAGGCTCAGCCTGGACAAGACCGACCTTGGCATCCCCTTGCCGCAACCCCCGGGGACCTTTTGGACTGGCACTGATCACGAGGCGCCCCCGAAATCAGCCCACCCATTGAATGAACATCCTGGCGTCCATAGTTTGCGGCTTGCCCTGCGGGCGAGCCGGCCTAAACCGCCTGGACCCCGCATTCGATTCAGAGAGAACCATCACCATGCCGCCAACTCCCGCCGAAATAGCCGCGATCCTCTCAACGCCGGAGCAGGCCAAGCAGGTACTCCGCCTGCTTCCGCTTGGCGTCCTGGATGCCCTGGCTGACGCGATACCCCCCGTCATGCAGGAGGCACTATCAGCCCTGCTGGCCGAGCGTGTCCGCGCCTTTCTGGACGACACAGACCGCGAACTTCGGGACGAAGCAGCGTACTTCACAACCATCGAGGAACACGGGGAAGCCACCTGGAGCCCGTTCATCGCTGCGCTTTCTCCCCGGGAAGGCATCCCCACCCTCGGCAACGCCGTCACCAACGTCCACGCCTGCACCACTGCCGAAGAGAACCTCGCTGCCGAACTGACGGACCCCGACCTGCGCAGCGCCCTTCGCCGGCTCGCCGAGCTCGACCCACCGGACCACGAGGACGTCCTCCGCGTACATCTCCGCACCGGTGAAGTCGAGCACCTGCGCCAGGCATCCAACTGCTCTTGAGTACTGCCCCGACCTGTCCCTACCAACGACCCGAGCAGGAATTCGCCATGTCCGAAGCCTTCACCGTCACTCCCCTCCGAAACCAGAGCAACCCGCCCGCTCCGCGCGCCGAATACGCCGACTACCAGCCCACGGACTGGCTGACCGCGTTCCTGGATCCTGAGGACGACCGCCCCCTCCAGCTGGTCGTCCGGGGCTCGAGCAGGCGAGAGGCCGCTGAGACTGCGTACTTGCTCGGAAACCACGAGGGCTACGACGCCGAAGGGATTCCGTGGCCCTACGGCACGCGAGCCATCGGGGTCGGGGACGTCTTGCACGTCTTGAGCCGGGACGGTCACGCTCAATGCTTCAGCCGCCGTCGAAGCGGCCGCCTCACCCGACTCGCCATAACCCCGCTGATGTCCCGCCCGGCCCCCGCCGATCATCCTGCGGCGAATTTCGCCCAGATGCTCCTCAGCTGCATCGAAACTGAGCCCCTTCGCTTTGACCAGACCCGTTGGTTCAGCGGTGCCGAGGAGCTGTTCCCGGGAGACGAGCTCTCCGAAGACGTACGGATGTGCACAGCCGGCTGGGCGGCGCACCTTGCTGGCTATGCCCACTGCCGCCGCCTTGCCTGGCGCCGCCTGGTCGAGCGCCAAGGGCTGCTCTTCAACGTCGAGGTGGTCGCCGCGACCGCGCTCGGCCTGGCACCCGACGACGCCAAGCGGCTCTTCGACAGCAGTCTCAATCCCGCCATTGCGCGCGCCGCGCTCGCCCAGATCGCAGCCGGGGCGTCCCGCATCAACTGGGCAGCCGCAGGAAAGTCCCACGCCCATTCCCGCTGAGGCAGCCGCCTTCGTGGCGCCCGCTGCGAAGGCGCCCGTCCCGGGCTGGCTCAGGGCCGGCTGCCCCAAAGGGCCGGGCGCTGGCACCCATCAACCGAGATCGCCCCCGGCAACAGTCGGGGGCGAACCTGCTATCCATAGAGAAGGCCATGCCGACCTACGAGACGTCGCAGCGCTTCGCATCTGATCTCGCCAAGCTCGCCCCAGCACAGCGCCAGCGATTCCAGCGAGTGGTGCTCGAGGAATTCGTCCCAGATCTTGAAGCCGGCCTGTTTCGCCCAGGATTGCGGATCAGGGGCCTACAGGTGGCGCGTGGGGTTTTCGAGCTGACATGGGGCCCGAATGGCCGGGCCACATGGGCGTACGGACCCGAACGCCTTCGCGGAACCCGCCATGTCGTATGGAGGCGAATCGGGACCCACGCGATCCTTAGCCGTCCCTGATCACCACTGGCCGGCATCGCAAAGGAAAGCAAAAGCGGCCACCAAGAAGAGCGGAGATGCCGCCCGGGAGGCCGTAGTAAGGCGTCTTACGCGAGGGCGTATACGCAGGTCAGAGCAGCTTTGTACCCTCCCCAGCTCATTGAATAGAGATCCCTAATTAAATAGTTTGCAGGTGTGGCCGGGAGGGCGGCCTAAAGACACCGACAGGGGAGGGGCTCAGATGAGCGCGATGACCGCGACACCTACCGCGGAAGTCACGGATGAGGAGGGACGTCCGTACGCCAACGGCTTCCGGCCGGCCGTGTTCGGGTGGGACGGGTGGACCTGCGCCGACTGCACCGTCTGCGGCGCCGGTGCGACGTGCGCGGACTGCAAGGACTGCACGGCCTTCGCCGCGCCGTACCCCCCGCACTGGGCACGGGATTGGCAGGAGGGTGAGCCGGAGCGCGGAGTCGAGGCCTTCGGCGGCCCCGGCGGCATGTCCGCCGGTCGCGGCCTGGTCGACGATCGCGGCGACTGGGCGCTCATCGAGAACAACCGGGACGCGGCGGCCACAGCCCGGGCAGCTGGTCACTGGGTAGTGGAGGCGGACATCAGGACGCTCGACCCCCGCCACCCTGCCCTGCGCTGCACCCGCCGATTCCACGGATCGCCGCCGTGCCAGACCCTCTCCGACGCGGGTAAGCGGTCCGCGTGGAACAGCGATGAGATCTCGGAGCTTCAGTCGATCATGTGGCAGGCCAGCGAGGCGTTCGGCTTCCTGGAGGTCGACGACCTGTGCTCCCTCTACGGCGGCCCGCACGGCTACTTCGGCGACGTACTCGACGGCATGGAGGACCACCCGGACGCTGACGGGTGGGGAGAACAATGCGGCGGTGGTCTCCTTCCCCCCTGCATGACCCCCGACCAGTTCCGCGAGTGGGCCGCCTCGGTGGTGTCCGACGAGCGCACGGCGCTGATGGCGGAGATGCTGATCTGGCCCATGTGCCTGGTGCAGATCGGCGCCCCCCTGGTGTCGATCACCATGGAGCAGTCAGCGAACTTGCTCCGGCAGACCCCGGCCCTGGCAGAGGCCATACAGTCCGAGATCACCAGTACGGAGGGCTTCGGCTGGGCATGGTGCTCCTGGCAGATCATGGACGCGGCCGACTACGGAGCGGCCACCCACCGGGAACGAGCCTGGATGGTGGCAACCCGCTACGGGCAGCCCCGGTACGCCGAACACGTGGACGGTGAGGCGGCGGCCCGCGAGATGTGGGCGCACGTACTCAAGCGCACCGGCGAGCTGCCCGACTGGGCGCCGGAGCTTGACCGGCGCATCGAGCCCTACCAGGGCCGCCCCGCACTTCCGGTCGTCACCGTGGCCACCGCGCTGAACCTCCCCGAAGACTGGTGGGCCGACACGCGCGGCAAGCGGAAGCTGAACCCCAAGACGGGCAAGCCATTGGGCGGCGGCAGCTTCCCCCTCAACGACATCGGGCAGTGCGTCACCGCACCCTGGTATGGAATCCGCTTCCGCCCCGCGGACGTCCCCCAGGGAGAAGGCACCACAAAGATCACCTTGTCGGATCTTGGAGCCCTCGTCGGCTTCCCCCGGGATTACCCGTGGACCTACATCCCCACCCGCGCTGGCGCGAAGGGCACCCGGAACATCGCACAGATGATCGCCGACGCTGTGAGCAAGTTCGTGGGCGCGGCCGTCTCAGCCGCGGTCCAGGGTGAGGACTGGTATGAGCCGGTCGCCGACTACCAGGCGACGCTGTACCAGCTCGATGTGCCCCCTCAGGAGCGCACCGTTCTCCGCGCGACACTGCCCTCGGAGGCGGGCGCCGTGCAGGGAGCTGTGTCCAGCCCATGGCATCCACTCGCCGTAACCCCCCGCGAGTTGATCACCTGGCACTGACCTCGCCGACGAGCCCGGGCACCACGGCCCGGGCCCCGTCGACGGGGAACCGGGCGGCCCTGGGCAGCACCAAATTCGCCACCCGCGACGGACGCTCGTGGACCATCCGCCCGCGCCACGCTTCGGAGGCGCTGAGGATCTCAAGGGCCGGAACCGTCACCGGCTTGAGGTTTCCGCGCAGCTCGTCGGGCGCGGCGCCTCCGTGGCGCGCCGCCACTCTGCAACGCACGCAAGAGGCAACGCGATGCCCCGCACGGCCAGGGTGCCAAGTCTGAGGATCACACCGACGGTCCCTCGTCGCTGCTGTGTGCACGCGGCGGGCACGGCAGCGGCAACAGCGAGCAACTGCAAGAGAAGAGCGGCGTGGGGCTCAGTCGGGGCTTTCCTTTCCTACGCCAGCCAAGACCACCGTACGGCCTTCCGGATCTATGTCCTTTTATTGAATGGCATCGATCAATTGCATAGTTTGCAGGTGCGCGGGGAGTGCGGGAACGCCGGAGCAGACCCGCCGCATCACGTCAAGGATGGCCCGGGATGCCCCACGGTCTGCCGGTTCATCTGGTGGAAGCGCCACCGGCCCTGCGACACCCGCACGGCGACTCCGATACGAAAAGGAAACAGACACATGCCTCACACCGAACTCGACAAGCCCACCGGCGCCAGCACGGCAAAACCGACCCTGAGCAACCTTGTGCAGGAAGCTAAAGCCCACGGCGTCACCCAGCTTTCCGACTTCCTTGAACGGAGCGGCCGCGACATCACCGATCTGTACCGGGGCAACACCTCATGGACGACCGTCCTGAGGCGCGCAGACCTTGCAACCCACCCCTCCGCGCCAGGGGAACAGGACCTGCTCAAGCGCATGCACGTCTTCCTCCACGCCGACGACACCGAACGCGCGGAGACCTACACGCGGCTCGTGGCCGACGACGCGACCCCCTACGAAAGCCTCCCGGAGCGGGACAAGACCCTCGCCCGGATGCTCTTCTTCAACCTTTGGGACAAGGCCGGAGGGTTCACCTCCTACGAGGAAGGGCTCGACACCCTCCGCAAGCAGCCCGCCGTGCGAAGCGAAATCCGTCAGATCCTCACGCATCTGATGCAGCGCAGGTCGCTGCGTCCTGCCGCGCCGTTGGCAGGACCGCACGCCCACATCCCTATGAGCGTCCACCACGCGTACAACCGCTCTGAAATCCTCGCCGCCCTGGGCGTGGCCCGCCTCGGCGGACAGCTCCCCGGCTTCTTCGCCCAAGGCGTCCTGTGGGATGCGGCGAACAAGACAGACGCACTGCTGATCACCCTCAACAAGAGCGAACGCCACTTCTCACCAACCGTCCGGTACAAGGACTACGCCTTGAGTCGCACGCGGTTCCACTGGGAGTCACAGAACTCGACCGCGAGCACCTCACCTACGGGCCAGCGATATCAGCAACACGCCCAGCAGGGCACCCACGTTCTGCTCTTCGTGCGTGTCAACAAGGACACCGCCATCGGCAAGGCGCAGCCGTGGATCCTGCTCGGTCCCGCGACATACGAACAGCACACAGGCAGCAAGCCCATGGCGATCACCTGGCGCCTTCACCATCCACTCCCCGACGACGTATGGGCCTCCCTCCCGAGCACCGATGAGACGGCGTCGGTGTCTGAGCGCTGAACATGCCCCCGACGGCATCGCGAGCTCGAGACGCGGTGCCGTCGGCCGTCAGCCTTGCTCGCTCTCTCGCCGATGCCGCGCCCGGCGAGGGCGCAGAACTCACCGTCGACCTGGACCACTGAGAACCACAACGCGCGCATGCCCAGAGAGGATGACGAACGATGGCAGATACGAAGCCCTTGCTACTGCTCGACGTGGACGGGCCGCTGAACCCGTTCGGTGCCCCGCCGCACCGCCGCCCGGCTGGTTACCGGACGCACCGGATGAAGCCGGACAACTGGATTGCCCAGCACGGCGGCATGCCCGAGCGCCGTGTGAAGCCGCTGCGGGTGTGGCTGAACCCCGCGCACGGCCCCGCGCTCATGGCGCTGCCGTACGAGCTGGTGTGGGCCACGACATGGGAGCACGATGCCAACGACTGGATCGGATGGCGCATCGGCTTGCCGCGCGAGCAAGACCTGCCCGTTATCGAGTTCGGCAACCAGTGGACGCTCCGACCCGACGGCACCTATGTCAAAACGTGGCCGATCGTTGCGTACGCGGCTGGGCGGCCGTTTGCGTGGGTGGACGATCAGATCTGCGACGTCGACCGAGCTTACGTGGACCATCACCACCCGGGCCCGGCCCTGCTGCACTGGGTGGACCCACGCAAGGGCCTGACCGAAGACGACTTCGCAGTGCTCGCCGACTGGGCAGCAAGCATTAGCACGCACACCCCCCCAGGAGCACACCGATGACGGAACAGACCAAGGTATTCACTGCCGACATCGCCGAGCGCGCTGTGCGTATCGAGGGTACGCCCGAGCGCACCAAGGCCGAGCGCCCGCGCCGCTACAGCGTGACCGAGAAGTACCGGGACGACCGCGCCGCAGTGTGGACGGCCCGCCTGGGCCGCGCCGTGGCCGTCGAGGTGGTCTCTCCCCAGGAACACGGCATGTGGGACACGGACCTGCTGCGCAAGGCGCTGGCCGAGCACGCCGGCGTGAGCGTGGACCAAGTACGCCCGGTGCGCGCCCGCAACGACGTCCAGGTCGCCCCGCGCGTGTGGGAGGTCGTCCCCGCCAAGGAGGACGGGGAACAGCTCGCGCTGTAGGGGAGCCAGGAGAACAAGACACGAGCTCACCGCCCGGGGCGCCAGCCTCCAGGGAGTGCCCCGGCCTACCCAGTTCCCTATGCCAGCGAAGGGATCACCAACATGCCCGAGCCCAAGCCGATGCTCCTCCTTCAGCACCCCATGGAAGACCCCGAGCACGACTGCAGCAGTTGCTCCGGTGACCACCGGCCGATCGTCCCGCCCATGGTGGGGATCGCCCCGTACTGCGCGTGCGGCTGGACACCGTTCAACGGCTACACCATCCAGAGCCACCTGAAGGACATGGGCGCCTGGCCGCCCGTCACGGTCGAGGACTCGCCACGCGGCTACTTCGGCCCCCGCCTGTAGCGAAGCACACGAGGGCCGCAGTCAGGGCGAACGGTTGCTGGTACCGCGTCGTGGGTGAGCGGCACGCGCACTCATGGACCGCCCGGACAGCGCCACCGTCCGGGCCCCCTGGCTTGAGCTTCTGCAAGGCAGGCGGGTCCCGGCCGGGGGGCGGCACCTGTCGGGCCCGGGCCGTATCCGGCGATACCGCGTCACCACTTCACACCCCCCGC
>NZ_JBSFGB010000072.1:0-22683 GCF_053596375.1 Streptomyces sp. NPDC001709 | reverse complement strand
GATCGCTCCGTATGGGGGCCGGGTGTCGGTGGCGGCGGTGAACGGTCCGGCGGCGGTGGTCGTCGCGGGTGAACCCGGCGCGCTGGACGAGGTGCTGGCCGCCTGTGAGCGCGACGACGTCCGGGCGCGGCGGGTCGCAGTGGACTATGCGTCGCACTCGGCGCAGGTCGAGGCCATCGAGGCCGATCTGCTGGAGGCGCTCGCGCCGGTGGAGCCGTCGAGTGGCCGGGTGCCGTTCTACTCCACGGTGACCGGCGGGTTCATCGACACCGCCACGATGGACGCCGGGTACTGGTACACCAACCTGCGCAGCCAGGTCGGCTTCGAGCCCGCGATCCGCGCGCTCGTCGGCGACGGTGCGGGCTGCCTGCTGGAGATGTCCCCGCACCCGGTGCTGGGGGTGGCGATGGAGGAGACCGTCGCGGCCGTCGGCGCGGGCCGGGTCGGCGTGGCCGGCTCGCTGCGCCGGCACCAGGGCGGCATGCGGCGGTTCCTGCTCTCCCTCGCGGAGGCGCACCTCGCCGGGGTGAAGATCGACTGGGCCGTCTGCTTCGCCGGCTCCGGCGCCCGGCCGGGCCCGCTGCCCACCTACGCCTTCCAGCGCAAGCGGTACTGGCCGAGCGCGCGGCCGGTCACCGGTGACCCGGCCGTCTCCGGCCTCGGCCGTGTCGAGCACCCGATCCTGACGGCGAGCATGCGACTCGCCGACCGGGACGAGTGGGTGCTCACCGGCCGCCTGTCCCACGACGCCCAGCCCTGGCTCCGCGACCACGCGGCCTTCGGCCTCCCCGTCGCGCCCACCACGACGCTGGTCGAACTGGCGCTGGCCGCCGGCCGCGGGGTCGGGACGCCGCTGCTCGACGAGATGATGTTCGAGGCGCCGCTGCTGCTGTCCGACGGCGCGGCGCTGCAGATCCAGGCGATCGTCGGCGCTCCCGGAGCGGACGGCCGCCGTTCGGTGACGGTCCATTCGCGTCCGGACGGCGACCAGCGCGCCGAGTCGATGCGCCACTGCACGGGCTGGCTCGCGCCGGACACCGAGCCCGCCGCCGGCTGGGCGGGCCAGTGGCCGCCCGCCGACGCCGAGCCGGTGCCGGTGGACGGGCTGTACGCCGCACTGGCCGGGCTCGGCCTCGACTGCGGCCCGGCGCTGCACGGGGTGCGGGCGGTGTGGCGCTCCGGCGGCGAGGTGTACGCCGAGCTCGCGCTGCCCGAGGACATCGGCGCCGCGACCTTCGGTATCCACCCGGCCCTCTTCGAGGCCGCGCTGCACAGCGGGCAGGCGGGCTTCACCGACCAGGGCACGGCGAAGCTGCCGGTCTCCTGGTCCGGGGTGCGGCTGGCCGCGTCCGGCGCCACCGGGGGCCGCGCACGCGTCGTCGCCGACGCGGACACCCTGCGGCTCGACGTCTTCGACGCGGACGGCGCGCTCGTGCTCGGCGTGGACCGCGTCGCCTTCCAGGAGGTCGACCAGGCCCACCTGGAGGAGCTGCGCCGCGGCCAGAGTTCGCTGTACCGCGTCGACTGGGTTCCGGTTCCGGCCGGTGCGGCCACGCCGGTGCGGCTCGCCGCGCTCGGCGGGGCTGCCGGGGCGGTGACGGACCGGTACGCCGATCTGGGCGACCTCGACGCGGCCGTGGCCGGTGGCGCGGCGGCCCCGCAGGCCGTGCTCACGCTGATCGACACGTCCACCGGCGAGGATGATCCCTCGGCGGTGCGCGCCGCGGCCGACGAGGCCTCGGCACTGGTACGGCGCTGGGCGGAGCAGGAGCGGCCCGGTGACCCCGTGCTGGTCGTCGCGACGCGCCGGGCGGTGGCGGTCCGGGACGGGGAGGTCCCCGACCCGGCGCAGGCCGCGGCCTGGAGCGTGCTGGGGGCCGCGCAGTCCGAGCATCCCGGCCGGTTCCTCGTCGTGGACGTGGACACCCTCGACGGCGCGGCCGAGCCGGAGTGGGGCGCGCTGCTCGGTGCCGACGAACCCCAACTGGCCGTGCGCGCCGGGCAGTTCCTGGCGCCCCGGCTGGCTCCGGTCCCGGCGGGCCCCGCCGACCGGGACGCGGCCCGGGCGAGCGACGGCACGGTGCTGATCACCGGCGGCATGACCCCTCGGGGTGCCTCGCTGGCCAGGCACCTGGCCGCCCGCCACGGGGTCCGGGACCTGCTGCTGCTCGGCGAGCCCTGCGCCGCCGCGGACGGGTTGGTCGAGCAGCTGGCCGAACTCGGCGCCCGAGCCCGTGTCGAGGCGCCCGACCCCGACCGGCTGGCCACCGTGGTCGAGTCCCTGGACCGGCCGCTCACCGCGGTCGTCCACACCTCGGACGAGCCCGGAGGACTGGAACTGGCCTGGCGGCTGCACACGTTGACCGAGCGGTCCGGACTCTCCGCCTTCGTGGTGTTCGGCTCGTTCGCCTCCCTCGCCGGCGGCCCGGCCGAGGACCCGGCGGCCGACGCGGCCGGGCAAGCGCTGGTGCGGGCGCGCCGGGCGGCCGGCCTCGCGGGCACCGCGCTGGCGTGGGGCCCGTGGGAGTCGGACGCCGCGTCCCCGGGCACCGTCGAGCTGCCGGTCGAGCATGCCCTGCAGCTGTTCGACCAGGCCCTCACGGTGGACGCCGCGCTGGTGGCCCCCGTTCTGCCGGACCTCGCGACCCTGCGCACGCAGGCCCTGGAGCGGACCCTGCCGGCGCTGCTGCGCGGCCTGGTCCGCCTGCCCGCCCAGCGGGAGGCGAGCGGCGGGTCGCTGGCGCAGCGGCTGACGGGCGTCTCGGACGCGGACCGCGAACGGATCGTGCTCGAACTGGTCACGGCGCACGTCGCGGCCGTGCTCGGCCACACGGCCGACGACGGGATCGACGCCGAACGCAGGCTCAAGGAACTGGGCATGGACTCGATGAGCGCGGTCGCGCTGCGCAACCGGCTCGCGCAGGCCACCGGACTGCGGCTGCCCGTCTCGTTCGTCTTCGAGCACCCCACCCCGGCGCAGCTCGCCCGGCAACTGCTCAAGCAGTTCGGCTCCGGTGCGCCGGCCGCCGGTTCGCCCGAGCCCACCGCGGACACGATCAGCGTGCGGCTCCGGCAGGCCGCCGAGTCCGGAACCATGCCGGAGGCGCTGCGGCACCTGCTGTCCGCCGCGAGCGAGGGACCGGCCTTCGCGTCGGCCGCCGAACTGCCCGGCACCGACGGTCAGCTCGCGCAACTGGCCTCCGGACCCGGCCGGGTGAAGATCGTCTGCGTGCCGTCCTACGTGTACGTGGTCGGCTCCGGCCAGGAACAGTTCATGCGCCTGGCCGACCGCTTCGAGGGCGTGCGGGACGTCTACGTCTGCTCCCTGCCGGGCTTCGGGACCGGGCTGTCCCCGCGGTCCCGGGAGGTCGCCCTGGAGCTGCTGGAGGACGCGATCCGCGCGGCCGTCGGCGACGCGCCGTTCGTCCTGGCCGGCTACTCCATGGGCGGTGCCGTGGCGCGTTCGCTGGCCGGGCGACTGGAGTCCTCCGGCGCCGCGCTCGCCGGGGTCGCCCTGATCGACACGCTCGCGTTCGACGACGACGAGGACGGGGGCGGCCGCGCGTTCGCCGCCCTGCTGTCCGAGATCCTCACCCAGGAGCGGCGCGCGATCTCCATCGACGACGCGAGCTGGCTGTCCATGGGCGCCTACCTGCGTCTGTTCACCGGCCTGCGGCCGCAGGCCCTGTCCGCCAGGACCCTCATGATCCGGGCGGCCGAACCGCTCGGCGCCGCGGCACCGGGCGGCCCGCGGTGGGAGGACACCGACGACCACGTCGACGTCGTAGCCGACCACTTCGCCCTGATCGAGGCCGCCGCCGCGGACACCGCGGACGCGATCGAACGGTGGATCGAGCCATGAGCGGCGCCGGAGACACCACGCCAGAGCACGTGACCCAAGCGGCAACGAGACAAGGAAGCAACGAGAACATGGACCACTCCAGCAACGCTCACGACGCGACGGCCACGTCCGGGGGCACGTGCCCGGTCGCCCACTCCTCGCCGGCCCCGCGGGAGATCGTTCCCTCCACCGCGCTGCCGGTGGTGGACATGCCCCGGCTGAAGCAGGTGCTGAGCATCTGGGCCCGCCCGGAGCCGTATCTGAAGAACTGCCGCGCCAAGTACGGCAGCAGGTTCCGCGTCACGATCATCCCCGGCGTCCCGCTCTACGTGATATCGGCACCGGAGGACGTCAAGCAGATGTTCCTCGCGCCCCGGGACGTCCTGCACACCGGTTCCAGCAACACCCCCATCGAGAAGTGGACCGGCCAGAACGGCCTGGCCTGGCTGGACGAGCAGGAGCACACCGCCCGGCGGCGCAGCGTCATGCCGAGTTTCCGCGGTGACGCGCTGAAGCGGGTCCAGCAGGAGGTCGTCCGCCTCGCCAAGGACGAGGTCGCGTCCTGGCCGCGCGACCGGGCCGTGTCGGTCCACCCCTTCGCGCACCGCTACACCACCAAGGTGATCCTCGAGGTCCTCTTCGGCGAGCACCGTCCCTCCTGCGAGGCCGAGATGTTCGCGGAGGTGATGAAGATGCTGGAGTTCAACTCCCGCCCCAGCACGATGAAGCCGTTCCACATGCTGCCGTCCTGGAAGATGGCGTGGATGCGCCTGTTCCGGCCCAACGGCGTGAACGAGTTCCTGACCCGCCGCGAGCGGGTCCACCGGATGGTGGACGCGGCCATCGAGGAGCGCGAGCGGTCCGACGCGTCCGGCGACGACCTGCTGGGCGTGATGCTGGGCATCACCGACGCGGACGGCTCCACCCCGAGCCGGACCGAGATGCGCGACGAGATCATGACCCAGTTCCTGGCCGGCACGGAGACCACCGCCTCGGCCATCTGCTGGGCGCTGGAGTTCCTCACCCGGCACCCGCACGTCGTCGAGCGCCTGCGCACGGAGATCGAGGACGGGACGAGCGACGAGTACCTGACGGCGGTGGTGCACGAGGTGCTGCGGCTCGGCCCGCCGATCCAGCAGATCGTCCCCCGCGAGGTGGTCAAGCCGGTCGAGCTCGGCGGCGTGCGCTACGCGCCCGGCGACCGCCTGTGGGCCAGCGCCTACCTGCTCAACCGGGACGAGCACAACTACCCGCAGCCGGACGAGTTCCGGCCGGAGCGCTTCCTCGGCGTCAAGCCCGCCTCGCACACCTGGATCCCGTTCGGCGGGGGCCACACCCGGTGCCTGGGCGACCGGATCGCGCTGATGGAGCTGAAGGCCACGCTGACCGAGATCCTGACGACCTGCGACGTCGAACGCGCCGACGCCGCGCCGGAGTCCGCGCACAGCCGCACGGTCGTCAACATCCCGCGCAACGGTGCCCGCATGGTGTTCCGCCCGCGCAGGGTGAAGACCGGGGCGGCCACGGCCTGAGACGGGGTCGGCCACGAGAAATGGAGAGTTGATGAGGCTGCCGAACACCGCGTTCACCGAACGGCCGTGGCGGATCCATGAGTTCGTCAAGGACTTCGAGGTCGAGGACGTATGGGACCTGGCCACCCCGGGAGGACCCGACGACCTGCCCCTCCTGGTCGAGCAGTTCAGCGGCGACGGCAGGGACTTCGACCCGTCGCCTGCGTACAAGGCGCTGTTCGCGATCCGCTGGAGACTCGGCGCCCTCCTCAAGTGGGACGGAGCGGAGCACGGCGTCGGCCCGCGCAACCCCTCCCTGCGGGACCGGCTGCCGGACGACCTGCGTGAGGGCACGCGCGGCCCGGACCTGAGGACGGTACCGATGAAGTCGGTCTACCAGACCTCCGAGGAGTGGGTGACCGAGGTCGTCAACAAGACGGTGCACGCGGTGATGCACATCGGCTGGGTGGACGACGGCAACGGCAGGCACCACGCCCAGATGGCCGTGCTGGTGAAGAAGAAGGGCATGCTGGGGAAGGTCTACATGCCCGTCATCCTGCCCTTCCGGCGCGTCTTCGTGACGCCGTCCCTGGTCAGGACGATCGGCCGCGGCTGGAAGGCGCGTACGGCCGGCTGAGGCCGGGGCGCCTTACCGATATCGGCCCGCTGAGGCCGGGGCGTTCCCGGATTCCCGGCGGGCCGGGGGCAGAGCCCGCACCCCCCTGATGGTCGGCGCGGACACCGCGTCGGCCATCAGGGCTGCCCTGGAACGGGCGCGGGCAGGCCGCGGCCCGCCGCACGCGGCTCGCGCCCGGCACGGAAATTCGCCGAATGTGAGGCCGCGAAAGTGTATCTGCGGGCGTCGTTCACGGATCGTGCAGTGCAGCCGAAGGGGTAGAGAGGGCTGGAGCTCTATGGGCGTGAACGAGTTCGGGGAAGGGCTCACCTTGAGGGACGGGATGGATCAGGGCGTGGACCGGAATGCCGTCGCCGTCGTCGGAATGTCGTGCCGGGTCCCGGGCGCCGAGGACGTGCGTGCCTTCTGGAAGCTGCTCCGGGAGGGCGAACACGCGATAACGGACGCCCCCGCCGACCGGTGGCCCACGGACATCGCCGAACTGGCGCGCCACCCGCAGGGCGGCTTCGTCGACCGCGTCGCCGACTTCGACGCGGGCTTCTTCGGCATCTCCCCGCGCGAGGCCGCGGTGATGGACCCGCGCCAGCGCATGGTCCTCGAACTGAGCTGGCAGGCCCTGGAAGACGCCTTCCTGCCGCCGGAGAGCCTGCGTGGCAGCGCCACCGCGGTGTTCCTGGGCGCCACCGGGGACGACTACGCCTCCCTGGTGCACCGGCACGGCGGCGAGGCGCTGTCCCACCACTCCATCGCCGGACTCGGCCGGGGCCTGATCGCGGGCCGGGTCTCGCACCAACTGGGCCTGCACGGGCCGAGCCTGACCGTGGACACCGCGCAGTCGTCCTCGCTCGTCGCGGTGCACATGGCCTGCGAAACCCTGCGCTCGGGAACCGCGCGGCTGGCGCTGGCCGGCGGCGTCCACCTGAACCTCGTACCGGAGAGCACGATCGCCTTCGCCCGCTCCGGGGCGCTGTCGCCGGACTGCCGCAGCTACACCTTCGACGCCCGCGCCAACGGTTTCGTACGTGGCGAGGGCGCGGGCGTGGTCGTGCTCAAGCGCCTGGCCGACGCGCTCGCGGACGGCGATACCGTGTACTGCGTGCTGCTCGGCGGTGCCGTCAACCACGACGGCCCCGGCGCACTGACCGTCCCCAACGCCGAGGCGCAGAGCGCCCTGCTGGCCGAGGCCTGCCGCGCCGCCCGCGTGGCCCCCGCCCAGGTCCGCTACGTCGAACTGCACGGCACCGGCACCCGAGCGGGCGACCCGGTCGAGGCGAGCGCCCTGGCCGGTGTGTTCGGCGAGGGCCGCGACGCCGCCGAGCCGCTGCTGGTCGGCTCGGTGAAGACCAACATCGGCCACCTCGACGCGGCCGCGGGCGTCCTGGGCCTGATCAAGGTCGGCCTGTCGATGCGGCACGGGCTGCTGCCCGCCAGCCTCAACTACGAGACACCGAACCCGGACATCCCCCTCCAGGAGTGGAAGCTGCGGGTCAACGCCGCCGCCACGCCGTGGCCCGACGGCCCCCGGCTGGCCGGCGTCAGCTCCTTCGGCATCGGCGGCACCAACTGCCACCTCGTCGTCGCCGCCCCCGAACCCCGGCCCGAGCCGCGGCCGGCGGCCGAGCCCGCGCCGCCCGGCCCCCCGGTCCCGGTGACCCTGTCCGCGCGCACCCCGAAGGCCCTGCGGGCCCAGGCCCGCCGGCTGCACGACCGGGTGCAGGGCGACACCGGCCTGCACCCCCTGGACGTCGGCTTCTCCACCGCGACCACCCGGTCCGCGCTGAAGCGCCGGGGCGTCGTGCTCGCCGCCGACCGCGAGGAACTGCTCGACGGCCTCGCCGCGCTGGCGGAGGGCCGGCCGTCGGCGCGGGTCGTCACCGGCACCGCCGCCGAGAGCGCCGGCACGGTCTGGGTGTTCTCCGGCCAGGGCGCGCACTGGGTCGGCATGGCCCAGGGGCTGTGGGACACGGACGAGGTGTTCGCCGCCCGCATGGACGAGTGCGAACGCCTGCTGCGGCAGTTCGCCGGCTGGTCGCTGCGGGACGTGCTCGGCGACGAGACCGCCCTGAAGCGGATGGACGTCGTACAGCCCGCGCTGTTCGCGGTCATGGTCTCGCTGGCCGAGGTGTGGCGCGCGGCGGGCGTGCGGCCCGACGCGGTCATCGGCCACTCCCAGGGCGAGATCGCCGCCGCGACCGCGGCGGGCATCCTCTCCCTGGCCGACGGCGTGCGGCTGATCGTCGCCCGCGCCCGGATCATCACCGAGAAGCTGTCCGGGCGCGGCCTGATGGCCGTCCTGGACCTGCCCGCCGACCAGGTCGACCAGACCCGCGTCTCGGTCGGGGCGGTGAACTCGCCCGGCACCGTGGTGATCTCCGGCGACCCCGACGCCGTCCGCGCGGCCGTCGCCGACTGCGAGGCCCGGGGCAGCCGCGCCCGGATCGTCCCGGTCGACTACGCCTCCCACTGCGACCACGTGGAAGCGATCCGGGACGAAGTGCTCGACGGCGTCGCGGGCGCCGAAACCACCGACACCGGCGTGGCGTTCTACTCGACCGTCGTCGCCGGACGGGTCGACCCGGCCACCCTGGACGCCGAGTACTGGTACCGGAACCTGCGCGAGCCGGTGCGCTTCGCCGACACCGTGCAGGCGCTGACCGACGCCGGATACGGCGTGTTCGTGGAGGTCAGCCCGCACCCGGTGCTGGCGATGCACATCGCCGCCACGGCCGGCTCCGCCGTCGTACAGCCCACGCTGCGCCGCAACGAGGATGAGAGCCACCGCCTGCTGCTGTCCATGGCCGAGCTGTACAGCCGGGGCGTCGACCTCGACTGGCGGGGCCGGTTCGCCGGAGCCCGGCGCGTGCCGCTGCCGGCCTACGCCTTCCAGCGCGAGACCTACTGGGTCGACGGGGCGGCCGTCGTGGCACCCGCCCCGCGACCGGCCCCCACCGCCGCGGCGCCCGGGGACGTCCCCGCGGCCGCGGGGACGTCCGAGCGGGAGCTGTGGACGCTGGTGCGCGGTGAGGCGGCGGTGCTGCTCGGGCACGCCGACACCGCGCGGATCGGGGCGGACCAGACCTTCAAGGAACTCGGCTTCGACTCGGTGACGGCGGTACAGCTGCGCGACCGGCTGGGCGCCGCGACCGGCCTGCAGCTGCCCGCCTCCACGGCCTACGACCACCCGACCCCCGCCGCTCTGGTGCGGCACCTGCGCGAGCGGTTCGCCGGTACGGGCGAGGACCGGGCCGGTGCGGCATCCGCCCCCGTCACCGCCCCCTTCGTCGCCGCCGACGAGCCGATCGCGATCGTCGGCATGAGCTGCCGGCTGCCCGGCGGGGTCGCCACCCCCGAGGACCTGTGGCGCCTGGTCGCCGACGGCGTCGACGCGATCGGCGGCTTCCCACAGGACCGGGGCTGGCAGGTCGACGTGGACGCGGACTTCGTCCCCGCCGGCGGCTTCCTGGACGGCGCGACGGACTTCGACGCCGGCTTCTTCCGGATCAGCCCGCGTGAGGCCCTCGCCATGGACCCGCAGCAGCGGCTCGCCCTGGAAGCCGTGTGGGAGGCGCTGGAGCACGCCGGCCAGGACCCGGCACAGCTGCGCCGCACCGGCACCGCGGTGTTCATGGGGGCCATGGCCCAGGACTACCTGCCGCGCCTGCAGGACGTCACCGGCAACCTCGCGGGCCACGCGCTGACCGGCGGTTCCGGCAGCGTCGTCTCCGGACGGATCGCCTACAGCCTCGGCTTGGAGGGACCGGCCGTCACCGTCGACACGGCCTGCTCCTCCTCGCTGGTCGCCCTGCACCTGGCCGCCCAGTCGCTGCGGTCCGGTGACTGCTCCCTCGCCCTCGCGGGCGGTGTCACCGTCATGTCCACCCCGGGCATGTTCGTCGAGTTCGCCCGGCAGGGCGGACTGGCCGCCGACGGCCGCTGCAAGGCGTTCTCCGACGCCGCCGACGGCACCGGCTGGTCCGAGGGCGTCGGGGTGCTGGTACTGGAGCGGCTGTGCGACGCCCGCCGCAACGGCCGCCGGGTGCTGGGCGTGCTGCGCGGCAGCGCCATCAACCAGGACGGCGAGAGCAACGGCCTCACCGCGCCCAACGGCCCCTCCCAGGAACGGGTGATCCGCCAGGCCCTCGCCTCGGCGGGCCTGTCGCCGGCCGAGGTCGACGCGGTGGAGGCACACGGCACCGGCACCAGCCTCGGCGACCCGATCGAGGCGCAGGCACTGCTGTCCGTCTACGGCCAGGACCGCGAGGACCCGCTGTGGCTGGGGTCGCTGAAGTCCAACATCGGACACACCCAGGCCGCCGCGGGCGTCGCCGGGGTGATCAAGATGATCATGTCGATGCGTGCGGAGGCGCTGCCCAGGACCCTGCACGCCGAGCAGCCCTCCAGCCGGGTCGACTGGTCCTCGGGCGCCGTACTGCTGCTGGCCGAACAGCGCGACTGGCCGCGGGCGGACCGGCCCCGGCGCGCCGGTGTCTCCTCGTTCGGGATCAGCGGCACCAACGCGCACGTGATCATCGAGCAGGGCGACCCCGTCGAACCCGCCGTCCCCTCGGCCGCGAGGCCCCGGGGCGAGACGGTGTGGCCGGTGTCGGCGCACAGCGCCAAGGCACTGGCCCGGCAGGCGGGCAAACTGGCCGGCGCGCTCACCGCAGATACCGCCGCACACCCGGCCGACGTGGCCCTGTCCCTGGCCACCCGGCGCTCGGCCTTCGACCACCGCGCCGTGGTCATCGGGTCGGACCGGGCGGAACTCCTCGCCGGACTCGACGCGTTGGCCCGGGGACAGCGGGACTCGGGTGTGGTCACCGGGCACGCGGCGGCGCCGCCCGGCGTCGGCGTCCTCTTCTCCGGGCAGGGCAGCCAGCGCCTGGGCATGAGCCGGGAACTGATCGCGGCCTTCCCCGCGTTCGCCGAGGCCTGGCGCGAGGTCTGCGCGGAACTCGACCCCCTGCTGGAGCACCCCGTCGACGCCGCCGTCTCGGCCGAACCCGGGTCCGGGACGGCCCGGCTGCTCGACGAGACGGCGACGACCCAGCCCGCGCTGTTCGCCTTCGAGGTGGCTGCCTACCGGCTCCTGACGTCCCTCGGCGTCGAACCCGCCGTACTCGTCGGGCACTCCATCGGCGAACTGGCCGCCGCGCACGTGGCGGGCGTGTTCTCGCTGCCCGACGCGGCCCGGCTGGTCGCCGCCCGCGGACGCCTGATGGGGGCGCTGCCGCGCGGCGGTGCCATGGTCGCCGTCCAGGCGAGCGAGGACGAGGTCAGGGCCGCGCTGGCCGGACACGAGGACGCCGCCTCCATCGCCGCCGTGAACGGCCCCGCCGCGGTCGTCGTCTCCGGCGAGGAGCAGGTCGTCACCGCGGTCGCCGGGACCCTGGCCGCCGACGGGCGCAAGACGACCCGGCTGCGCGTCTCGCACGCCTTCCACTCGCCGCTGATGGACCCCATGCTCGACGAGTTCCGGCGCGTCGCCGAGTCGGTCACCTACGCGCCCGCACGCATCGCGGTCGTCTCCAACGTCTCCGGCGCCCTCGCCGGACCGGGCGAGCTGGAGCGGCCCGAGTACTGGGTGCGCCACGTGCGGGAGGCCGTGCGCTTCGCCGACGGGGTCGCCGCCGCCGTGACCGCCGGCGCCGGGGTGCTGGTCGAGGTGGGCCCCGACGGCGTCCTGTCCGCCACGGCCGCCGACACCCTCGCCGACACCGACGTGACGGCGATACCCCTGGCCCGCAAGGGCCGTTCCGAGACCCGTTCGGCGGCCGAGGCCCTGGCCCGCCTGCACGTCGCCGGCGTTCCCGTCGACTGGCGGGCCTACCTGGACGCCGTCGGCGTCGTCGGCAGGCCGGTCGACCTGCCCACCTACGCCTTCGACCACCAGCGCTACTGGGCGCAGCAGACCCAGCCGCGCGCCGACGCCACGGGCGCCGGTCTCGAACCCGTCGGGCATCCCTTCCTGTCCGCCGCCACCGAGCTGGCCGTGGGCGACCAGACGGTGTTCAGCGGACGGATCGACCTCGATGCCGAGCCCTGGCTCGCCGACCACGCCGTCTTCGGCACCTCCGTGTTCCCCGGCGCGGCCCTGACCGACCTGGCGCTGCGCGCGATCGAGGGCACCGGCTGCCGAGCCGTCGAGGAACTGATCCTCCACGAGCCCCTGGCCTTCACCGGCGGTGCCGTGCGGGTACAGGTCGTGCTCGGCGCGGCGGAACCCTCAGGCCGGCGCCCCGTCGGGGTGTACTCGCGTCCCGCGTCCGGCGCCGCCGGAACCTGGACCCGGCACGCCGCCGGGCACGTCGTCCCGCAGGCTCCCGCACCTGCCGCCCCCGCCGAGGCGTGGCCGCCGCGGGACGCCGCCGCGGTGGACGTGGCCGCCTTCTACACGGAGCTGGGCGAGCGCGGCTACGGATACGGCCCGGCGTTCCAGGGGCTGCGCGCGCTGTGGCGGCTCGGCGACGCGGTCTACGGCGAGGTCGAGCTGCCCGAGCGGGTACCGCACGCCAAGGGCGGATTCGCCGCGCACCCGGCCCTGTTCGACGCCGCTCTGCACCCGGTGCTGTCGCTGATGGTGCCGGACGACCCGGCGCAGGCCGTGCTGCCCTACTCGTTCTCCGGCGTCGCCCGCCACGCGCACGCCGAAGGCCGGCTGCGGGTCCGCGCCGCCCGGATCAGCGAGAGCGAGGTGTCGCTGTCGATCACGACGTGCGACGGTGCGCCCGTACTGACCGTCGAGTCCCTAGCCCTGATGCCGGCCTCGGCGGACCAGCTCTCCCGGGGCTCCCTGGCCGACTCGCTGTTCGCCGTGCAGTGGGCGCCGGTGGAGCCGGGCCCGCAGCGGCCGGCCGGCCCCGCCGACATCGTGCACGTCGCGGCGGACGGGTACGGTGACGCTCCCGCGGCGGCGCGGGCCGCGACCCGCGCCGCGCTGGAGCTGGTGCAGCGGCGGCTGGGCGACCACCACGACCGCCCGCTGGTCGTCGTGACCAGGAACGCCGTGGCGGCCCTCCCCGGGGAGACACCCGATCCGGCCCTCGCCGCGGTGTGGGGACTGGTGCGCTCCGCGGAGGTCGAGCACCCCGACCAGTTCGTGCTCGTGGACACCGACGGCGGCGAGGAGTCGCTGCGCGCGCTCGAAACCCTGGACACGACCCTGCCCGAGCTGGCGATCCGCCAGGGCAGGGCGTACGCACCGCACCTGGTCCCGCAGCCCGCCCCGGCCGCCGCGCCGCAGGCCTGGGACCCGGACGGAACGGTCCTGCTCACCGGCGCGACCGGCGGTCTGGGCGCCTTGCTCGCCCGCCATCTCGTCGTCGAGCAGGGCGTGCGCAACCTGTTGCTCCTCAGCCGCTCCGGCGCGGCAGAACTGGCCGCCGACCTGGCCGAGCTGGGCGCGAACGTCACCCAGGCGGCCTGCGACGTCTCCGACGCCGGGGCACTGGCCGAGCAGCTCGCGCGGATTCCGCGGGACGCGCCGCTCACCGCGGTCGTGCACATGGCCGGCGTGCTCGACGACACCACCGTGGAACTGATGACCCCGGAGCGGATCGACCGCGTCTTCGCGCCCAAGGCCGACGCCGCATGGCACCTGCACGAACTCACCAAGGACATGGGGCTGTCGGCCTTCGTGCTGTACTCCTCCGTGGTCGGCGTGATCGGCAACGCGGGCCAGGCGAACTACGCGGCGGCCAACGCCTTCCTCAACGCACTGGCCGAGCACCGGACCGTGGCGGGACTGCCCGCGCTCTCGCTGGCCTGGGGCCCGTGGGAGACCGGTATGGCGAGCACGCTCGGCGAGGCCGACCTGGCGCGCTTCCGGCGCCATGGCATGGAACCGCTGACGGCGGAGCGGGGCATGGCCCTGTTCGACGCCGCGCTCGCCGTGGACCGGACGCTGCAGTTGCCCGTGCAGGTCGATCGGGGCGCCCTGGGACGGAACAGTGTGCCCGCGCTGCTGCGCACCCTGGTCCGGCCCGCTCCCGCTCCCGCGTCCTCGACGGGGGCCGTCCCCGCCGAGGAGAGCGGGGAGTCCGCCATGGCGCGCAAGCTGGCCGGCCTCCCGTCGCAGGAGCAGCGCGAGGAACTGGTGGCCCTCCTGCTGGACACCGCCGCCGTGGTACTGGGCTACGCGTCCGCCGACGACATCGACGCCGACATGACGTTCCAGGAAATCGGTTTCGACTCCCTCAGCGGAGTCGAGTTCCGCAACCAGGTCAAGAAAGACACCGGAGTCCATGTCCCGGCAACGGTGATCTACAACTATCCGACGCCCGCCGCGCTCGCGGAACGCGTGCGCGAACTGCTCTTTCCCGCCCCGGAGACGGAGGACGGGACCGGCGGCCCGCCGGACGACGCGAGCGACGCACCCGACGAGGCCGACGCGCTGGACGAGATCGACGAACTCGACATCGAGGCCCTCGTACAGCGAGCGATTTCCGAATGAGAACGTCCGTGCCCCCTGCGCCGGACCTGGAAGTGGTGGAGAGATGAAGCCGGAAGACCTGAAGGCCGTGCGCACATTCGTCAAGGAGTGTGTCGACGGCCGGCACACGGAGCTGGACGCCCTCGACGACAAACCGTCGGACGTCTACGAGAGGTTCCGGGAGACCGGACTGGCCAACTGGTGGCTGCCGCGGGAGCTCGGCGGGCGGGGCCTCGGCCTCGAGGACAGCGTCGAGATCGTCAACGAGATCTCCTACGGCGACGCCGGGGTGGCCTTCACGCTCTTCATCTCCGTACTCGGCACCAGCATCGTGCAGCTGTACGGCTCCGAGGAACTCAAGGCCCGTCATCTCGCGCCCATGGCCGCCCGGGGCTCGTTCTGCGCGACGCTGGGCAGCGAACGGGCCGCGGGCAGCGAACTCGCCAAGATCGACACGGTGGTCGCGACGGACGGGGACGAACTCGTCGTCACCGGCGAGAAGTTCTTCTCGACCAACACCGACTTCGCCGACTTCCTCGTCGTCATCGCCCGCTCGGCCGAGGATCCCGAGGCCTACCACGCCGTGCTGATCCCGCGCGACACCCCAGGCGTCGAGGTCGTCAAACGCTGGGACGTCATCGGCCTGCGCGCCTCGCACACCTACCAGGTCAGCCTGAAGAACTGCCGCGTCCCCGCCGCGAACCGCCTCGACGGCTCCGGCCTCAGGCTGCTGGAGATCGGCCTCAACGCCAGCCGCATCCTGATCGCCGCCACCGCGATCGGGATCGCCCGCCGGATCCGCGACCACTGCATGACCTACGCCAAGAGCAAGCCCTTCCGCGACGGCACCCTGCTGGAGAGCCCCGTGTTCGCACAGCGGCTCGGGCAGATGGAGATGCAGATCGACGTCATGAAGAGCCACTGCCTGCGCGCCGCCCGCGACTACGACGCGATCATGGCCGACCCCGGCGCCGCCGCGCTCTTCCACCGCCAGGGCACCCTCAAGTCGGCCCTGACCGCCAAGATGTTCTGCGGCCAGGCCGGCTGGGAGGTGGCGAGCGCGGGCTCCGAGATGTTCGGCGGGCTCGGCTACACCCATGAACTGCCCATCGGCAAGCTGATGCGCGACATCCGCTACGTCTCCCTCGTCGAAGGCGGCGACGACGTCCTGCGCGAACTCCTCTTCGGCCGCTACGTCATTCCCGTGCCCCGCCGCTCCTAGAAGGCTCACGAAGACCTCGACCTGAAACAGCAACGGACGCACAGCTGAAACTTCAGGTACGTCACACTGGTTGGGGCGGGCAGCTGCTTGACGGAATTTCCACGATCGGGTGACACTGCTGATGCTTTTGGCGTCCCTCGTTGCGTCAGTGCAAAAATGGAGAGTTTCATGTCGTTGGAACAACCCGCCCTCCCGTTATCACGAAGCGCCACCGAGGTAAGCCAAAGCGATTTACCGGCGGTTCTCGGTGGATTCGATCTCAGCGATCAGGACCGGTTCGGAGACGGATTCCCACACGAGGTCTTCGCCCGCCTCCGCCAGGAAGCACCCATCCTGCTGCACCCGCCCGGCCGCACCCGCGACGGTGAGAACTTCTGGGTCCTCTCCCGCTACGCCGACGTGGTCGAGGCCGCCGCCCACCCGCTGCTGTCCTCCCAGGGCGGCGGCGACCGCGAGGGCGGCGGCACCCACCTCGACGACCTGCCCGTCGGCACCTACTCCGGCGCGATGCTGAACATGATGGACGACCCGCGGCACCGGCTGCTGCGCGAACTCGTCACCCCCTCGGTCACCGGCCCGGTACTGGACGCGCTGACCCCCGCCATCACCGAACGCGCCGAAGCGATCATCTCCGAGGTCGTGGAGCAGGGCTCCTGCGACTTCCAGAACGACGTCGCCGGCCGGTTCTCCGTCGAGGTCATGGCCGCGCTGATGGGCGTGCCGCGCGCGGACTGGCCGCAGTTCGTCGACTGGACCGAGGTGGTGATGGGCTACGAGGACCGCGACTCCGGCGAGTCCTCCTCGCGCAGCCAGGCAGCCCTGCTGGCCATGTACCAGTACGGCGTCAAGCTGATCGCCGAGAAGCGGGCCGACCCGGCGCAGGACTTCCTGTCCGTGATCGCCGCCGGTGACCTGCCGGACGGCCACGGCGAGCCGCCGCTGGGCGAGTACGAGCGCGAGGTGTTCGTCAACCTGCTCACCCTGGCCGGCAGCGAGCCGACCCGTAACGTGATCGCGGTGGGCCTGCTCGCCCTCGCCGAGCGCCCCGACCAGTGGCAGGCGCTGCGCGCGGACCGCTCCCTGCTGGACAGCGCCATCGAGGAGATGATGCGCTGGTCCACGCCGACGCCGTACAACCGGCGGACGGCCACCGAGGACTTCACGTTCCGCGATGCGCGGTTCCGCCGCGGCGACAAGGTGACGCTGTGGTGGTCGTCGGCCAACCGCGACGAGAGCGTGTTCGCCGACGCCATGAACTTCGACGTGCGCCGCGACCCCAACCCGCACGTGGCCTTCGGCCGGGGGCCGCACAGCTGCCTCGCGGTGGACCTGGCCCGTATCGAACTGCGCACGCTGTTCGGCGTGTTGCTCGACCGGGTCGCCGAGGTGCGGCTGACCGGTCCCGTGCCCTGGGCCAACAACAGCAAGCACACGGTGGCGCTGAGAGTGCCGGTGGAGTTCGTCCGGGCCTGAGCGGTCCGGTGTCCCGCTGCTCGCGGCAGGAGCCTTGAAGGTGGTCACGGTGTGGTGACCACGTGCCCGCAGCGGACCGGCGCCCGAGGCCGGTCCGCACTCGATCCGGAACGCCGCCGGCCCGGCGCCGGCACGGGCCAGGCCGACGGCATGCCCGCCGCCCGAACGCGCCGGCTGCCCACGACCAGACGCCCCGGCCTGCCCGCAGTGCCCTGAAAGCCGTCCACCCGGAGTGCCCGCGTGTCCTCGCCCATGAGCCGATGCGGAGGGGAAAGCCCGCGGGGGTGCGGAGGGGAGGGCCCGCGTGGGTGTGGAGGGGGGAGTCACGCGTGGGTCTTGAGGGGGAAGCGCGCGTGGGTGTGGAGGGGGAGGCCCGCGTGGGTGTGGAGGGGGAGGCCCGCGTGGGTGTAGAGGGGGCAACGCGCCTGGGAGTGGAGGGGGAAATCCGGGTGGGTGCGGAGGGGAAGGCCCGCGTGGGTGTGGAGGGGGAGTCACGCGTCGGCGTTGAGGGGAAGGCCCGCGTCGGTGTGGAGGGGGAGTCACGCGTCGGTGTGGAGGGGTCGGCCCGCGTGGGCGTTGAGGGGAAGGCCCGCGCCGGTGTCGAGGGGAAAGTCCGCGTGGGTGTGGAGGGGGAGTCACGCGTGGGCGTTCAGGGGCAAGCTCGCGTGGGCGTTGAGGGGGAAGCCCGCGTGGGTGTCGGCGGGGAGTCACACGTGGGTGTCGGGTGGGAGTCACGCGTGGGTGTCGAAGGGGAAGCGCGCGGGGGTGACCGAGTGGGTCGGGTCACGGGCCAAGAACCCGTTGCGATCGTCGGTCTGGCGTGCCGGCTGCCGGGGGCCGCGAACCCCGGCGAGTTCTGGCAGTTGCTGCGCGACGGGCGGGACGCGCTCGGCGAGCCCGGCCCGCGGCGCTGCCATCCGGATGGCCCGGCCGTGCCCGTGCTGCCCTCCGGTGAGCCGGTGCGGGCGGGATTCCTGGACCAGGTCGACTCGTTCGACGCGGGATTCTTCGGTATCTCGCCGGGTGAGGCGGCGGTGCTGGACCCGCAGCAGCGGCTGGTGCTGGAGCTGGCCTGGGAGGCCTTCGAGGACGCCGGGATCATCCCGGGCGACGGCGACGGCGGCAGTGCGGACGGCACGGGCGTGTTCGTCGGCGCCACCTACGACGACTACGCCGCGCTGCGCGGCACGCGGCTGAGCCCGCACTCGGCCACCGGACGCAACCGGGCGATGATCGCCAACCGGGTGTCGTACGCGCTGGGGCTGCGCGGGCCGAGCCTGGTCGTGGACAGTGCGCAGTCCTCCGCGCTGGTCGCGGTGCACCTGGCCTGCCGGGCGCTGGCGGCCGGGGAGTGCGCGGTGGCGCTGGCCGGCGGTGTCCAGCTGAACATCGCCCAGGACGGCTACGACGTCACCCGGGCGCTGGGCGCGATCTCGCCGGACGGACGCTGCTACACCTTCGACGAGCGGGCCGACGGGTTCGTGCGCGGCGAGGGCGGCGCGGTGCTGGTGCTCAAGCCGCTGTCGGCGGCGCTGGCCGACGGGGACACCGTGCACGCGGTGATCCGGGGCAGCGCCACCAACAACGACGGCGGCGGCGACGCGCTGACCGCCCCGCGCCCGGAGGCGCAGGCGGAGGTGCTGCGGCTGGCCTGCGCGGCGGCCGGGGTGTCCCCGGCCGAGCTGAGCTATGTGGAACTGCACGGCACCGGAACGCCGTTGGGCGACCCGGTGGAGGCCGCGGCGCTGGGCATGGTGGCGCGGCGCGACCGCGAGCGGCCGCTGCTGGTCGGCTCGGTGAAGACGAACATCGGGCACCTGGAGGGCGCGGCCGGGATCGCCGGCCTGGTCAAGACGGTCCTGTCCCTGTCGCGCCGGGAACTGGTGCCCAGCCTGAACTTCCGCACCCCGAATCCGCGGATCCCGCTGGCGGAGCTGGGGTTGCGGGTGGTCACCGGGACCGGTCCCTGGCCCGCCGTTCAGGGCCCGCTGCTGGCCGGGGTGAGCTCGTTCGGCATGGGCGGGGCCAACTGCCACGTGGTGCTGGCCGAGCCGCCCGCTCCCGGCCCGGCGCCGGACCGCGACGCCGGGCGGTACGACGGCCCGGTGCTGGTGCCGTTGTCCGCGCGGACCCCGGCCGCGCTGGCCGAACTGGCCGGACTGCTGGGCGAGTCGGCGTCGGCGTCCCCGGTGGACCTGGCCTACTCCCTGGCCACCACGCGCAGCCGGCTGGAGCGGCGGGCGGTGCTGGTCGCCGAGTCGGCCGAGGAGGTGCCCGGCCTGCTTCGGGCGCTGGCCGGGGACACGGCGAACGCGCGGGTGGTGCACGGTACGGCCGTCGACGGACGGACGGTGTTCCTGTTCGCCGGCCAGGGCAACCAGCGGCCGGGGATGGGCCGGGACATCTACCGGCGCCACCCGGTGTTCGCCGCGGCGGTGCACGAGATCTGCGAGCGGATGCGCCCGCACCTGCCCCGGCCGCTGCTGGAGGTGATGTTCGCCGAGGAGGGTTCGGCGGACGCCGCGCTGCTGGACGAATCGGCGTACACGCAGCCCGCGTTGTTCGCCGTCCAGGTCGGGCTGTTCCGGCTGGTGGAGAGCTGGGGGATCACCCCGGACGCCGTACTCGGCCACTCCTTCGGCGAGCTGGCAGCCCTGCACGTCGCCGGGGCGATGTCACTGGCCGACGCCTGCGCGCTGGTGGCCACCCGAGGCCGGCTCATGCACGAGATCCCGCCCGGCGGGGCGATGGTGCTGGTGGAGGCGTCCGAGGCGGAGCTGCTGGGGGACGTCGAGGCATCCGGCGGGCTGGTGTCCATCGCCGCGCTCAACAGCCCGGCCGCCACGGTGATCTCGGGCGACGAGGACGCCACGCTGGCGATCGCGGGCCGCTGGTCCGACAGGGGCAGGCGCACCCGGCGGATCCAGGTCCCGATGGCCAGCCACTCGCCGCATGTGGACGGCATCCTGGACGGGATGCGCGCGGCCGCGGCCCGGATCGACTGGCGGCGGCCGGCCCTGCCCGTCCTGTCCTCGCTGACCGGCGCCGAGCTGGACGCGACCGGGCTGGACTGGCCGGAGTTCTGGGCGCGGCACACCCGTGACACGGTCCGGTTCGCCGACGCGATCGGCGCGGCCTGTGCGGGCGGTGCGCGCACGTTCCTGGAGCTGGGTCCGGACGGCACGCTGTGCGCGATGGGCCCGGGCAGCGCGCCGCAGGACGTGGCGTTCGTCTCCGCGATGGCCGGCGGGGAGCGCCCGGACCTGAGGTCGCTGCTCACCGCGGTGGCCCGGGTGCACGCGCGGGGTGTGCCGGTGGACTGGACGCGGTTCTACGCCGGCTCCGGGGCACGGCGGATCCCGTTGCCCACCTACCCGTTCCAGCGGCGGCGGCACTGGATCGCCGGGGTGACGGCCACCGGCGGCGCGTCGCCCGCCGTGCCGGCCGAGCCGCCGGCCGGGGCGCCGGCGCGGCCGGTCTCGCGGCTCGCCGGGCTGCCCGCGGCCGAGCGGGAGCAGGCCGTGCGCACACTGGTGCGGGCCGAGGTGGCCGCGGCGCTGGAGCTGGAATCGGCCGAGGAACTGGACGTACGCCGCCCCTTCAAGGACCTGGGTTTCGGTTCGCTGATGACGGTGGAGCTGGGGCAGCGGCTGGCCGAGGTGACCGGGTTACGGCTGCCCGCCACGGTCGTACTGGACCATCCGACCCCGCAGCGGATCGCCGGGCACCTGATCGCCGAGCTGGCCGCCGGGGCGCCGGTGAACCCCGCGCCCGCGGTGGCGGCGCCCACCGCCGAGCCCATCGCGATCGTCGGGATGGCCTGCCGGTTCCCCGGCGGGGTCGGCTCACCGGAGGACCTGTGGCGGCTGGTGGCCACCGGCGGCGACGCGATCGGCGATTTCCCCACCGACCGCGGCTGGGACCTGGACGGGTTGTTCGACGCGGATCCGGACCGGCCGGGCCGCAGCTACGCGCGCACCGGCGGCTTCCTGTACGGGGCGGCCGAGTTCGACGCCGGGCTGTTCGGTATCTCGCCGCGCGAGGCGCTGGCCATGGACCCGCAGCAGCGGCTGCTGCTGGAGACCTCCTGGGAGGCCCTGGAACGCGCCGGGATCGACCCGCTGTCCCTGCGGGACAGCATGACCGGGGTGTTCGCCGGCGTGATGGCGCAGGACTACGGCCCGCGGATGCACGAGGGCGCCGCCGGTCTGGACGGCTATGTGCTGACCGGTACCACGGCCAGCGTCGCCTCCGGCCGGATCGCCTACAGCCTGGGACTGCGGGGCCCGGCGGTCACCGTGGACACGGCGTGCTCCTCCTCGCTGGTGGCGGTGCACCTGGCGGCTCAGGCGCTGCGCGCGGGGGAGTGCTCGCTCGCGTTGGCCGGCGGCGTGACGGTGATGTCCACGCCGGGCATCTTCGTGGAGTTCTCCCGGCAGCGCGGGCTCGCACCGGACGGGCGGTGCAAGTCGTTCGCGGCGGCGGCCGACGGCACCGGCTGGGCGGAGGGCGCCGGGCAGCTGGTGCTGGAGCGGCTGTCCGACGCGCGCGCCAACGGCCACCCGGTGCTGGCGGTACTGCGTGGCTCGGCGGTGAACCAGGACGGCGCGTCCAACGGGCTGACCGCGCCGAACGGTCCCGCACAGGAGCGGGTGATCCGGTCCGCGCTGGCCGCCGCCGGTCTGGCCACCTCCGACGTGGACCTGGTGGAGGCGCACGGTACGGGCACCACGCTGGGCGACCCGATCGAGGCGCAGGCACTGCTGGCCACCTACGGCCAGGGCCGCGCCGGTGAGCCGCTGTGGCTGGGGTCGCTGAAGTCCAACATCGGTCACACCCAGGCCGCGGCCGGGGTCGCCGGGGTGATCAAGGTCGTACAGGCGCTGCGGCACGGGCAGTTGCCGGGCACGCTGCACGTGGACGAGCCCTCGCCCTACGTCGACTGGGCATCCGGCGGGGTACGGCTGCTCACCGAGGCGCGGCCCTGGCCGGAGCACGACCGGCCGCGCCGGGCCGGGGTGTCCTCGTTCGGGATCAGCGGCACCAACGCACACGTGATCGTCGAGCAGGCACCCGAGGCGGCGGCGGAACCCGCGCCGGAACCGGACGCGGTGCAGCCGTCCGGTGCGGTGCGGGTGGTGGTGTCCGCTCCGGTGCCGGTGGTGGTGTCCGGGCAGACCGCGGCCGCGTTGCGGGCACAGGCGGACCGGCTGGCCGCCCACCTGGAGAGCAACCCCGGGCTGACCCTGGAGGACCTCGCGCGCGCGGCCGCCACCACCCGGGCCGGCCTGGAGCACCGCGCCGTGCTCACCGCCACCGACCGCGCCGACCTGGTACGGGGCCTGCACACCCTGGCCGCCGGCGAGGAGACGCCCGGCCTGGTGCGCGGGACGGCCGACGTGGACGGTCGCACGGTGTTCGTGTTCCCCGGTCAGGGTGCGCAGTGGGCGGGGATGGCGGTGGAACTGCTGGGGTCCTCGCCGGTGTTCGCGGCGCGGATGGCCGAGTGCGCTTCGGCGCTGGGCGAGTTCGTGGAGTGGTCGCTGCTGGGTGTGCTGCGGGGTGAGG
>NZ_JBSFGB010000071.1:0-22731 GCF_053596375.1 Streptomyces sp. NPDC001709 | reverse complement strand
TTGAGACGTCAGACATCTCGATCAACAGCTCGGGGGCCTCGCTCGTTGCGCTTCGTGGACCGTCACCTGATCGGCGGCCAACTCGAAGAAGCTCACTCAAGGCCCTGCGGCTGTCCGGGATGCTGGAGACCCGAAAGTGAGGCAGGCGCAGTATGCACGTTCATTTTGAAGCCGTAGACCCGGAGAGAATGATCAGGTTCTGGGGAAGTATTCCGGGTTTTGGTGCGTACAGTGTCGGCGAAGCGGAATCTCCGGCTGTGCTGCCGGTCGTCACCGTCCTTGTCGGAACGGTCGCCGAGCAGGTTCAGACGCTGATCGCTAAGGGCGCCTCTCTGGTGGAACTCCATGATCCCATGGAAGCCCTGATGACGGATCCGGAAGGCAACAGGTTCAGGGTGGTGCTCGACCCGGATCACGAAGCATGACGTTCTCCAGCGGGGACGCGGCCTGGCGTACTGCCATTGCCGTGGAACGCCGCATGGTGATCGATCCGACGTAAGGCGTTGTCCCCGTCACCGACGTCGAGGCCGACGGAGCAGGCTGGCCGGATCCCGGTCGCTTTCTCGGCAGCCGCAGCGACGGCTTCTTCGTCGGCGTCGGCCTGGTCGGCCAGGGCCCTGTCGATGAGGAGCACCGCGTCGGCCAGGTCGTCACCAGCTGCGCCGAGTCCCGCCAGAGCGGCCCGTCGGATGACGGCGCGTTCCTTGGCTGCGGCCTGCACTTCGCGGGCCTCGGCTGCCCTCAGCTCTCGGATATCGCGCCTTGAGCCGCGGCAGTTCCGCTCACGGTGTTCGACCAGGCGACTACAGCACAGCCAAGGAGGTCAGTCTGGTTGGCTATCGGGGGTGTAGGTGAGGGGGTAGGTCGTGGTGTACTCCTCCACCGGCACGTTCATTTGCGCGGCGTACTCGGCCCGGGCTTGCCGGTCGGCATCCGTGATCTCCGGGTGCACGCCGGGCGCCTGGGGAGCGCGCCAGAGCTGGACAAGGTGGCGTTCACCGTGGTCGCCGATGCCCGGTCCGGGGTCGTCGGCGTGGCAGTACAGGCGCATCCGTACCCACTCCTCGCCCTCGTCGCAGGGCGGCACCTCGAGCGGGGGTTCGTCTTCTGGCCAGGCATCCCAGAACTCGCTCCTGACGACGGCGAGGCACAGTTCGGGGTAGTCGGCGCGCAGGCTGATCTCTTCCGGCAGCTCCCAGTCGTTGCCGCGCTCGGGTGCCGGCGGGCCGTCGTGGACCTGGATGATCATCTGCACGGGGCCGGTGTCGGTGGTGGGCAACACGATGGCGTTGCTGTCGGTGGCCAGGCCGCACCGCCAGCCGAACGGCATCTCCTGCGGCCAGTCGTAGTCGTCGTCGAATCCGATGAGGTAGCCGCTTTCTCCCACATCGACGGTGATCGTCGCTTCACGAACCAGCATGAGACAAGCCTCCTTCAGCGGAGAAGGGTGCCCCCTTGCCCCGGCACAGAGGCGGGACAAGGGGGCACCCTGACTGGCGGGGAGTCTAGCGACGCTCAGACGATCACGTAGAACGGGTCGCCGTCCATGACGTGCATCTTGCCGCGCCAGGCGGTGATGCGGCCGCCCTGGCTCCGGTTCTCCTGGATGTGCACCCAGGTGATCTCCCGCTGATTGGCGGGCAGGTGGGTGCCGCCTTCCTTGGTCGAGGCGAACGGATACTCGTCGCACGAGGTGCGGCCGGCGCGCTGCATATCCGGTGGGGCGCTCCTCGGGCAGACCGCTTTGCGGTTTTTGTCCTCCTGGGAGTACGCCACCACCGCGTCCAACGCGGCCACCGTGGGGGGACCATCCCCGCGGGCGCGGGGAGCACTTCGATCATGACGGCTTGGCCATCGTGGATGCGGGACCATCCCCGCGGGCGCGGGGAGCACCCCTTGGTGTTGTTCGTGGCCCCGCCGACGAAGGGACCATCCCCGCAGGTGCGGGTAGCACGAGCCTTCGTTGGGTCCGCAGATCACGGCCGGGGGACCATCCCCTCGGGTGCGGGGAGGGCTATGGGTTGATGAGGATCCCTGCCTGCGCGGGGAATCGGTCGATGTCTTCGTGTGCATCTGGCCGATCTCCGCTGGCGCGGAGAATGTGTCCGGCCGGAATCAGGGAGTCCGGCCGGTGGGATGTTACTTGCGTACGAGGACAAGGCCAACTCCGTAAGAGCGGGCTTTGCCGAGTCCCTCAGTGAGGGTACGGGCGAAGGTGGCCGGGTCGGTGACGGTGAGCTGTCCCCGGACCTCGGCTCGGATGACCTTCAGGCCCTTCTTCACCGTGGAGACGAGTGGCGGCAGCATCGTGGTGGTGATGTGGGCAGGATCCGCGTCGGCACCGATCCGCTTGATGCTGGACGGCCCGACGGGGGGCTCACCTTCGGGCTGGAGCCGCTGCGTGAACCACTCAGCTGCGTGATGAGGGGACATGCTGGCCATACGCCGTCCGCGTTGGCCTTTCTTCGGGCCGTGGGTGGGCATGACGGAACGGATGGGATTGATGAACGCGCGGAAGGTATAGGTGTCGCCGGCCTTGATGGTCTGGTCGATGTTGATCAGGTGCGGGGCTTCCAGGAGTGCGGCGCGGGGGACGGGTGTCCAGTCGGGGGTGACACGGGCTTGGGTGATGAGGGTCAGGGTCTGCGTGCGCAGGTTGACAGTCCAGGCGGAGAGCAGGCCCATCTGTGAGCGGGCATCGTCTTCGCCTTCGGGGACCCAGCCCCGGTGGCCGCTCATGACGAGGCGGTGCATGTCGTGGACGTCGTTCATGGCACGAATGACGTCGGGGTGGCGGGCGTCGAGCGTGAGGACACTTTGGGTGGCGACGAAGCGCGTGGAACTGCTCACGGGCTGGGCGTCCATTCGATGGTCGGGATCGGGGTGATGCGGGTGCGGGTTTCCCAGCGGGTGGCGTGGCTGCGTTGGTCGGGGTGAAAGGTGACGGGCTGGTCGTCGGTGGGGACGGCGCGGGGTGTTCCGGGGGGTGCGTCGATCCAGGCCCAGGGGCGTTCGGTGGTGGCTTCCGGGAGGAGGGGGGCGTGGGTGAGGACGTGCTCGAGGGTGCCGGGGTGGACCCCGCCGGAGAGGTCACCGGCGGGCGGGCAGGACTTGCGGCCGAGCCAGAGGAGTCGACGCGGATGTTCGAGGTGGTGGGAAATGTTGTCGAGGAGGGTGGTGTCGTGGTGTTCGACGGCGGCGACGAACGCGGCGTCAGCGAGGTACCAGCGTTCGCTGACGGCGGGGTTGCGCAGGACGGCTTTGGCTGCAGTGAGGAGGTGCCCGGTTTCGGGGTCGGGTTCGATGTACTTGGGGGCTCCGTACCAGCCGTCGATGAGGTGGTGGCCGAAGTGGGGGCCGGTGGCGTCTTCCAGGGAGGTGGCTTTGGCTGCGCGGCGGTGGTCGGTGATTAGGTCGCGGGGGCGCAGAGGGTAGGGGCCTCCGCCCACTACGTGGAAGTCGCGGTAGGGGGTGCCGGGGCGGTCGGCGCGGACGCCGTAGCGGAGTTCGGCGAGTGGACCGAGGGGGTCTTCGCGGTCGTAGCCGAGGGCGGCGGCGATAAGGCCGATGACCGCTGATTTGGTGGGCCGCATGTGGGTGGCGCGGCGCTCGAATGCGCCAGAGGTCCCCCAGGCTTGGAGTGGGGCCGCGAGGCGGATGAGAAGCGTGGCCGCTTCCCTGCCTGCGCGGGGAGTGGTGGCGTTCATGCGGTCAGCTGCTCCAGGGTTGTGGCTTCGGCTGCGGGGAGGGTGCCGTCGGCGGTGAGCTGGTCGATGAGTTCCTGGATGTCGAGGTCGTAGGTGAGGACACGGCCGGGGGTGGCGTCGGTTCGCTTGGTGGTGATGAGGCGGTGGTGGTCGAGGAGCCTCTTGGCGCCGGCGAGGGCGGCGGGCCCGTCGGAGGTCTCATCGATGTGGCGTTGGAAGGCGCCGGCGTAGAAGTAGGGGCGGGCGCCCTCGTGGGCCAAGACGAGATTGGGCAGGCTGCCGGTGGAGGCGGTGCTGTTGGCCTTGGCGCGAGGGACGGCGTCCACGAATGCCTGGATGAATTCGGCTTCGGCGGCCTGGGCAGCGGTCTCGGCTTCGTCCGCGGTCATGCCGGAGGCCTGAAGGTTGACGCGGAGCTTGTGCCGGTCGAGGGCGGCGTGGCGGTAGAAGGTGCCGGAGATGAGTGACTGGTAGCCGGTCATGCCCGCGCCGGCGTTGTCGGCCGCGTCGAGGAAGTCGAGTGCGTTCTGCCGGCGTTCGAGTTTGGCGTCGTCGGCGGCGGCGTAGAAATCGTCGATGTGCTCGGCGGGGGCGATGGTGAACGCCCAGGAGTGCTGGGCGGCGCCGTCCACGGTGCGCAGCTCGGCGACCTCTGCGAGGAACCGGCCGAAGACGGTGATGTCGATGGCGTCGCGGGGCGCGAATGCGGTGAGGATGCCGGTGCGGAGGTCCTTGGGCAGCGGCGGGATCTTGACCTCCTCTTCCTTGCTGTCCTTGGCGGCGGGCTCGACCGGCGCGTCGACGTCGGCAGTGGTGGTGGTCTTCTTCCGGGCGTTCTTCTTCGCGTTCTTCTTGGCCTCTTCCCTCGCGGCGGCTTCTGCCTTGGCGGCCGTGTACTCGGTCAGCCACGAGTTGAAGGCGTCGGCCTGGGTGTTGAGGTGGTCGGCGATCCGGTCGCCGGAGTCCTCGGGTGCGTAGAAGAGCACCTTGGTGAGGAGGGCGGTGGATTCCTTCTCGCCGAACTTCAGCCCGAGTCCTTCGAGCGCGGCCTTGGCTGCGTAGATGGCCTGGTCGGGGTCCCAGTCGTGGTTCTTCACCAGGGCGTCTCGGGTGAACAGGGCCCATTCGCGGGTGCGCCTGCCGCTGCTGTAGGAGGCGAGGGGACCTTCGCCCTGGTTGGCGCGCTGGCGGGAGTGGGTGCGTTCGGCGCGGCGGCGGGCCTGGGCGGAGATGGCGGTGCGTTCGGCGCCGCCGTAGACGAACGCTTTCGGCTGGCCGTTCTCGTCGCGGACGGGGAGGGCGGCGGCGAAGGTCTCCAGGGCGTGCAGGGACAGGTACTGGGGCTTACTGGTGGTCACTTGGCGGCTCCGTTCGTGCGGGCGGTGGTGGTGCGGCGGCGGGTGTAGAAGTCGTCGCCCCACGCTTCGGAGGTGGGACGTCCGCGGTCGCTCCACTGGGTGAGGTCGGTGATGAGCTGGGCCCAGGAGGGGGGTGTGGTCTCGCCGGCACGGATGCGTTCGATGGCGTGCTGGAGGTGGCGCCAGGGGATCTGGCGGGCCGGGAGGATGCGCATCATGAGGCGTTCGGCGCCGGGATTGGAGGGGCCTCGGGCTCCGTCGTAGCCAATGGAGCGGATGGCGGTACCCATGCTGCCGCTGCCGTAGTGGGGCTTGGTTCTGCCTGCGTGGTAGCGGGCGAAGAGGAAGCCGACCTGACGGTAGAGCGCCCGGTGTTCTTCAGTGGGGGCGTAGGCGCGGGCTTCGAAGTGCGTGGGGCTGTCGGCGGTCGCCGGGCGGCGCAGGTCGGCCAGCTTGCCGTACTGGTGGGTGTGGACGAGGCCGCCCAGCCAGGCGACGTACTGGACCGGCGCGGCCGCCGGTTCGGCGGCGGCCGGGATGGTCTGCTCGGCGTCGGGTGGGGGGCTGGGGTGGGGGATTTCGAAGAGAGGCAGAGTCATGCGGGCTGCTCCTTTCGCAGGTACGTGGGGGCCTTGCGGGGGTTGTTGAGGATGTCTTCGAGTTTTTCGCGGGCCTCGGTGGAGGCTTTGTGGCCCTGGCTGCTCGGAGGCAGGGAGCGGAGCCGGTCGGTGAGGAAGCGTGTCGCGTTCGAGCGGACCTCTGTGGCGTAGCTGGTGAGGGCCTCGGGGACGGGGGCGCCTTCCGCGGTCTCGTCCAGGAGTTCGTGGAAGAGGGGTTCGGTCGCGACGAAGTGTTCGCCGGCGGCTTTGAAGCGGGCCAACTGGTGCTGCTTGTCGGCCGGTTTGGAGTTCGGGTAGGCGATCCGCCAGGCGGCGTAGGCGGCGTCGTCCAGGGCTGCGGCCACGTACTCGGCGATGGCACACCCTTCCTCGGATGCCTGGCGCAAGGCGGTCTCGCGGCCGGGGATGTAGGGGAAGGCGTCGTTGACCCAGGCGATGAGCTTTCCGGGTTTGGCGAGGAGGCCGACGGTCCACAGGGTGACGCGGTGGCCTTCGGGGAGCATGGCGAGGCGCCCGTACAGGTCCATGCCCTTTTCCCGGCGCGCGGTGGCCGCGTACAGGGAGTGGGCTTCGCGCCACAGGGCTCGCGCGGCGGAGGCTTTGAGGGGAGCGCCCCTTTCGATCACGGCGTCCTGGAGGGCGCTGGCGTGGGTGAGGTCCACGATGTCGCCGGCGCCCATGAGGACGCGGTCGACTCCCCAGCTGCCGTCGGGCATCTGGGTGGGGCGGGTGAGGATGGACCGGCCCAGGATGCTGTGCAGGTCGGCCGGGCCGTCGGGGACGCGGGCGGTGGGCTTGGCGGTAAAGGAGCGGCGTGGCCGGTCGGTCCAGGTGTAGTTGTAGCTGCCGGGGTCGCCGTCGTGGGGGTGCAGGTTCAGGCGGAGGGTGTCACCGAGGGTCCGGCCGAGCGCGGTGACGTGGACGCGTTGCCCGGCCCGGCACATGGCCTGGTTGTTCAGGGCGGAGCCCAGGAGGTTGCCGGGGATCATGCCCCGGCCGCCGTTGCCGCAGACGTGCTGGGTGATGACGGCCATGAAGGCGTCGGCCGCGGTGAGGGGCTCGCCGTGGTGGAGGTGGTGCCGGTCGAAGAACTGCACGTAGTCGCCGACGTGGTGCATGACGATCTGCGAGGTTCCGACGCCGTGTTGGTTCATGAACGGGGCCAGCAGCGCGTTCTGGAACAGCGGCCGGTCGGGGTGGAAGAAGTTCCATTGTTCGTCGGGCTGCTGCCTGAGCCAGTCGGCGACGTCGGTGAAGGGCCGGCGGCTGGTGACCCAGGTCCGCCATTCGCTGCTGGTCTCCGGGTAGACGTCGGCCGCGTACGAGACGGCCCTGAGCAGCTCCAGCATGGCGAGGGTCTCGCCGGGGTGGCGTCCGGCCACGCCCTGGTGGTCGTCGGCCTTCTCGAACGCCTCGATGAGGTCGAGGCGGCTGGGCAGACCGGCCGTTGTCAGTGCCGGGAGGCAGGCTTGGGTGCGGGGATCCCAGTACGGAACCACGTCACCTCCTTCAGATGTATCTCATCATGCGCATCGTTGGTTTGGCGTACCGTGCGGGGCAAAGACGCTAGCAGCGCCGGGGGTTGATGGTGAGTCGTTTCCAACTCTTGCTTCAGACTGTGGTATTGGCGTGGGGCAAGACCGACCAGAACGGTGACAGTGCCCGGCGCGGAGACCCAGCCTGGACGCCGCTGCTCGCTCACCTCCTGGACGTCGCCGCCACGGCGGGCGTCCTGTGGGACCGGCACCTTCCCCCGCACATCCGCCTTCGGCTCACCGAGGCGTTCGGCGCTGGGAACGAGGCGACCGCCCGGAAGGTGGTGATGCTGCTGGCGGCCCTCCACGATCTCGGGAAGGCGTCCGACTGCTTCCTCGGGCAATGGCAGCACAGCCGGGGAAAACCCCAGCTGAAGCCGCAGGCGAAGACGTGGGAGGAGCAGGCCCGCACGGCAGGTCTTCCCCTCGCTGACGACATCGCTCACGCCTTCTACGCCCGGCACGAGCACATCACCGCCGTAGTGCTGCCCCGGCTGCTGGGCTGCACTTGCCCGGAGTGCGGCGGCACCGGCGAGCGGCATGAGGGGCTGCACGATGCCGGGGTGCTCCTCGGCGGCCATCACGGGCACATCCCGCACCCGGAGACCGTCGACCGGGCCCGGGGAGCCGCGCCGGTCGCACAGTGGGGCGATGTACACGCGGTGATCGTGCAGACAGTGGCCGACGCGGTGGGGCTCGACCTCGGCACCGTGGCGCAGGTGGTCGATCCGCTGCGGCCGTCGGCGCGGGTCGCGTTCCTGTATCTGGTCTACCTGGCGGACTGGGTCGCCTCCGACACGGAATTCTTCCGCTTCCGTGTCCACACCACGCCCGTCTCCGACTGGTGGCAGGCCGCCATGCAGGAGGCCGAGCAGGCAGTGCGGGCCCGGCGGCTCGCCCGCTGGCAGGCGCGGCCCATGACGTGGGAAGACATGTGGCCCGACACCCCGCAGCCCCGTACGTTCCAGGCCGATGGCATGCGGCTCGTACCAGCCGAGGGGCAGGCCATGATCGTGGTGGAGTCGGACACCGGCTCCGGCAAAACGAGGCTGGCGCTATGGATGGCCCACCACCTGGCGCGCACGTGCGGGTACAGCGGCCTGTACATGGCGCTGCCCACGAGAGCGGCCGGCAACCAGGTCGCAAAGGAGCTACAGAGGTTCCTGAGGACGGTGCTGGCGCCGGGTGAGGTACGGGATATGGCGCTCGTGCACGGAACCGCGCAGGCCACAGACCTCGTGCACCAGCTGATCGACGCCCACCAAGCTCAGGGAGATCCTCTGACCGACCTGTCCAGCGCGGTGGAGGCGGCCACCTGCACCGACGGCAGCGGCCTGGCAGTCCTGGACCCCTGGTACCTGCGCCGCTGCCTGGCTCTGGTGGCCGGGTTCGGGGTCGGCACAGTCGACCAGATCGCTCTCGCCTCGCAAGGGTCACGGCACTGGGCACTGCGGCTGGGCGCCCTGATGTGCAAGGTCGTGATCATTGACGAGGCGCACGCCTACGAGCTCTTCCAGCAGGGCCTGTTGGGCGCTGCCGTGGAGTGGCTGGCGGAGGGCGGCGCGTCACTGGTGGTGCTGTCGGCGACGCTCCCCCGCAGCATCCGGGACGAGCTGACGGCCGCCTGGCGGCGCGGCCTCGGGGTGACCGGCGACGATGACGGAAGCCGGGGGCCAATCATGGTGGTCGACCAAAACGGCCGGACCCGCCGCGGCGGCCCCCTCCCCGACGATCCCAAGACGCCGAAGCTGCTGACAGACATCCAACTGACCGAGAGCCCAGACGAGAGAGACCTTGTCGTCGGGCTGCTGGACCAGGCACGTAACGGCGGATGCGTCGTGGTCCGCAGCACGCGGGTCGACCCGTGCCGCTCACGCTACCGGCAAGCAGTCCAACTCGCCCGCGCGAACGGCTGGCAGCCGGACGAAATCCTCATCCTCCACGGGATGCTGCTCCCCCGTCACCGGCTGCTGCTGGAAGCCCGGCTCGCCGACCTCCTCGGGCCCGGCCCCGAAGGGCAGCGCAACCCCAACCGGCCCAGCCGGCTTCTCGTATTCGCGACCGGAGTGATCGAACAGTCCCTGGACCTGGACTTCGATCACGGGGTCACCGACCTGTGCCCCATCGACGTCGCCGTACAGTTCCGCGGCCGGATCCACCGGCACGCCGTCAACAACCCGCACCGACCGTCCTGGTGCCGGACCACACGTCTCACCATGCTGTGGCAACAGGACCCGGACGGCCTACCGATCGTGGAACCCCCGGACTTCCAAGCCGGCCGACCGACCGGCACCTATGACGGCCTGGTCTACGCTCCGTACGTCCTGGCGGCGAGCTGGCACGCCCTCACTCAGCGCCGTGACACGGACGGGGTCGTGCGGCTTCAGACTCCGCGTGACTCCGCGTGGGCTCTGGAGAGCGTCTACGGGGACCCGATCCAGAGCGCGGGGGCGGTGCAGGGGCTTCTCGACCGCACCCACGCCGCCTACCTGGACGCGCTCGCCGGCGAGTCTCTCCAGGCCGAAGCCCGGATGTTCCATCCGTACACGCGTCGTCGGCGGACCTCGGTGGCCACCTACGACCTCGCATCCGGGTACGACCACGGCGACGGCGACAGCGGAGGCGTGACCGGCATCGCGGCCGTATCCCGCCTCGGAGAAGAATCCGTCGACTGCCTGATCCTCTACCAGCAGCCCGACGGCACGATCACCTACGACCACGAAGGCCTACTGAAGGCCGACCTCGGCCAGCGCTCCCCCGGCCGGGACGTAACCGCGTACCGGCGCCAGCAGAAAGACCTCCTCGCCAACACTCTGGCCATCCCTGCACGCTGGTGGAACGGCCGACGTGGTCTCCCTCCGATCACGGACTGGCCCAAGCATCCCCAGCCCGCACTGAGAAACAGACTTGCCATCCTCGTTTCACGGGATGGGACTTGCCTCAGCGGGCCCGTCGGCAGGCTCCGCTACGACCACACCACCGGCCTGGAACGCCTTTGACCACCCACTCCCCTCCCCGGGCAGAGAGATGCATCTCCATCCTCAGCAGCGCAGTATCGCCCCGCCGAGGCAGGGATCATCCTCACCAGGACGGTGATGGACCTGCAGGGTCCCGCTTCCGGCATTGCCGCCGGCCTCCGTCGCATTGTCATGTCGGGCAGCGGCTCGGCCTGCTCCCTGCGCCTGCTGGATCATCCCCCGACCAGCCGCCAGCCCGAGCCGCCAACCAAGGGCGCCCGACGGCGTGGTGCATAATGATGACCCCGCATCTGTGGGGATAAGCCACAGACCGGCTGGGCCTTTAAGGATTGGGGCGTCTGCTCCCCGCGCCTGCGGGGATGGTCCCCTCAACCGGGATGACACCGGCGCCCCGAAGACGTGCTCCCCGTGCCTACGGGGATGGTCCCAAGAAGCGCATCCTCGCCGAGCAGCATGCCGACTGCTCCCCGCGCCCGCAGGGATGGTCCCTTTTCCAGCTCTGCAATCGTCTCGGCAGAGTCCTGCTCCCCGCGCCCGCGGGGATAGTCCCTGGAGGTTGGTGACGTCGTTCTTGATGTCCTTGTGCTCCCCGCGCCCGCGGGGATGGTCCCGACTCCGGCGTCACCTACCAGGAGATGGCCGACTTCTCCCCGTGCTTGCGGGGATGGTCCCCAGGTCTCCTGCGCCATCCTGCGCTACGACGCCTGCTCCCCGCGCCTGCGGGGATGGTCCCGCGCCCGCCGTCAGCGTGGACGTCTCCGGCCTCCGCTCCCGGCGCATGCGGGGATGGTCCCTACGGCCGGCTACTGGGCGCGATCACCGCGTGCTCCTCCCCGCCCGCGGGGATGATCCCAGCACCCGCACGGTGGACCTCACCATCGTCGGCTGCTCCCCGCGGACGCGGGAATGGTCCTGACCGTCGCTCCTGCCCTGGGGGTTGGACAGCTGCTCCCCGCGCCCGCGGGGATGGTCCCTGCTTGATCCACGCGGTGCTCGTGAACCAGGGCTGCTCCCCGCGCCCGCGGGGATGGTGCCCTCCGTGGGCATGCTGAGAGATCAAGTCGGCGTTGCCCCCCGCACCCGCAGGGATGGTCCCGCGAAGCGGTCGTCGAAGACGTCGATCGCCAACTGCTGCCCCGCATCCGCGGGGATGGTCCCTGGGACGTGTTCAGGTTGATCGCGGTCCAGGTCTGCTCCCCGCACCCGAGAGGATGGTCCCAGGCCTTCGGCTCCCCGGTGAGCCGAAGGGCACTGCTCCCCGCACGTGCCGTGGGTTAACCTCAGCAAGACGGAGGGCGTTTTATGTGTGATGCCCGATTCGGTGAAAGCGGTGAAAATCGAGCTGGCGTAGCGGTAAGAATGCAGGTCAGTCAGTGCTCCCCGCAGGCGCAGGGATGGTCCCGGGCCGTACGCCAACGTGGGCCCGCTGACGTTGTGCTCCCCGCAGGCGCGGGGATGGTCCCGGCTACCCCTACGGCGGCGGAGTCTCCGGACCGTGCTCCCCCCGCAGGCGCGGGGATGGTCCCGTGATCCACATCCGCCGCGCTCGGCGCGCGAAGTGCTCCCCGCGCCCGCGGGGATGGCCCCGGGGTGGTGCCGAATTGCGTCCTGCCGATCAAGTGCTCCCCGCACCCGCGGGGATGGCCCCACTGCGCACTACGCGGTGTGCGGCATGGTCGGGTGCTCCCCGCACCCGCGGGGATGGTCCCTCCTCGGCCTGGACCAGGTCCAGCAGCTCGTCGTGCTCCCCGCACCCGCGGGGATGGTCCCGGCGGCACCGGCGGCGGAGGATACGCCGGCCTGTGCTCCCCGTGCCCGCGGGGATGATCCCTGGTTGTCCGCGCTGGCCCCGTTCAGGGTGAAGTGCTCCCCGCGCCCGCGGGGATGGCCCCCCACCCCGATCCCTTGCGGGACCCGACAAGGCCCTGCTCCCCGCACCCCCGGGGATGGTCCCCTTGGCGACCGCCACGAGATCCGAGAGAAGGCACACTCCCCGCTCATGCGGGAATGGCCGGCCGTCCGGTGCCGACGAATGAGGATAAGACGGAGGCCACTTTGCCTGGTATGCCAGATTCAGTGAAAGTCATGAGAAAGGGATTGGCGACGCGGTAGAAATGCAGGTCAGTGAGTGTGCTCCCCGCGCGTGCGGGGATGGTCCCCCCTCAACAGGGGCGCCACCAACCGGGGAGAGTGCTCCCCGCGCGTGCGGGGATGGTCCCGCCTATCAGGCCTCCATCGTTCAGGACGCCGAGTGCTCCCCGCGCGTGCGGGGATGGTCCCCGGATGGGAGCTGCGGCCAGCCCTTTCAGTCCGTGCTCCCCGCGCGTGCGGGGATGGTCCCAGTCCCTGGGCAGCTCGAGTCGGGCGGGTCGACACGTCAGGGCATGGACGCGACCATTCAGAATGGTCAGTAACTGATTCGCGCACGGGCGAGCCCGCGCGTTACCGTGCGCGCCATGGCAAAGGCGCGCGTTCTCACGTCTCGGGCGGACGACTTCCCCCGCTGGTACCAGGACCTGATCACCAAGGCCGAACTGGCCGACAACGGGCCGGTCCGCGGCACCATGGCTATCCGACCATACGGGTACGGCCTGTGGGAGCGGATGCAGCAGGAAATGGACACCCGGATCAAGGACGCGGGCGCCTCCAACGCGTACTTCCCGCTCTTCATTCCGCAGTCATACCTGACGAAGGAGGCCGAGCACGTCGAGGGTTTCGCGCCCGAGCTTGCCGTTGTCACACACGCCGGCGGCAAAGAGCTGGAGGAGCCCGTCGTCGTCCGCCCCACCTCCGAGACGATCATCAACGACTACTTCTCCAAGTGGGTGAATAGCTACCGCGACCTGCCCCTGCTTATCAATCAGTGGGCCAACGTGGTGCGCTGGGAACTGCGCCCGCGCGTGTTCCTCCGTACAACGGAATTCCTGTGGCAGGAGGGCCATACCGCGCATGCCACCTACGAGGACGCCCGGGACTACGCCGCGCACATCCACCGGAACGTGTACGCCGACTTCATGGAGAACGTCCTCGCCATGGACGTCGTGCCGGGACGCAAGACAGCCAGGGAACGGTTCGCCGGCGCGATCAACACGCTCACCCTGGAGGGCATGATGGGCGACGGCAAAGCCTTGCAACTGGGCACCAGCCACGAACTCGGCCAGAACTTCGCCAAGGCATTCAACACGCAATACCTGTCGAAGGACGGCCGGCAGGAACACGTCTGGCAGACCTCCTGGGGCTCCACCACGCGTCTGATCGGCGCGCTGGTGATGATGCACGGAGACGACAACGGTCTCCGCATCCCGCCTCGTTTGGCCCCGATCCAGGCAGTGGTCGTCGCCATCAAGGGCGACGACGAGGTTCTGGCCAAGGTCCGCGAGATCGGCGACCGGTTGAAGGCAGCGGGTGTACGCGTCCGTGTCGACGACCGCACTGACACGCCGTTCGGCCGCCGCGCGGTCGACTGGGAGCTCAAAGGCGTGCCCGTACGGATCGAGGTGGGGCCTCGCGACCTGGAGAACGGGACCGCCGTGCTGGTCCGCCGCATCGCGGGAAGCAAGGAGTCGACGGCGATCGACGAGCTGTCCGCCCTGCTGCCCAGGGTGCTGGAGGACGACCAAGCGCTGCTGCTGACCCAGTCCCGCCAACACCGCAAGGACCGCACCGTCGAGGTGACCACGATCGAGGAGGCTGCGGAGGCCGCGAACAGCGGCTGGGCGTACATCCCCTGGGCCATGCTGGGCCCGGAGGGCGAGGCGAAGCTCGCCGAGCGGGGCGTGTCCGTGCGGTGCCTGGTTGCCGCGGATGGTTCGGTCCCCGAAAGCGACGATCAGCCGGGCAACGTCGCCGTGATGGCCCGCGCCTATTGACCTAGGTATCACGGCGGTGGGGGATCAGAACCGAAACAGGTTTCGACACCGACCGGGTCATTCCTCTCATCGAGGTCATCGAGCGCGTTCGGATCGCGCAGCGGGCGCAGCCCATGACTGGGCCCGCTGGCCGCGAAGCCGAACTGGTAGTGGCCCACGAAGTTGATGTGCCAGTCCTTGAGCGGGGAGAGGCGGGCCACGTCCTCGTCCCTGAGGTCGTGGCCCTCGGCACGAAGCTGGGCGACGGCAGCGTCCAAATAGCGGGTATTCCACAAGACCACGGCGTTGAGGACGAGACCCAGACTGGCCAGCTGGTCCTCCTGCCCCTCCCGGTAGGCCACCCGCACCTGCAGGGATGGTCCTCCGGGCACCGCGTCCGCCGTGATCCTCATTCCGTGCTCCCCGCGCCCGCGGGGATGGTCCCCTGCCCGCGGTCAGCGTCCAGGACCTGACCGGCTGCTCCCCGCGCCTGCGGGGATGGCCCTGGGCTTATGCACGTCTTCGGTGCGCCGGGCACGTGCTCCCCGCGCCCGCGGGGATGGTCCCAAGTGGGAACCCGGCTTTGGCGTTGCCTCCACGCTGCTCCCCGCGCCCACGGGGATGGTCCCTACGGAGCCAGCAAGTGCCTGAGCCGCCCCGCCTGCTCTTCGCGCCCGCGGGGATGGTCCCGGCAACCCCGGCATCATCAGCGGCCCGAATGACTGCTCCCCGCGCCCGCGGGGATGGTCCCAAGAGCCGACGCTGGGTCCAAGACCTTGAAGGGTGCTCCCCGCGCCCGCGGGGATGGTCCCGACAGTCAGCATCGGGGTCGACGCGACCAAGTGCCCCCGATGCGTGCGGGGATGGCTTCCCCGGGCGCTGGCTGATGGGACCGTTTGGCCTGCTTCCTACGCCGGCGCGGGTGGCTGTCAGCGTGGCTGCCGGCGGCACCGGCAAGCGGGGCGCCTCTACCTGCGTCTGCTGCAATGGCACGCTGCCTGTGTCAGTACCGCCGTTTACTCTGCTGGCGTGTTGGCGACCGGCAAAGCCGCCTCGAGCTCGCATAGCAGCCGAAACAACAGACGGACACCATGAGTTGGTCGTCGGCGGGAGTGGGGGCTTGGGCCACACCTCAGCAGGGTGAAGGGGTGCTTATTCGGTGAAAGTGATGCGAAGGAAGCCGATGTAGCAGTGAGAATGCAGGTCAGTGAGTGTGCTCCCCGCGCGTGCGGGGATGGTCCCGCGCCGGCCGCCGTGTCTGTTGCGAAGGAGAGGTGCTCCCCGCGCGTGCGGGGATGGTCCCAACTGGGTCGGCCAGGTGACGACGGTTGAGACGTGCTCCCCGCGCTTGCGGGGATGGTCCCGTCCCGCCGCAGGCCGGAGCGAACGGCTCCCAGCGCTCCCCGCAGGCGCCGGGATGGCCAGCTGCAGCACGTTCACCGGGCGCTCCCCGCGCGTGGCGGGGATGGTCCTGCCAACGCCTCACCCGCGCCAGTTTCGAACCTTAGTCCGTACGGCACCCGCCACTCGCGCATGGAGCACTGGTTCCTGTCGAGGGGCACGTGTGGGATTGCCTGACCCGCTTTCTCTGACGCGGGTAGACCGTTAGATTGCAAACTCGAAGCAGTTGAGACAGGGGCAGGGGGATGGATGGCGGGTCTGCCCGACCACCGGGTAGCAGTCGCGGGGGCCGAGGGTGGGAGCCTGCCCGTCACTGCGCAGCAAGAGCACTTCAGCTTGGCGTTCACTCACATGGTCACGTATGCGGCTGGCTTCTCAATCAAGAGTCATCAAACAGATTTCGATGGGGTGGATATCACCATCGCATCGTCAGCCGAGTACGAGACGTTCTATTGCCCCGAGTTCGAGTTGCAGTTGAAGTGCACGACTCGGCAGCACTTACTTCGCGACGATCACCTGGCTTGGTCCTTGGAGGCCAAGCCGTTCAAGAAGCTGACCAATCCAAAGCGGTACAACAAGGTCATCTTGGGGGTCTTGCTGGTCCCCGAGGAGCGGGCTGCTTTGCTAGACCAGGATGAGGAACGCCTGCTCACCCGAAGCCGCATGTACTGGCAATGGGCTGACCAGCTCGGGACCTTGTCAGGGGACCAAGAATCCAAGACCGTCCGGCTGCCGCGCAGCAATCTGTTCGATGTTTCGACGTTACAAGGCATCATGAGGACCATTGGGGAAGGAGGAGCCTGGTGAGTACCTCCACACGGCGAGACGACTACCTTCAGGTTGCGGAGCTCCTCACGCCCTCCGCAGTGTCTCAGTACTTGGCCACGCAGCACTGGATCTTGGAAGCAAGTCAGCCTAACGTCAGGGAAGTATGGGGTCTCCCAGACGAATCAGGCGGACGCCGCGCTCGCGTCATGGTGCCGCTTGCCACAGACTTCGCGGACTTCCAGCAGCGCTTCGCCGACACACTGGTTGCCCTTGGAAGGGTCTACGGAGCCGACCCTTCAGAGCTTAAGGAACGCATTGCCGCCGCACGCGCCGACCTCTTCTTCGTTCGGCTTGACCAAGCTGCGCTTGACGGCACGATCCCCTTCCGCCAGGCCGAGACCACTCTGTACGCACTGTTCAAAATGCTAAAAGCAGCTGCCACAACAGCAGCTGACCCCACTCACTCTCACCAGGGGCGGCGGCCTGCCAAGGTGAACGAGTTCCTCGAAGAGGACGTCAGGCTGGGACACACGAAGCAGGGCAGCTTCGTCTTCACAGTCGTCACCCGGTTGAGCGACCCCGGCCAAGGGTCCCTCGAGCAGTCCCGCATTGAGGAAGGCTTCCCTCGCAGGGTGATGGAAACACTCGCCCTAGGACTTGAGACCACACGAAGTCTCGCCCAAACGTGGGATCCCAGCGTGCTGGAAACTCCCGGCGCCTTCGGCCTCAGCGCTGGCCTCGTCGAGTCTCTGGAAGAGATGACCCAGGCACGCGAACTGCAGGCACTTGACTTGTCCTTCCAGTGGGCCGCCTCAGAGGTGCGCCCTCAAGCCGGCCGCTCGCCCGTTCTCCTCGACCGAAGCGCGATTGCCGAACTTCCCAGGGTTCGAGAGCGCCTTGTGCGACAGGAGGAGCCACGGCGACGGGAAAAGCTTGTGGGGCTCGTCACCGGCCTCCACCAGGACGCTGCGGATGGAGACGAAACAGCAGAGGTCATCGTCAAGGCTGACGTACGCGGCCGTGTCCGAAACGTGCACATGTCGCTCAGCAGAGAAGATCACGAATGGGCAATTCTTGCCTACCAGCAAAAGTTGCCGTTCACGGTTGCTGGCGACCTGGTATTCGAGCGCAGAGCTTGGTGGCTGACAGGGGACGTACACGTGAACTCAAGCTTCCTCCGCCACGCCCTAGAGGAGTCGGCCCCCTCGCTACCCGAGCCACGCATCGGCGACTACTGACTTTGCTGGCGTGGTGTCGTCAGGGTGAGGCCGGTTTCGGCGAGGCATCCGTCGATGAGGTTGCTGCGGTACTGGATTTCGCGGAGGCCGTGTCGAAGCACGCGCATCAGGTGGTCGGGTTCGGTGAAGGCGGTGTTGGCCTGGCTGCTGCGTCGCAGCAGCGACCAGATGCCCTCGACGGGGTTGAGGTCGGGTGCGTAGGCCGGCAGGAAGTAGCAGGTGATCCAGTCATGGGTGTCGATGAACTCCCGCAGCCGGCGGTCTTTGTGCACGTTGAGGTTGTCCCACACGAGCACGATCGGCGCGCCGAGCTGCTGGTGGGCGGCGATCAGCAGGTCACGGTATTCCGTCCAGTTGAAGCTGCGTCTACCGCCCCGCTTGTGATCGGCATGGCGTTTCGGCCGATAGATCAGACGTGAGCGTTCGCCCTGCTTGTAACAGGCCAGGGCGGCGACGGAGAAGCGGCGCTGGGAGCGTCCCCGCACCCCGATGACGGGTGTGCGCCCGCGCCGGGCCCAGGTCCGCGCGGTGGGCGGCGTCATCGAGAAGCCGGCCTCGTCTTCGAAGCACAGCCAGGCCCCGAGCGCCGCCAGGGACCTTCCACCTGGGGCCAGGTCTCCTTCACCCAGCCGGTGACGGCGTCCTGGTCGCGCTCGATCGCGCGGCGGGCCGGGACCTGGTGGCTGAAGCCGTGCCGGTGCAGCATCCGAGCGATCGCCGACAGCGTCATGGTCTTGTGGAAGCGACGCCCGATCAAGGTCTTGATCCGCGCGAGTGTCCACGTCTGGTCCGGCCAGCCGTGCGCGACCGGCCCCTTGGCCAGCTCCTGCTCGAGCACCGCGAACAGTGCCTCATTCAGCTTGGGCCGTGAGACGGGCCCGGCGGATCGCAGCCCCTCGGTGCCAGCGTCGTGCCAGGCCCGGCGCCATCGCTGTACCGAGCGCACACTCACTCGTAAGTCCTTGGCGACCTCGGCGTTGGAGGCATCGGCAGCGAATCGCTCGGCGGCCTCCCTCCGGATCCGCTCGCGAAACGCCTGCCGTTCAGGCGTCAGCCCACCACCCTGCGGATATCTCACACAACCGGCATACCGCGACGATCACGCATCGTCAGCCCCCAACGACACCACAGTTCAAAAGTCAGTAATCAGCCTTTCTCCCCGCACCCGCGGGGATGGTCCCATCGGCGGCGCCGTCTTCTCCAACATGCAGGCGTGCTCCCCGCGCGTGCGGGGATGATGCCACCAACGAGCGCTTCGACCCTGTCGTGGAGCTGTGTTCCCCGCGTCTGCGGGGATGGTCCCACCCGGCACGTCCGCGCCAGCTCGACGTTCGACTGCTCCCCGCGCCCGCGGGGATGATCCCGAAGTCGTTTTCCAAGAGCAGGATTTCCAGGCGTGTTCCTCGCGCATGCGGGGATGGTCCCCACGGGTCCACGGCCGTGAGCTGGATGCAGTACTGGTCCCCGCGCCTGCGGGGATGGTCCCTTGTCCCACGCGTTGCGCCAGCCGGTGTGAACGTGCTCCCTGCGCGTGTGGGGATGGTCCCGACGGGCCAGCATCTCGTGCGCGAGGCGCTCCGTGCTCCCCGTGCGTGCGGGGATGGTCCCGACGTGAACGCGGTCTACGCCTGGGCAAGTCGGTGCTCGCCGCGTTCGTGGGATGGCTCCCCCGAGCACTGGCTGATGGGGACCGCTTGGCCTGCTATCTGCGTCGGCGCGGACGGCTATCGGTGTGGCTGCCGGCGGCACCGGCAAGCGGGGCGCCTCTACCTGCGTCCTGCTGCAACGGCACGCTGCCTGTGGTGTCAGCACCGCCGTTTACCCTGCTGGTGTGTTGGCGAGCGGCAAGCCGCGTCGAGCGGGCATTGCAGCTGAAGTAACCGACCAGCACCATGAGTCGGTCGTCGGTGGCAGAGGCCGTGGGCTAACCTCGGCAAGACGAAAGGGCGCTTTGCCCGTGATGCCGGATTCAGTGAAAGTGATGAAAGACGAGCCGACAACGCGGTAAGAATGCAGGTCAGCCAGTGTGCTCCCCGCGCGTGCGGGGATGATCCCGAGCTGACCCGCTCGGACGTGTCGGTGCCGATGTGCTCCCCGCGCGTGCGGGGATGATCCCACGTTCGTCAGGGTATTGAGCGTGAGTTCGAGGTGCTCCCCGCACCCGCGGGGATGGTCCCCGGTCCACGCCCAACAGGACCGGGTCCGTGAAGTGCTCCCCGCACCCGCGGGGATGGTCCCATCACGCGCACCGGCGGTGTGGTCCCGCCTGCGTGCTCCCCGCGCCCGCGGGGATGGTCCCGGCAGGCCGAGGACTGCGGCTCCGGCGAGCAGCTGCTCCCCGCGCCCGCGGGGATGGTCCCTCCCTCCGGACACCTCCAGCCTGGCGCGCCGCGTGCTCCCCGCGTGTGCGGGGATGGCCGGCCGTCCGGTGCCGACGAATGAGGATAGGACGGAGGCCACATTGCCTGGTATGCCGGATTCAGTGAAAGTCATGAGAAAGGGATTGGCGACCCCGTAGAAATGCAGGTCAGTGAGTGTGCTCCCCGCGTGTGCGGGGATGGTCCCGTGAAGTCGAACCTGATCGGCTCGGCGAACATGTGCTCCCCGCGTGTGCGGGGATGGTCCCTCGCCCACCTCTGCAACGGTGAGCGGGCTGTCGTGCTCCCCGCGTGTGCGGGGATGGTCCCTCGGCTTCGTCGGTGATGAGTGAGTCGTGGCCGTGCTCCCCGCGTGTGCGGGGATGGTCCCCCCGGGGCTCCGGCCACGCAGCCGGTCACGACGTGCTCCCCGCGCGTGCGGGGATGGTCCCCCCAACGGCGACCCCGACGCTGGCGGCATGCTGTGCTCCCCGCAGTGGCGGGGATGGCCCCCTTCGCCGTCGTGTACGGCGCCGACCCAGACACCTGCTCCCCGTCTGCGGGGATGATCCCGTGATCGAGATGAGGCCGTTCGGGAAGGTCTCGTGCTCCCCGCGCCCGCGGGGATGGTCTTTCACGGAGATAGCAGCCTCCCAGGTCAGCCTTCTGCTCCCCGCGCCCGCGGGGATGGTCCCATGCAGGCGGCCCTCAAGGATCTCGCAATCCTGTGCTCCCCGCGTGTGCGGGGATCGCCCCGAGGATTAGCAGGACGGCATTGTCAGTGGCGGCAGGCAGGATGGCGCGCATGACAACACCTGCAGCAGTGATCGTGGATGCAGCCGCCTACGCGCAGGCCGTCGAGGACGCCGTGAAGGCTTCAGCTGCCTACTACGCGGGCGGCACCTCGGTGCTGGATGACGAGACCTACGACCGGCTGGTGCGCGGCATCGCGGCATGGGAAGCAGCGCATCCCGATCAGGTGCTGCCCGACTCGCCGACGGGTAAGGTCGCCGGCGGTGCCGTGGAGGGGGATGTGCCGCACACGGTGGCCATGCTGAGCCTGGACAACGTCTTCTCGCCCGAGGAGTTCACCGCCTGGACCGCGTCGCTGGCCCGGCGCGTCGGCCACCGGACAGCGCGCTTCAGTGTCGAGCCCAAGCTCGACGGTCTGGCGATCGCTGCCCGATACACCCGCGGCCGCCTCACCAGGCTGATCACGCGCGGCAACGGCACGGCTGGCGAGGACGTCTCGCACGCGATTGGCACCATCGAGGGCCTGCCACTCGAGCTGACCGAGCCGGTCACAGTGGAGGTTCGCGGCGAGGTCCTGATGACCACCGCCCAGTTCGAGCAGGCCAACGAGGTGCGTACCGCCCACGGCGGGCAGCCGTTCGCCAACCCGCGCAATGCCGCGGCAGGCACCCTGCGTGCCAAGGAGCGCGCCTACACGGTACCGATGACGTTCTTCGGCTACGGCCTGCTGGCCCTGCCCGATACCGATACGGCCCTGGCGAAGCAGCTCGGCGAGCGCGCGCACAGTGATCTGATGGCGCAGGCCGCTGTGTTCGGGGTGAACACCACCGCGACCACCGCCGTGCCCGGCATCACCTCCGAGACCGTCGAGGAGGTCCTGGCCCGGGTGAAGGAGATCGCTGCCGTACGGGCGGAGCTGCCATTCGGAATCGACGGGATCGTGATCAAGGCTGACCTGGCCGCCGACCAGCAGGCCGCCGGAGCCGGGACGCGGGCCCCGCGCTGGGCGATCGCCTACAAGCTGCCCGCCGTCGAAAAGATCACCCGGCTGCTGGCCGTGGAGTGGAACGTGGGCCGCACCGGCATCATCGCCCCACGCGCCGTCCTGGAACCCGTCGAGATCGACGGCTCCACCATCACCTACGCCACCCTCCACAACCCGGCCGACATCACCCGCCGCGACCTGCGCCTCGGCGACCACGTCATGGTCCATCGGGCCGGAGACGTCATCCCCCGCATCGAAGCCCCCGTCGCTCATCTACGCACGGGCGACGAACAGCCCATCACCTTCCCCGAGATATGTCCGCGCTGCGGTGCCGGCATCGACACCAGCGAACAGCGCTGGCGCTGCGCAAACGGCCGCAACTGCCAGCTCGTCGCCTCCCTCTCCTACGCGGCCAGCCGCGACCAGCTCGACATAGAAGGCCTCGCCGCCACCCGCGTCATCCAGCTCGTCGAAACCGGCCTGGTCACCGACCTCGCCGACCTGTTCACCCTCACCCGCGACCAGCTCCTGGGCCTGGAACGCATGGGCGAGACCAGCACCGACAACCTTCTTGCCGCCATCAGCGCAGCCAAGGACCAGCCGCTGTCGCGCGTGCTGTGCGCCCTCGGCGTCCGGGGCACCGGCCGCTCCATGTCCCGTCGCATCGCCCGGCACTTCGCCACCATGGACGCCATCCGCGCTGCCGACGCGGAAACGATGCAGCAGGTCGAAGGCATCGGCACCGAAAAGGCCCCCTGGATCGTCGCTGAACTCGCCGAACTTGCCTCGCTCATCGACAAACTCACCGCCGCCGGGGTCAACATGATCGAGCCGGGCGCCACCCCTCCCGCGCCCGCCAGCGATGCCGCCGAGGACGGCTCGCAGACCGACGACGCTCAGGGCGGACCGCTGACCGGGATGACAGTCGTGGTCACCGGCACGATGACCGGCCCACTTGAGGCTCTCAGCCGTAACCAGATGAACGAGCTCATCGAACGCGCCGGCGGCCGCTCTTCCTCCAGCGTCTCAAAGAAGACCACCCTGGTCGTCGCCGGAGAAGGAGCCGGATCGAAACGCACCAAGGCAGAGGGCCTTCCCCCGTGATGGTGGACACGCTTCGTTGATCATGCGGCGAGCGTGAGCTTAGCCGCGTGGTGTCGGCGTTCGTATTCGTTGGGGCTGA
>NZ_JBSFGB010000070.1:0-23020 GCF_053596375.1 Streptomyces sp. NPDC001709 | reverse complement strand
CAACTCTCCGGCACCCAGCTCGGTATCACCATCACCTCCCTGGTCGTCGGCATGCTCGCCGAACCGGCCCTGGCCGAGCTGCCCCGCGGGGATGATCCGCCACTTCAACGAGTCGTCTGGCCTTCTAGCGTGAAGGCCTCACGGAAGGCCGGTCTATACAGACGCTCCTGTTCTGCGGCGCGTGGCCCACTGTCGTGTCAGCATCGTGGCCCGCCCGTTGTGGGGTCCAGGTGGGTCAGGAAGTCCTCGATCTCTCGCGCCAAGCTCTGCGAACCCTCAGACAGTTGGACACCGGCTTCCCCCAATGCCGAATCAATCTTGTCTGCCATGACGCGAGATGTAAGAGGTGCGCATGCGAAGTCGTTCATAAATTCTCTGAAAGCTTCATCGTTGTGTTCTTTCCCTTGCCCACGGCATGCCACTAGCTCTTCTTGCTTCTCCGCGTCGAGGACATACAGATAATCTCGCGCGTCCTCGTCACCCTTGAGTGCTGCTTTTTCCCACCAGCGTCGCGCTTCATCATCCCTGTCCAGGAACTCAAGGATTTCGGCTACGCGACGTGTTTCTTGTGGTGTTGCAGAATCATCGACTTCCTTCTTCAGAAGAGTGCGTAGTTCACGGACCACGCCGAGACGATGATTTCCGTTTCCGGGGTTTTCCGGGTAGGCGGCGGGGGCCGGGGGCCAGCCCGAAGGCTGGCCCCCATCCGCCTGGACAGGGTCCTCGCCGATCCGGGGACCCTTGGAAACTGCCTGCTCACAACCTTCGAGCAGCAGCCAGAGAGCGAGGAGCCGGATGGTTCCCCGCTCTTCGGGCTGGTGCGTCCACGCGGACAGGTGCGTCATGCGGTTACCTCCTCGCTGTGTTCGTTGATGGACTTCTTCAGGTTGTTGGCGGCGGCTTTGATGTAGCGCTTCACCGACTCCTCCTTAATCTGGAGGCGCTGCGCAACCAGTACAGGGCTGAGGTCACCGAGAACGCACAGGGTGATGACCTCGCGCTGCTGTGCAGGAAGGCTCGCGACGAGTTCGTCGATACCTTCCTTAATCATTTCGTATGCGGCGTCGGGGATGCCGATACCTGATTCCATTTCGGGCAGGTCGTGAACCGGTACCACAACCATCCGCTTGTTGCGGCGGAACTGGTCGATGACCGCCCGCTTCACCGCGGTGCGGCCGTAGGCGGTCAGGGACCCCTGCTGTGCAGAAATCTCTTCCCACCGGCGGTACATGTTGAGATAGACGTCCTGCACGGCGTCCTGGGCGCTGTGCAGGTCGCCTGCCTCAGCCCGGGCCAATCGGGAGAACGCCTCGATGGTCTCGAGGACGAAGGACTCGAAGTCCGCTCCCGCAGCGGCCTCGCTCACGCAGCCTCCCGCGTGGCGATGGCCCGGTGGCCCGCCGACTCGGCCGTGTCCTTGCGGAACAGCCAGGCCGGCTGGCCCTGCTCGAAACGGGCGGCGGCGCCGCCGTCGGGCAGGGACTGCGCCATCGCGACCATGGTGGCGCGCTGCTCGCGCTCTGCCAGGGTCTCGATGTGCGCCTTCACAAGCATCTCCACGATGCCCTTGGCGCGGTGCATCGCGAAGAACAGCAGGACCAGCACGGGGATGGACACCCCGCCCGCTCCCGCCCAGTACGACCAAGTCATCGACCAGGCCTCCCAGTAGTGACGAACTCGTTGATGAAGGCGCAAGGCCCTCACCCCCTTACACGCCGCTGGGGAGCCGGATCCGGATGCCGGAGGCAAGATTTTTTCTCAACTTCCCCTGTATCCCCAGCCGTCACTGTGTTTGCCCAGGTCACACCATGGATGGCCGGGAAGATCAATAAGATTCCCAAGCCCGGATCCCGGCCCGCGGTGTCCGGGCCGGTACAAGCCCCGGTGCTCATCCGGGCCCAAGCCGAGCACGACGTGATGGCCGAAGGCGTCCCGCGGAGCGGCTCGACACGAAGCCGGCACGCGGCGGCGGGCGCCGGGCAGCTGCCGATCGCAGCCTCGTGCGGCAGCTTCCTTCACAAGAGCTGCAGCCGTGGTGCGCAGGCTGGCTGGTTGGGACCTTTCTCAGCAGGAGGCGACCGCCACAGGAGCCAACCCTTCCGGGCGGGCGACGCACTTGGCCAGTGCCTCCGTCCACAACGACCAGCGCCGCCTGGGTTCCTCACACGCCAGGAGAAGACCGTAAAGCTGCCGCTCGGTCGTGGGCACGCCACGGGCTTTGAGGATCCGGTGGGCAGTGCTGTGAGGCAGCCCGCCCCAGCCGCCGGCCCTCCTCTCCATTTCGGCGGAGGACGGGAAGCCCGCGTAGGCGTGGAGGTCGCGTAACGCTCCGCTGAGGTCACGCCAGTCGCGCACATATTCCGGGCAGACCTCGACACAAGCGCGCCCGGGGCGTTGCTGTGCGTAGCGGGCGCGTTTCCACAGGCGGACGGCGCGCTGGGTAGCGACGTCACGCTCGGGCCCGAGGTCGGTACAGGCCTGTACGGGGCTTGTCAAGTTGCTGTTGAGGCAGGCGGGTTGAGGCGTGCCGGTGGTGCTGGGGGTCGCTGTGTCAGGCGGCCGTGGTCATGGGGGTGGTATCGGTGATCTGGTGCCAGGTGGCGTGGCGGTCGGTCATTTCGGTGCGGTAGTCGGCGGCGGGGGCGGAAGTGGGGTGAGATCCTGCTGAAGGAGGCGAGGAACCGCTGTGTTGAGACGACGCTGCGGAAGCCCTGCATCGCGTACTCGCGCTGCCGTGTGGGCAGATGGGAGTTTTCCGCTCGGCTGTTCAGGTATTTCGAACTGTGGTGTTCCACCGAGGGCGTCGCCTGGCGGTGAGCGGCTCCGTAGCTGCGCAGCTTGTCGGTGACCACGACGCAGGGTACGGACTCTGTCCCTTTGAGGAGCTTGAGGAAGAACCGCTTCGCGGCCTTCGTGTCGCGGGAGTTGGTCACCAGGACGTCCAGCACGTTTCCGTCCTGGTCCACGGCCCGCCAGAGGTAGCGCGTACGACGGCGCTGCGCGCTCCACGAACGGCCCCTCCCACCACGATCACCACACGTCTCCGCGAACTTGACAGCGCCCGGTAGCGGAATACGGGTTTCCGTTTCTCCGTGTATCACGCAATGGTGGCTTCAAGGAAGCCTTTCCAGGAATTCTCCACTCCTCCTCAAGCGCTTTTCAAGGCAGCCTTGAACAGGGCAAACGCCAGAGACAAAGCTTTCGCAAAGCAACTCGACATACCATCGCACCGAGACTTTCCTGGTGATTAGTGTGGCTATCTTTGGCCCCCTTTCGATTTTCATGGAAACCACCAGGAAAGGCCTCGGCAGATGACGTCATCTCTCCAGGAGTCGTACGGAGTGGGCAGCGGGCTCGACGACGAGCTCGAACGGGAGCGCGCTTACGTGGCGGTCTGCAGAGCGGCGCTGGCCCAACAGGTCGAGGACGCGGACGAGCAGGTGATCGCGGGCGAGACCGTGTCGGGCGACGGCGCCAGCGCCGAGGCCCTGGGCCGCTATCTGCGCACCCGGGCCCGGGACATGCGCGAGGAGCCGGACAGCCCGCTGTTCTTCGGGCGGCTCGACTTCGACGACGAGCCCGCCACCGGCGACCACCGGGCGCAGCGCTACTACGTCGGCCGCCGCCGGGTCTCCGAGCATCCGGCCGCCCCGCCGATGGTCGTCGACTGGCGCGCCCCGGTGTCGCGCACCTTCTACCAGGCCCGCGCCGACGACCGCCTGGGCGTCGCCCAGCGCCGCCGGTTCGGATGGGCGCCGGGCAGCCTGGGCACGCCCGAGGACCTGACCGGGCTCGAGGACGAGCGGCTGGAGTCCGGGGGCGCCGCGGAGAGCCAGATCGTGGCGGCCGAGATCGAGCGGCCCCGGCACGGCCCGATGCGCGACATCGTTGCCACCATCCAGCCCGAGCAGGACGACCTGGTACGCGGCGAGCTGACCGAGTCGGTGTGCGTGCAGGGCGCGCCGGGCAGCGGCAAGACGGCCGTGGGGCTGCACCGTGCCGCGTACCTCCTCTACACGTACCCCCAGCGCCTCAAGCGCAGCGGTCTGCTGGTGATTGGGCCCAACCGGACGTTCCTGTCGTACATCTCCGAGGTGCTGCCCTCGCTCGGTGAGATCGACGTGGCGCAACTGACCGTCGAGGACGTGCTCGCACGCCACCCCGTCACCCGGAAGGACACGGACGCGGCGCGGGTGCTGAAGCAGGACGCGCGCATGGCGGAGGTGCTGCGCCGGGCGCTGTACGCGCGGGTGACCGAGTCCCGGGAGACGCTGATGGTGCCCGACGGGTCCTACCGCTGGCGGGTGGACACCTGTGACCTCGACCGGATCGTGGAGGAGGTCAAGGAGCAGGCGCCCGCGTACGCCGTGGGGCGCGAGCACGTGCGGGCGCGCGCGGTGGCGCTGGTGCAGCAGCAGGCGGAGCGGCGGGCCGGGCCCAAGAGCATGACCTGGCAGACGAAGATCGGGCGCTCGAAGCCGGTGCGGGAGTTCCTGGACGCGGTGTGGCCGACGGCGAACCCGGAGGAGGTGGTGGTGGGCCTCCTGTCGGACGCCGACCAACTGGAGCTCGCCGCCGAAGGGTTGCTGGACGAGGAGGAGCAGAGGGCGTTGCGCTGGGCGTCAGCGCCGCGCTCGGTGAAGGCCGCGTCGTGGTCGGTGGACGACATGGTGCTGCTGGACGAGGTGGCCGGCCTGATCGAGCGGCCCGAAGGCTTCGGGCACGTGGTCGTCGACGAAGCGCAGGACCTGTCCCCCATGCAGTGCCGGGCCATCGCCCGGCGCAGCGGCTTCGGTTCGCTGACGGTGCTGGGCGACCTGGCGCAGGGCACGGCGCCCTGGGCGGCCCGGGACTGGGCGGAACAGCTGGTGCACCTGGGCAAGCCGGATGCGTCGGTGGCGCCGCTGACCACCGGGTTCCGGGTGCCGGCGGCTGTGATGGCGGTGGCCAACAAGGTGCTCGCGGGGCTCGACGTACGGGTGCCGCCCGCGCGTTCGCTGCGCGAGGACGGCGAGTTGACGGTGCAGCAGGTCGACGACGTGCTCAGGGGAACGGTACGGGCCGTCAAGGCGGCGCTGGGTCGCGAGGGTTCGGTGGCGGTGATCGCGGCGGACGCCCAGATAGACGCGCTGGCAGCGGCGCTGGCGGGAGCGGGCGTTCAGACCGCGGGGCCGGACGCCTTCGGCTCCTCGGCCCGGGTGACGATGATGCCCGCGACGCTGGCGAAGGGCCTGGAGTACGACCACGTGGTGGTCGTGGAACCGTCGGCGATCGTGGAGGCGGAGCCGCGGGGACTGCACCGGCTGTATGTGGTGGTGACGCGGGCGGTGTCGCGCCTGGACATCGTGCACGCTCGGGCTCTGCCTGCGGAGCTGGGCGCCTAGAGGCCTTGCTGGTGGGGGCGTAGGGGGCGGGCTTGCTGGTGGAGGTGGGGGCTCGCCTCGGTGCGGGGCGCGCCCTGGTGCATCCAGCGCCTTTCCGCGCGAAAGCGCCCTGCCCCGCGCGGCGTTCGCGCGGGGCAGGGCGCTTTCGTGGTTCAAGGATCCGCGCCCGGGCCCGAACGCGGGGGACGTCGAAGGGCCCGGACGCGGATCCGGCAAGGGGGCGGGGAGTCGTCGGGTGGCTCCCCGCCGGGGAGCGTCCCGGGGATCCGGCGTCGCGGACCGGACCCCCGGGCCGATCAGTGGACGGTCGCCGCCTCCTGGGGCTTGGCCGCCTCCTTGGCCGGGGCCGCGGCGGGCTTGCGTACGTCGGCGTTGATGAGCAGGCCGGTCAGGACCGCGCCCGCCAGGACGATCGCACCCGCCCAGTTGGCCGCGACCGCGTAACCGTGAACCGCCGCCTCGGTCGCCGCCCCCGCGCCGCTCGAGCTCGAGTGGGCCAGCGCGGTGGCGGAGACCGTCATCGCGATGGTGTTGAGCAGCGCGGTGCCCACCGAGCCGCCGATCTGCTGCGAGGTGGAGACGAAGGCCGAGACCACGCCGACCTCGCTGAGCGGGACCTTGTTGGTGGCGACGCTGATGCAGGGCGACATCACCAGGCCGAGCCCGAGGCCGACCAGGATCTGGGTCGGCATCATCGTCGTCAGGTACGAGCTGTCGGGGGTCAGGCGGCCGAGGTTGAACAGGCCCGCCGCCGCGATCAGCATGCCCGGCGCGACCAGCAGCCGGACGGGGACCCTCGGCATCAGCTTGGTGGTGATCCGGGTGGTGGTCAGGACCGTGGCCACGGTCGCGGGCAGGATCGCCAGGCCCGCCTTGAGCGGTGGGTACTTCATCACGTCCTGGAGCTGGTACGTGAGGATGAACATCAGGCCGAACAGGCCGATCATGGTGAGCCCGATGCCGATGAAGGCGCCCGCGCGGTTGCGGTCGGCGAGCACGCTCAGCGGCAGCAGCGGGTTGCGGACCTTCGCCTGGAGGGCGACGAAGGCCGCGAGCAGGACGACCGCGGCGGCCAGCAGGCCGATGACCCGTGCCGAGGACCAGCCGTGGTCGGCCGCCTCGCCGAAGCCGTAGACGAGGGCGACCATGCCGGCGGCGGAGAGCACCGCGCCGGGAACGTCGATGCGGACGCCGCGCTGGGCAGGCGGGTTGGGCAGCAGCATCAGTGCGCCGACGACCACGACGACACCGATCGGGACGTTGACGTACAGGCACCAGCGCCAGTCGAGCCACTCGGTGATCAGGCCGCCGCCGAGGAGGCCGAGGGCGCCACCCGCGCTGGCGACGGAGCTGAAGATGCCGAACGCCTTGGCGCGCTCGCGCGGTTCGGTGAATGTCGTGGTCAGCAGCGCGAGCGTGGCGGGCATCAGCAGGGCGGCGAACAAGCCCTGTCCGACGCGCGCGCCGATCAGTACGGCGGCGCTGGGCGCGGCACCGCCGACCACCGAGGCGGCGGTGAAGCCGATCACCGCGACGGTGAAGGCGCGGCGGCGGCCGAGCAGGTCGCCGAGCCGGCCGCCGAGCAGCAGCAGGCCGCCGAAGGCGAGCGTGTAGCCCGTGATGACCCACTGGCGGCCGGCGTCGGTCATGCCGGTCTCGCGCTGCGCCCAGGGCAGCGCGATGTTCACGATCGTGGTGTCGAGCATGACCATCAGCTGGGCGAGGCCGATCACGGCAAGGCCCCACCAGCGGTGGCTCGTCGGCCGTGCGGCCTCGGTCGGTGTCGTCTCGGCCATGCCGAGTCTCCTTGTCCTGAGCGGGTGGTGTGCGAGTCCTGAGCGGGTGGTGTGCGGGTCGTCGTGCGGAAGTAAAGCAGCACCCATTTAACCCAGTCAATTTTTTAACTGGACTAATTTCTTAACTTGGTTACAGTAGTGTGGACGGACAGGGGTGATACCGATGACCGGCGAGGCGAGCGCTCTGCGGGAGCGCAACAAGCAGCGGACGCGACGGGCGATCTCCGACGCGGCGATCGCACTGTTCCTTGAACACGGCTTCGACCAGGTGGCCGTGGCCGACATCGCGGCCGCGGCCGAGGTGTCCAAGCCGACGCTGTTCAGGCACTTCCCGACCAAGGAGGACCTCGTGGTCCACCGGTTCGCCGACCACCGCACGGCGGCCGCCGCCGTCGTGCGGGAGCGGGCGCCGGAGCTGACGCCGCTGTCCGCGCTGCACCGGGACTTCCTCGCCGGGCTGTCCCGGCGCGACCCGATCACGGGTCTCAACGACGACCCCGAGGTGCTGCGCTTCCAGGCCCTGGTTCACTCGACCCCCAGCCTGCTCAGCCGCATCGGCGAATACCTGGCGCAGGCCGAGGAGTTGCTGGCCCAGGCCCTCACCGAGGCCTTCCCCGACGGCGGACATGCCCCGATCAAAGCCCGGTTGACGGCCGCTCAGGTCATCACCTCGCAGCGCGTCCTGGCCCACGCCAACTGGCGGCGGATCCTGGCCGACGGCTCCGCCGACCGGGTTGCCGCCGCGGCCGTCGCCGATGCCGACCTGGCCTTCCAGGGGCTCAGGTCGGGGCTCGGCGACGGCCCGGGGTGAGACTGCGACCCGGGGCGAGACTGCCGCCCGAGGTGCGGTGAAGGCCCGTGCCGGTCAGAGCCGCGCCGCCAGGTGCAGCGCCCCGGCTATCGCGCCGCGCACCATGTGCACCGGTACGTACAGTTCCTTGCCGATCCACAGCTCGCGGTGGTCCCGGTCCGCCAGGTGGCGCACCAGGTAGGCGGCACCGCGCCGGGCCGCCTCCTCCTCGCGCGCCGAGCCGGACCCGGTGACGCGCAGCAGGGTCTGCACGGCGTACGCGGTCTCCTCCGGGGTGCCGCCCCAGCGGCCGAAGGAGCCGTCCTCATGCTGCCCGGCCAGGATCCACTCCACGGCCCTGCGGACCGTGGGGTGGTGGGCCGGGCCCGCGTACTGGTGCAGCGCCGAGGCCACCCGCAGCGTCGAGAAGTACGGCGAGGCGTGCCACTTGTCGGTCCAGGTGCCGTCGGCGAGCTGCTGCTCGCCCAGCCAGCGCGCCACCCGCTCGATGGCGTCGGTGTAACGCTCGGCGTCGGCCGGACCGGAGTCGCGGTAGGCGCCGAGCGCGCCGATGACGTGCGCGTTGGTGCTGGTCGACGGCGTGAACTCGGGGATGGTGGACTGGAAGTGGGTCCCCGCGTCGTACTGCCACAGGTAGTGCGGCTCCTGCGCAGGGCCCAGCTGCGCGAAGGCGGCCAGCACGATCGCGCTGGTCTCCGCCTCGTACGCGAAGCCGGGCGCGGTCGGGGCGCCGGTGTTCGCCGTGTCCGGCGGCAGGTCCGCGGTGAGCGGGGCCAGCAGCTCGGGCCGGACGCCCGCGGTGGCGAGGTTGCCCAGGATCCAGGCGCGTTCGTAGTACGCCACCGAGGTCATGGCCGGCACCGGGCCGCCGCCGCGCGCCTGGGCGGCGCGCAGGAACTCCACCGACGCAGCGTACTGGGCGCCCGGCTCCTCGCCGCCCAGCCACGCGGCGGTCGCGGCGACCGAGCATCCGATCATGCCGCCGACCGGCTCGAAGTGCGGGGCGCGCACCGCGTCGGGGCCGGCGATCTCCAGGTAGTGCCCGGCCAGCGGGTTGCGCCAGCCGGTGGCGCGCAGCTCGGCGAGCCGGGCGCCGTCCATCCCGTACGGGAACGGGAGCCGGCGGTCCTGGCGCGCGTTGATGTCGGAGACGAGCGCGGGGACGATCATCATGGCGACGACCGTGTTGGGGACGGCGGCGCGCTCGGCGACGCTCGCCTCCAACAGGCGCGACGACGCGTCCAGGCCGCGCCCGGCGGCCGCGGTGGCCCGCTCGCGCAGGCCGGCCGGCAGCCGCTCGTGGCCGCGGGCGGCGAGCAGCGCCTCGGTGGCACTGAGGGTGGGCACCAGGGCGTAGCCGTCGGGGCCGCCCCACCTGCCGTCCGGGGACTGGCGGTCGAGCAGGAAGCGGACTCGGTCCTCGTGGCCTTCGAGCCAGGGTACGAGGGTGACCAGGCGGCCCGTCTCGTACACCGAGGGGGCCAGGCCGCCGGTGGTCGGCTCGGCGAGGACGTCGGCGACCAACTCCTCGACCAGGGCGTCGAGTTCGGCCGTGGTGAGCAGGGCGGGGGCGGGGGCGGTCATGCCGCGTCCTCCCCGGTCCACTCGGAGACGGTGATCTCGTCGACCAGGAGCGAGGCGGGGAAGGCCTCCGGGTCGGGGGTGCCGGGCAGCACCGGACCTCCGGGGCTGTCGATGATGATCGCGAGCGCCAGGTAGGTCGGCTGGCGGAACAGCCAGCCCTTGGGCGTGGTGTCCTCCGGCGTGAAGTGCAGGTACTCGCGGCCGTCCAGGTACCAGGTGATCGAGTCCGGGTCGCGGCGCCACACGATCGAGTAGGTGTGGAAGTCGGCGCTGAGCGGGGTGCCGTCACCGGTCGTGGTGGGCCGGCCAATGCCCAGCGAGGGGATCTGGTGGCACTCCGGGGAGTGCAGCGCGCCCCACACCGTGTCGGGCTCGGAACCCAGCGCCTCGAAGATGTCGATCTCGCCGGAGCGGTACCAGGCCTGCACCGGGTCCTCCTCACCGCGGTGGCGCAGCTGGTCGGCCCACGCCCACAGGGCGCAGTCCAGACCGGGCCCGGCGGCCGTCTTCACCCGGGCGTCGATGCGCAGCGCGCTGCCGGGGCGGGGCACGAAGTCCTCGCGGCGGGTCTCGATCCAGGCGGCCCGGAAGACGCCCTCGGCGTCGCGGGTCGCGGTGATGCGCAGCCGGCCCTCGCCGTCGAGCGCGATGTGTTCGCGGTCGTCGGTGTGGACCTCCACGCCCGCGCCGAACGGACTGCCTTCCACCACCAGCCAGTTGGCCGGGTCGGGGGCACTGCCCGCGGGGCCGTCGAAGCGGTCCTGCCAGACGGTGCGCCAGGGAGAGTCGAGGTTCACGAGACCGGCGCTGCGGGCGGCGGTCGTGCTGTCGCTGGTTACGGGGGCAACGGTCGTCATACGGACGGCTCCAGGTGTGCGGTCAGTTGCTCGTGCAGGTTGCCGGCGAGGTCCACCGGGGTCGGGAAGTCGTAGATCAGCGTCGGGGGCAGCTCCACGCCGAGCAGGGCGGTGAGCGCCCCGGCCAGTTCGACCGCGGTCAGCGAGGCGAACCCGGCGTCCAGGAAGTCCTGGTCGGCGGAGAAGGCGTCGGCGCCCGCGTGGCCCAGGACCCGCGCGGCCGACTCCCGTACCAGCTCGGTCAGGAACTCGGTGCGGTCGTCGCCGGTCAGCCCGGCGAGGTGGGCGCGCACCGCGTCCGGGTCCTCGGGGCGCGCGGCTCCCGCCGCCTCGGGGGCGTCGGTACGGGCATCGGAGGTGGGAAGGTCCTCGAACAGGGCGTCAGGGCGGCGGGCCGCCAGGTGGTCCAGGAACACCGGCCAGTCGGTGTCGGCGGCGACCAGGCCCGGGCGGGCCCCGGTGACCGCGCGGCCCAGCGCCCTGGCGACCGCCGAGGGCTCCGAGGCGCGGCGGCCAGGCGGCAGCGCGCCGTCCTCGCCGTCCCAGGGGCCCGCGGCCAGCGCGAGCACCGGCGCGCCCTGGGCGCGGCGGGCGGTGAGCCAGGCGTCCAGCCAGGCGTGGACGGCGGCGTCGGCCGCGTGTCCCTCGGCGCCCCACACCGGGTCGGCGGCCACCAGGACGGCGAACGCGTCCAGGGCACTCAGGTCCAGGAGCTCGTCGAGCAGCCGTACGGTGACGGTGCCCGCGGCGTCCCGCGCCGCGGCCAGTGCGGCCGGGGCGCCCTCGCCGGTGAGCGGGGCGGCCGGCGCGGTGCCCGCCAGGTGAAGCACGGTGCCGACCGGGCAGCCGTCGTCGGCGAGGCCCTTCAGCAGGGTGGCCAGGCCGTCGCGGCTGGTGATGTCGCAGGGCGCCTGGGTGAGCCGGACGCCCGACTCGACGGCCCAGGAGCGCAGTTCCTCGTCGACGGTGCCGGGCCGGCAGGCCAGGACCAGGTGGTCGACGTGGGCGAGCGGCAGGTGCCGGGCGAGCGCGGCGGCCGCGCCGGGGACGGCGCCGGTGAGCAGGACGGTGCCGCGCGGGTGCCAGGAGGGCGCGGCGGTACCGGGTACGGTCCGCAGGCGGCGGGCGAAGGTGCCGGTGGGGCGCACCGCCACCTGGTCGGCTCCCCCGGTGTGCCCGGCGGCGAGCACGCCGCGCAGCCGGGCCCGGGAGCGCGCGTCCAGGACCGGCGGCAGGTCGACGAGACCGCCCCAGCGCGCCGGGAGTTCCCGCGCGGCGGCCCGGCCCAGGCCCCAGACGGCGGCCCGGTCCGGGTCGGGCAGCGGGTCGGCGCCGCCCAGGTGCACGGCGCCGCTGGTGGCGGCCCACACAGGCGCGTCGACCCCGGCCGCGGCCAGATCGTCCAGGAGGCAGGCGGTGCGCGCGGCAGCGTCCGCTCCCCCGAGCAGCGACAGCACTCCGGTTACCGCGCCGGGCCCGGCGGGCAGCGCGTCGGGCGCCACGACGACGGCTTCGGCACCGCCTTCGGTCAGGGCGTCGACCACCTGTGCGACGGCGGTGTCCGCCTCGGCGGGGGCCACCACCAGCCAGCGGCCGGTGGGCGCACCGCTGATCCGGCCCTCGCCCAAGGGGCGCCAGCCGACGGCCAGTTGACCGGTGTCCACGGGCGCGGACCGGCCGGTGCGCCAGGCGGAGAGGACGGCCAGGGCGGTCGCCAGCTCCGGGTCCTCGGTACCGTCCGGGGCGGCCAGGGCCGCGGCGAACGCGGCCAGGTCGCCGCTCTCGACGGCCGCCCACAGCTCGGCGTCCGGCCGCTCCTCGCGCGCCGGGGCGCCGGGCAGCAGCCAGTAGTGCTCGCGCTGGAAGGCGTACGTCGGCAGGGCGGCCGGTTCGGCACCCGTACCGGCGAAGACGCCCGCCGGGTCGACGCCGACCCCCGCGACCTGGAGTTCGCCGAGCGCGGCGGCGGCGGACCAGGCCTCGGACCGGTCGCGGCGCAGCGTCGGCACGCACAGCGTGGCCGGGCTCGCGCCGTCCCGGGCCAGCGCGGTGAGCACCGCGTCCGGGCCGACCTCGACGAACGTGGTGGCGCCCAGGTCGCGCAGGGTGGCCAGCTGGTCGGCGAAGCGCACGGCCTCGCGGGCGTGGCGCACCCAGTAGCCGGGGTCGGTGAGCTCCCCGGCCCCGGCCACGCGGCCGGTGACGTCGCAGACCACGGGGATGGCGGGCTCGTGATACGTCAACTGCTCGGCGACCGTGCGGAATTCGTCGAGCATCGGCTCCATGAGCGGCGAGTGGAAGGCGTGGCTGACGCACAGCTCCCGGGTCTTGCGGCCCAGGGCCGCGAAGTGGGCGCCGACCGCCCGGGCCGCGTCCGCATCGCCGGAGACGACGACAGCGCGCGGGCCGTTGACCGCGCCGATGCCCACCACGTCGGTGAGCAGCGGGACGATCTCCTCCTCGGTCGCCTGCACCGCCACCATCGCGCCGCCTTCGGGCAGTTGCTGCATCAGACGGCCGCGCGCGGCGACCAGCCGGGCGGCGTCGGCGAGGCTCAGGACGCCCGCGACGTGCGCGGCGGCCAGCTCGCCGATGGAGTGTCCGGCCAGCAGGTCCGGGCGCACGCCCCACGACTCCCACAGCCGGAAGAGGGCGACCTCGACGGCGAACAGGGCGGGCTGGGTGTGGCCGGTGCGGTTCAGCGCCTCGGCGTCCTCGCCCCACATCACCTCGCGCAGGGGCACGTCGAGGTGGTCGTCCAGGTGCGCGCAGACCTCGTCCAGGGCGCGGGCGAACACCGGGTGGGTCGCGTACAGCTCACGGCCCATGCCGAGGCGCTGGGAGCCCTGGCCGGTGAAGAGGAACGCGGTGCGGCCTTCGGGCCGGGTGCCGCCGCGGACCAGGCCGGGCGCCTCCTCGCCCCGGGCCAGCGCGTCCAGGGTGTGCAGCAGCTCCGCGCGGTCGCCGCCGAAGACGGCGGCGCGGTGCTCGAAGCCGGTGCGGGTCGTGGCCAGGGCCAGGCCGATGTCCACAGCGGGCAGGTCGGGGCGGGCGGCCAGGTGGTCGCGCAGCCGCTCGGCCTGGGCGCGCAGGGCCGCCGGGGTCTTGCCGCACAGCAGCCAGGGCAGAACGCCCGGGGCGGCGTGCGGGACCTCGGGGCGCGGGGCTCTCGGGGCCGGGGCGGACGGCTGCTCCAGGACGACGTGGGCGTTGGTGCCGCTGAGGCCGAAGGAGGAGACGCCCGCGCGGCGGGGACGCCCGGTCTGGGGCCAGGGGCGCTCCTCGGTCAGCAGGGCGACCTCGCCCGCCGTCCAGTCCACGTGCCGCGACGGCTCGTCCACGTGCAGGGTCTTGGGCAGCAGGCCGTGTTCCATGGCCTTGACCATCTTGATGATGCCCGCGACACCGGCGGCGGCCTGGGTGTGACCGATGTTGGACTTGAGCGACCCCAGCCACAGCGGCTCGCGGGCCTCGCGGCCCTGCCCGTACGTGGCGAGCAGCGCCTGCGCCTCGATCGGGTCACCCAGCCTGGTACCGGTCCCGTGCGCCTCCACCGCGTCCACATCCGCCGCCGCCAGCCCCGCGCTCGCGAGCGCCTGACGGATCACCCGCTGCTGGGACGGGCCATTCGGAGCGGTCAGCCCGTTGGACGCGCCATCCTGGTTGACCGCCGAACCCCGGACGACCGCGAGGACCTGGTGGCCGTTGCGCTCGGCGTCGGACAGCCGCTCGAGGAGGAGCATGCCCGCGCCCTCGCCCCAGCCGGTGCCGTCGGCCGCGTCGGCGAAGGCCTTGCAGCGGCCGTCCTGCGCGAGGCCGCGCTGGCGACTGAAGCCGATGAACGTGCCGGGGGTGGCCATTACCGTCACGCCGCCCGCCAAGGCCAGTTCGCACTCGCCCGAGCGCAGGGCCTGGGCCGCCATGTGCAGCGCGACCAGGGACGAGGAGCAGGCCGTGTCCACGGTGACCGCCGGGCCCTCCAGGCCCAGGTGGTAGGAGACGCGGCCCGACGCGATGCTGCCGGCGGCCATGTCGTCGCCGTAGTCGTGGTACATCACGCCCGCGTAGACGCCCGTACGGCTGCCGCGCGCGGAGGCCGGATCGATGCCCGCGCGCTCGAACGCCTCCCACGAGATCTCCAGGAGCAGTCGCTGCTGCGGGTCCATCTCCAGCGCCTCGCGCGGCGAGATCCCGAAGAAGCCGGGGTCGAACTCGGCGGCGTCGTACAGGAATCCGCCCTCGACGCAGTACGTCGTGCCGGGGTGGTCCGGGTCCGGGTGGTACAGCGCGTCGCTGTCCCAGCCCCGGTCGGCCGGGAAGACCGAGACCAGGTCGCTGCCGTCGCCGATGAGCTGCCACAGCTCCTCGGGGCTGCGCACGCCGCCCGGGAAGCGGCAGCTCATGGCGACGATGGCGATGGGGTCGTCGTCGACGGCAGCCGTGCCGAGCGAGGCGACCGTGGCCTTCGCCTCACCGCCGGTGGCCGTCTCGAGGACGTGTCCGGCCAGGGCGGCCGGGGTCGGGTAGTCGAAGATCAGCGTGGCGGGCAGCCGCAGGCCGGTGGCGGCCTGGAGCTGGTTGCGCAGCTCGATGGCGGTGAGCGAGTCGAAGCCCAGCTCGTTGAAGGGCCGTTCGGCGTCGACCGCCTCCGGGCCCGGGTAGCCGAGGATCCCGGCGACATGCTCGCGCACCGCGGCCAGCGCGGCGGCGGTCCGTCCGGCGGCGTCCAGGGCGGCCAGGCGGGTGACGAAGGTGCCGGCCGCGCCGCTCTCGCGGGCGGCGGCCCGGCGCGCCGGGACGGGCACCAGGCTGCGCAGCAGCGCGGGGACTTCGGCGGCCGAGGCGCGCAGCGCGGCAGTGTCCAGGCGCATGGGCAGCAGCTGGGCGTCCTGGCCGGACCAGGCGGAGTCGAGGTGGGCCAGGGCCTCCTCGGTCGACAGGCCAGTCACACCCGCGCGGTTCATCCGGTGCAGGTCGGCCTCGGCGAGGTCGCCGGTCATGCCGCTGCGCTCGGCCCACAGGCCCCAGCTGAGGGAGACGGCGGGCAGGCCCTGGGCGCGGCGGTGGTGGGCCAGCGCGTCCAGGAACGCGTTGGCCGCCGCGTAACTGCCCTGCCCCGGACCACCGAAGACACCGGCGGCCGACGAGAACAGCACGAACGCCGTCAACGGCATCCCCGCCGTCAACTCGTGCAGGTTCAGGGCACCGTCGACCTTCGGCCGCAGCACCCGCGACACCCGCTCCGGCGTCAGCGACTCCACCACCCCGTCATCGATCGTGCCCGCCGTGTGCACCACGGCCGAGACCCGGTACGCGGCCAGCACATCGGCCAGAGCACCACGATCGGCCACATCACACGCGGCGACAGCCACCTCCTCGGCACCCACCTCCCGCAGCGAAGCAGCCAGTTCATCCGCCGGACGACGGGAGACCAGGACCAGCCGGCGCACACCGTGCGCCTCGACCAGATGCCGGGCCACCAGACCGCCCAGCGTGCCCGACGCACCAGTGACCAGGACCCAGGTGCCCTCGGGCAGCACCAGCGGGGTGGCCGTGCCCTCGCCGGGCAGCGCGCGGGTCAGCCGGGGCGCCCGCAGCTCTCCTTCTCGCACGACCAGTTGGGGCTCGCCACTGGCCAGCGCGGCCGGGAGGGCGGCCAGCGACTCGGGGGCGCCGTCCACGTCGACCAGGACGAAGCGGCCCGGGTGCTCCGACTGCGCCGAGCGGACCAGGCCCCACACCGGGGCGTGGGCAAGCGCGGGGACGTCCTCGTCGGCTCCGGCCGCGATGGCACCCCGGGTGAGGACGACCAGCCGTGCGGAGGCGAACCGGTCGTCCTCGAGCCACTGCTGCACCAGGGCCAGGGCCGCGTGGGCGGCCTCGCCCGGGGTGCCGTCGCAGGTGGCCACGGTCACGTCCGGGGCCTGCGGCAGGGCCGCCAGGTCCGGGTGGGCGATGGCGCCGGGCAGCGCGGCGGCCAGCTCGGGGGCGCCGACGACGGCCCAGCTCAGGGCGGCCGCGTCGGCGGTGTCCCGGGCTGGGGGCGGGGTCAGCGCGGGCCAGTCGACGCGGAACAGGGAGCGGTGCGTAGCGGTGCGCGGGTCGGCGACGTCCCCGGTGGCGACGGGGCGCAGGACCAGGCCGTCGACCTCGGCGACCGGGTGCCCGGCCACGTCGTCCAGGGCGAGCGCGAAGGAGTCGCCACCGGTGGCGGTGAGCCGGACGCGCAGCGCGGTGGCGCCGATGGCGTGCAGGCGCACGCCCGACCAGGAGAACGGCATCCGGGCCTCGGGCCCGCTGTCGGCGAGGCTGCTGAGGCCCACCGACTGCAGGGCCGCGTCCAGGAGCGCCGGGTGGATGCCGTACGCGTCTGCCTCGGCGGCGCTCTCCTCGTCGAGGGCGACCTCGGCGAACACCTCGTCGCCGCGCCGCCAGGCCGCGCGCAGGCCCTGGAAGGCGGGCCCGTAGACGAAGCCCAGGTCGGCGAGGCCCGGGTAGTGGCCGTCGACGTCCAGGGGCACGGCGTCGGCGGGCGGCCAGGCGCCCAGCGGTTCGGGCGCGGCGCGTCCGGCGGCGGGCGCGAGGCTGCCTCCGGCGTGCCGGGTCCAGGTGTCGTCGCCGTCGGGGCGCGAGTGCACGGTGAAGGCGCGCCGCCCGGAGGCGTCGGCGGCGGCCAGACGCAGCCGCAGGCTGAGGCCGCCTTCGGCGGGCAGCACCAGCGGGGTCTCCAGGATGAGCTCTTCGAGCAGGTCCAGGCCCGCGCGGTGGCCCGCGCGGACGGCCAGCTCGACGAACGCGGTGCCGGGCAGCAGGACCGTGCCGAGCACGGCGTGCCCGGCCAGCCAGGGCTGGGCGGCCAGCGACAGGCGCCCGCCGAAGAGGAGTTCGTCGCCCTCGCCGGACTCGACGACCACGCCGAGCAGCGGGTGCCCGGCCGACTCCAGGCCCAGGGACTCGGGATCCCCGGCGCCCGAGGGGGCGGCCTTGGGCCAGATGCGGCGGCGCTGGAAGGCGTACGTGGGCAGGTCGGCGCGGCGGGCGCCGCTGCCCGCGAACAGAGCGGCCCAGTCGACGTGGGCGCCGTTGCCGAACGCCGTGGCCAGGCCCTCGACCAGGGCTGCGGCCTCGGGCCGGTCGCGGCGCACGGTGGCCGCGAACACCGCCTGCGGGTCCTCCGCCAGGCACTCGGCGCCCATGGCGCTGAGCACACCGCCGGGGCCGAGCTCCAGGAAGGTGCCGGTGCCCTGCTCGCGCAGGGTGCGCACGCCGTCGGCGAAGCGCACGGCCTCGCGGATGTGCCGGGCCCAGTAGCCGGGGTCGGCGAGTTCGGCGGCGGTGGCGGTGCGGCCGGTGACGTTGGAGACCACCGGCAGGCGCGGCGGGTGGAAGGTGAGGCCCGCGAGGACCGTACGGAACTCGTCGAGCATCGGCTCCATCAGCGAGGAGTGGAACGCGTGCGAGACGGTGAGCCGCTTGGTCTTGTGCCCCCGGGCCGCGAGGCGCTCGGCGGCCGCGAGGACGGCGTCCTCGGGGCCCGAAATCACCACGGAACGCGGCCCGTTGACGGCCGCGACGTCCGCCCGGTCGCCGAGCAGCGCGCGGACCTCGTCCTCGGTGGCGCGTACCGAGACCATGGCACCGCCGGCCGGCAGGGCCTGCATCAGGCGACCGCGCGCGGCGACGGCGGTGCAGGCGTCGTCGAGGTCGAGGACCCCGGCGACGTGGGCGGCGGCCAGCTCGCCCACCGAGTGGCCGAGCAGCGCGGCCGGTTCCACCCCCCAGCCCTCGACCAGCCGGTAGAGGGCGACTTCGAGGGCGAACAGGCCCGCCTGGGTGTACTGGGTCTGGTCGAGCAGCGCGGCCTCGGGGGTGCCCGGCTCGGCGAAGAGCACGGTGGACAGCGGGACGTCCAGGGCCGTGTCCAGGCGGGCCAGGACCTCGTCGAGGGCGCGGGCGAACTCCGGGTGGGCGGCATACAGTTCGCGGCCCATGCCCGGGTACTGGCTGCCCTGCCCGGTGAACAGCACGGCGGTGCGGGCCGACCTGCGGCCGGTGCCGCGCACCAGGCCGGGGGCCTTGGCGCCGTCGGCCAGGGCGGCGAGCGCGGCGGCGGGCGGGGCGGCGTCGGGGCCGGTGACGACGACCGCGCGGTACTCGAAAGCGGTACGGGTCGCGGCCAGGGCGTACGCCGTGTCCAGCGGGCTGTCGTCCGTCGCGTCCAGGTGGTCGGCCAAGCGGCGGGCCTGCCCGGCCAGCGCGGACGCGGAGCGGGCGGCGAGCACCCACGGCACGGCGGGCACCACTGTCGGCTCCGCCGTCCCGGCCACCGGCTCCTCGGCCGGGGCCTGCTCGACGATGACGTGGGCGTTCGTACCACTGACGCCGAAGGAGGAGACACCCGCACGGCGCGGGCGGCCCGTCTGCGGCCAGGGGCGTGCCTCGGTCAGCAGCTCGACCGCGCCGGCCTCCCAGTCGACATGCCGGGACGGCTCGTCGACGTGCAGGGTGCCGGGGAGCAGGCCGTGCTCCATGGCCTTGACCATCTTGATGACGCCGCCGACACCGGCGGCCGACTGGGTGTGCCCGATGTTGGACTTGAGCGACCCGAGCCACAGCGGCTCACGCCCCTCGCGGCCCTGGCCGTACGTCTCCAGGAGCGCCTGCGCCTCGATCGGGTCGCCCAGGCTGGTGCCGGTGCCGTGCGCCTCGACGGCGTCGACGTCGGCGGAGGCCAGACCGGCGCCCGCGAGGGCCTGGCGGATGACGCGTTCCTGGGCCGGGCCGTTGGGGGCGGTCAAGCCGTTGGAGGCGCCGTCCTGGTTGGCGGCGCTCGAGCGCACCACGGCGAGAACCCGGTGGCCGTTGCGGCGGGCGTCGGACAGCCGCTCCAGGAGGAGCATGCCGACGCCCTCGGCGAGGCTCGTGCCGTCGGCGGCGTCGGCGAACGCCTTGCAGCGCCCGTCGGGTGCCAGGCCGTGGCCGGTGCCCCGGCTGAACTCGTCGAACAGGGTCGGCGTCGACATCACGGCCACACCGCCCGCCAGCGCCAGGGTGCACTCCCCCGCCCGCAGCGACTGCACCGCGAGGTGCAGGGCCACCAGCGACGACGAGCAGGCCGTGTCCACGGTGACCGCCGGGCCCTCCAGGCCGAGCTGGTAGGAGATGCGGCCCGAGGCGATGCTGCCCGCGCTGCCGTTGAAGACGTACCCCTCGATGGCCTCCGGCGAGCGGGCCACCAGGTTGCCGTAGTCGTGGTACATCACCCCGGCGAACACGCCGGTGCGGGTGGAGCGCAGCGACTGCGGGTCGATGCCCGCGCGCTCCAGGGTCTCCCAGGAGATCTCCAGGAGCAGCCGCTGCTGCGGGTCCATGGCGAGGGCCTCGCGCGGCGAGATCCCGAAGAAGTCCGGGTCGAAGTCGGCGGCGTCGTACAGGAATCCACCACGGTCGTAGACCGTGCCGGACAGGTCCCAGCCCCGGTCGGCGGGGAACGCCGTGATGGCGTCCTCGCCGGCCGTGACCAGACGCCACAGGTCCTCGGGGGTGCGCACGCCGCCGGGGTAGCGGCAGGCCATGCCGACGATGGCGATCGGTTCGGTGGCCCGGGCGGCCAGTTCGCGGTTCTGGCGGCGCAGCCGTTCGGCCTCCTTGGCGGAGGCACGCAGGGCAGCGGCGAGCTTGGCGTCGGGGCCCGGGGGGGTGCTGGTGGTCATGTCAGGCTCCACTGGTGTCACGCGTCGGTGCCGTCGGCGGACTCGTCGTCGCCGCCGTCGAGGGCGAGGTCGATCAGCTGGTCGAGGTCCATGGCGTCGATCGAGTCGAGCGCCTCCTGTTCGGTGGTGCCGTCGTCCTGCGCGGCCAGGGCCGCGTCGGGCAGCGGGGTGATCTCGGCCCTACGGGCGGCGTCGGCCGTCTCCGGCAGGAGCTTCACGCCGAGGTACCCGGCGATGGCGCCCGGCGTCGGGTGGTCGAAGACGAGCGTGGCGGGCAGCCGCAGACCGGTCGCGGTCCGCAGCCGGTTGCGCAGCTCGACGGCCGTCAGCGAGTCGAAGCCGAGTTCCTTGAAGGCGCGGCCGGGCTCGATGGCCTCCGCGCTGCCGTGGCCGAGAACCGCGGCGACCTGCGCGACGACCAGCTCCTCCAGGGTGCGGGTGCGCTCCGGCGGGGACATGGCGCCCAGCCGCTCGCGCAGCGAGCCGCTGTCGGCCGCTCCCCCGGTGCCGGGCACGCTCTGCGCGGTGCGCCGGACCCGGGACCTGATCAGAGCGCTGAGCAGCGCCGGTACGTCGCTTCCCGCGGCGGACTTCCGCAGTGCGGCCACGTCCAGGCGCATCGGCAACAGCTGCGGCTGCCCGGTGGCGACGGCCGCGTCCAGCAGAGCCAGGCCCTCGCGGGAGGTCATCGCCTGGACGCCGAGACGGCCCATGCGGTGCAGGTCGGTGCTGTCCAGGTGGGCAGTCAGGTCGCTGCGCTCCTGCCAGAAGCCCCAGCCGAGCGCGGAGCCGGGCAGGCCCTGGGCGCGGCGGTGGTGGGCCAGCGCGTCCAGGAACGCGTTGGCCGCCGCGTAACTGCCCTGCCCCGGACCACCGAAGACACCGGCGGCCGACGAGAACAGCACGAACGCCGTCAACGGCATCCCCGCCGTCAACTCGTGCAGGTTCAGGGCACCGTCGACCTTCGGCCGCAGCACCCGCGACACCCGCTCCGGCGTCAGCGACTCCACCACCCCGTCATCGATCGTGCCCGCCGTGTGCACCACGGCCGAGACCCGGTACGCGGCCAGCACATCGGCCAGAGCACCACGATCGGCCACATCACACGCGGCGACAGCCACCTCCTCGGCACCCACCTCCCGCAGCGAAGCAGCCAGCTCCTCGGCCGGCCGCCGGGAAACCAGCACCAGACGGCGCACACCATGCGCCTCGACCAAGTGCCGGGCCACCAGACCGCCCAGCGTGCCCGACGCACCGGTGACCAGGACCGTCGACCCGGGTCCGAAGGGCGCGGGGCCTTCGGCCGCGGTGTCGGCGCGCGTCAGGCGCAGGGCCGTCAACGCGCCCTCACGGATGGCAAGTTGGGGCTCGCCGGTGGCCAGCGCGGCGGGCAGGGCCGATGCCGACTCGGGCGTACCGTCCACGTCGATCAGAACGAAGCGGCCCGGGTGCTCCGACTGCGCCGAGCGCAGCAGGCCCCACACCGCGGCGTCGGCCAGGTCCACGTCGGCCTCCCGGGCCTGCGTGGCGACGGCGCCCCGGGTCAGCAGCACGAGGCGCGAGGACTCGAACCGCTCGTCGGCCAGCCAGGACCGCACCAGCTCGAGCGCACGGTGCACGGTGCCGTGAACGGCCTCGCGGGACACCGACTCCGGCTCGGCGGTGAACGGGGCGACCACCACCTCCGGCACGCTCACCAGGCCCGCCAGCGCCGCCAGGTCGGCGTGTGCGGGCAGCCCCAGGCCCACCGTGTCGGCGCCGAGCACCGCCCACGACGGACCGGCCTCGGCCCGCGGCGCGTCCACCCGCAGCCACTCCGGGCGGAACAGCGACTGGCTCACCGTTGGGTCGGCGGCCTTCAACTGGTCGGTGACCACCTGGCGTACGACCAGGGACTCGATCGAGGCGACCGGGTTGCCGGTGGCGTCGGCCACGTCGATGGAGACCGTGTCCTCGGCGCCCAGCGGGGTGATCCGCACGCGCAGCGACGTCGCGCCCGCAGCGTGCAGGGTGACCCCGTTCCAGGAGAACGGCAGCCGGGCGCGGCCCTCGCCCGCCGACGGCAGCAGCCCCAGGCCGAGGCCATGCAGCGCGGCGTCCAGGAGCGCCGGGTGGATGCCGAACTCCCCCGCCGTGCCCACGGCTTCGGCGGGCAGCGCGACCTCGGCGAACACCTCGTCGAAGATCGCGTCACCGCGCCGCCAGGCGGCGCGCAGGCCCCGGAAGGAGGGCCCGTAGCCGTAGCCCTGGGCGGTCAGGCGTTCGTAGTAGCCGTCGATGTCGATCGGCTCGGCGCCCGGCGGCGGCCAGGCGGAGGCCAGGTCGGGGAAGGCCCCGGAGCCGGGCTCGGAGCCGGGCTCCGTGTCGGCCAGGATGCCGGTCGCGTGCCGGATCCACGGCTCGGAGCCGTCGGCGGACTCGGGCCGCGAGTACAGGCTGACACCGCGACGGCCGTTCTCGTCGGCGCCGGAGACGTTCAGCTGGATCCGGACCGCGCCGTGCGCGGGCAGGATCAGCGGAGCCTCCAGGGTGAGCTCCTCGACCTCGCCCGCGCCGACCTGGTCGGCGGCGTGCACGGCCAGCTCGACGAACCCGGTGCCGGGCAGCAGGACCGTGCCGGACACGGCGTGCTCGGCCAGCCAGGGGTGCGTCTGGAGCGAGAGCCGCCCGGTGAGCAGGTAGCCGTCGCTGTCGGCCAGCGGCACGGCCGCACCGAGCAGCGGGTGCTCGGCGGAGACCAGACCGGCCGCGGCGACGTCGCCGGCGCCACCGGGGGCCTCCTCCAGCCAGTAGCGGGTGCGCTGGAAGGCGTATGTCGGCAGGTCGACGCGCTGGGGTGCGTACGGCGAGAAGTACGCCGCCCAGTCCACCGCCA
>NZ_JBSFGB010000069.1:0-23887 GCF_053596375.1 Streptomyces sp. NPDC001709 | reverse complement strand
CCTATGGGCGCTGCTTCGGGACAACCGGCTGTTCACACCAGCTCCTCCGGTCCCGCAAACGGCTTGACTCGGTCATTGAAACTCCTTGCCATCAGGTGCGTCCATCGACCTCTCGTGGTGCAGGTCGAGGGACATGTGCGTGTTCGTGATGGCCAGGACCCTCAAGCCCAACTTCGTCATCCTCATGGGGAATTCGGTGAAATCGGGATGGACCATTACATGGTTCAGACCGCGATTCCGTAAATCCCCAGGTCATGATCGGAGCAGTATCCGAGTGCGGAGGAGGCGGAACGACGCTCGGCCGTACATGGTCCGCTTGATCGTCTTGATGCGGTTGACGTGGCCCTCGACGATGCCCGAGCTCCAGTCGAGGGTGGGGCCGGCGGTGACGGCATCGAGGTCGAGGCACAGGCCCTGGGCGAAGGCGAGGACCGGTGGCGGAGCGCCGCGCTCGGCCTCGCGGACCCAGGCCAACCGCAGGCCGAGAACGCGCCCGTCACGCCTTCGTTACCCGCACCCTCACCACACTGCGCACGGACCGGAGCATCACCGGTGACCGCGCGGAGGACTGGCGCCGGGTGGCCTCAGAGCTCGCCATGCTTGGGCAGATGACGGCCCCCGGGGACAATTTCCAGGTGGCCGTCTTCGAACTGGAGGCGCTCGCCAGGCAGACCGCCGGTCTTGAACCGGCACCCGCCAGGGCTTCCCTCGGGCACCGGCCCCCAGGGAGGAGACGTGATCTCCCCATGGCAGGCCAGCGAGGACGACTGGATCTCGGTGCCAGGCGGCCCAGCGGGGCCTTTCGTGTCGACGGCGATGGCGATGCCGAACCAGTCGGGTATCGCCCGGACCGTGGTCATGGTCAGCCAACGTCACCGGTACCACACTCGTTCGTCGCACGCCGATGTCCACATCGAGGACGGAACGCGCATCGAACGCCTGGACGCAAAAGTGGAGCGGGCTCGAGCCCGGGAGCAGTGGAACGAGGACCACTCTGCTTGGCACAACCGCTGACCGCGGTGGGGCGGCCTGGGCGGATCAGCCGAGCGGCGAGAGGCGACGTGCCGCTGACCATGCGGTCACCGCGCGTCGTCGTCCACGTCCTCCAGGGCGGGGGGCTCCTGCCAGGTCAGGGTGTCCAGTGGCCGCGGCAAGTTCCGGGCCGCGCCGGGCACGGCTCTCGTCACCGCGGACGCCTCGTCGCTGAAGAGCGCGACGGGGGCGCCCGGCGTACGGCCGGGCACTGATACTGCCGGGCTTGAGGTCTTCGTGGTGGTCATCTGGTCCCCCTGATTCGTTCCGGGCCGGGCCCGGCTGGACACCGGCGCGCAGGCCAGCTGCGAAAGCGTATACAGATTCCGAACTGCGGCCCGAGGAGATTCCCTTCGGGCCGCATTCCCATGTCAAGCCTCCCTCGCTCCCGACCGACCGCCCGCCCGCCCTCCGCTCCTGGCACGCCCGCCCGTGCTCACGTCTGCCGACGCGAACGCGTCGAGCACCGCCTCCGGGCCCGAACCGTCACCGCTCGTCCGCCGCTTTACTCTCCCCCCGGGTACCACCGGAGCGGTCGCAGTGGCCGACTCGGCTCGTACACCCAGCGGGTGGGCCCGGCCAGCGCTGGTCCGCAGGCGGGGCCGCGAGCGGTGAAGCCAACCGTGGCGGGCGTGATAGCCGTGGCCGCGGATGCGGTGTCCGGCCGCGTCGTCCCAGGCGCGGGGTACGACGGCGGCGTAGATCGTGGCGGTGCCAGCCCATTCGCCGCTGTCGGGGGGACGTGTGTTGGTCCGCGTTCCGTGGACGACTCAGGCGAGGAGACCGAGTTCGCGTAGCACGGTGATGTGGCGCTCCAGGGTGCGTCGGCTGATACCCAGGTGCTTGAACATGGCGTCGCGGCAGTATGCAACGTGTCCGGACGCCCCGCCTGCCCTGCCCGGCAGGCCGGCACCCAGTGCGTGCCGGGCTCCTCCGAATGAGCGACCCCGGGATCGTGAGACCGCCGGACCCGCGGGTCGCGGTGCACCTGCCGACCGGATCCCGCATGCTGACCGTGCGATCCGATGCCGTGCCGCCGGCGGGCGGTTACCGGCCTGGACGGCCAAGCCGGAGGTGCTCGCTGAACACGCCGTCCTCCCCACCGCCCTGGTCCCGGCTAGAGTCGGCCATGCTGACCGGCATCGCCCGTCAGGCCGCCGAGACCGGGAAGCTCGATGAGCTGCTGACCGACACGGAGTTCTTGGTCCATGCCGACGCGCAAGCGCTGCTGCCCCTGCTGGCACAAGCGCGCAGTGCACCAGCCCGCGTGGCAGCGGCGGTCTATCGCACCTCCCTGTCGCCGAACGCCGGGGCCGGACCGGACCTGCGCCGGTGGCTGCTGAGCCTGAACGCAGCCCGCTGGGGTGCCCGGCAGCTGGCCGCGGATCTGGCCCGGCCCCCGGACCCGCCCTCAGGCCTCTTCCTGTTGCGCGTACGGTGGGCCACGGGATCCCAGACCAGCCCTCAATTGCGAGGTTTCCTCACCGGTCACAGCCTGGTGACGGCCGTGGCGACAGCCGACCTGGAAGGTCGTCCGGTCGCCGTCACCGGCCACGACGACGGCTCCGTCCGACTTTGGGATCTGCACTCCCAGGCGCCACTGGGGCCACCCCTTACCGGTCACGACGGCACCGTGGAGACCATGACCACTGCCGAGCTCGACGGCCGACCGGTGGCCATCACCGGCAGCCGCGATGAGACGGCGCGGATCTGGGATCTACGCAGCGGCACACCGGTGGGTCACCCGCTGGCCGGTCACAGCAGCCCGGTGACGGCCGTGGCGACGGCAATGGTGGAAGGCCGTCCCGTCGCAGTCACCGGCAGCGACGACGGCATCGTGCGAATCTGGGACCTGTGCGGCAATGCGCTGCTGGGCCGCCCATTGGAGCACCCGTACTGGGACGACGGCGTGGAAGAGGTGGACTGGGTCGCGACAACGGTGCTGGACAGCCGGCCAATCGCCGTCACCAACAGCGATGAGACGCTGCGGGTCTGGGACATGCCCACCGGCGAGCAGCGTAACTATCCCGGAACTGACGCGCTCTGCACCCAGGGGGTGACCGCGTTGGCCGCGTGCACGCTGCAGGGCCGTCCGGCGGCCATCACCGGCTGTGGCGATGGCACCGTCCAGGTCTGGGACCTGGACACCGGACAGCTGAGCCGGACTCTCACCGGCCACGACGGCGGGGTGCGGGCGGTAGCCACCACACTGCTGGAGGATCGGCCCGTTGCCGTCACCGGCGGTGATGACTGCACCGTACGGGTCTGGGACATCCTCTTCGTTGATGGATTGCAACGAGGACGGTTTTCATCACGCATCGCAGGCTTGTCGTAGCCGCGAGACTCCGCGGTGTCGCAAGGAAGCAGCCCGGCGGCGCGCTCCTGGCCGTCATCCCGGACGGTGGTGCAGTTCCTATCTGAAAGATCAAGCGGAGGGCAGAGCGCCCAAGGCGCCCCACCGAGACGGGGGATTCTCCGTGGGGCGCCGTCCATGGGTAGCAGCGCTGTGTCCGCTCTCAGCGCCTGCCGTGTGACCGCGAGCGGCCACGGTTCGCGACAGACAGAAGTGCGTCAACCGCTGACGCGGCGTGGGCGCGCGGTGGCGCTTTGCAGCGGGAGGCTGTTGCGATGGATGGTCAGTCGAAGTGGGTCGGGCGGCCGAGGGGTTCGGTCGCGTCCACTTCCTGCAGACGCAGTTGGAGCCGTTCGCGAATCCGGTCGACGGCGTTGGCGCCCAGCGGCAGGCGCAGCGGGGGCTTTTCCATACCGGTGGCGGTGATGATGGCGCGGGCTGCGCGGGCTGGATCGCCCGGCTGGGTGCCGTGCATGGCGAGGAACTGTTCTTTGGCCGGGCCGAGGGCAGATCGGTAGTCGTCGATCGGGTTGGCCCAGCGGACGGAACGGCCGGTGAAATCGGTGCGGAAGGGGCCGGGTTCCACGATGAGGACGTGGATACCGAGGTGGGCGACTTCGGCGGCCAGTCCTTCGGAGAGTCCTTCGAGGGCGAACTTGGTTCCCGCGTAGGCAGTTCCGCCCAGGGTGGCGAAGACGCCTCCAACCGAGGACATCTGCACGATGCAGCCAGAGCGCTGGGCACGCATGGCGGGCAGGGCCGCACGTGTCACGTCCAGTGCTCCAAAGACGTTGGTGTCGAACTGGCGGCGCAGTTCTGCGTCGGAGACTTCTTCGAGGGCCCCGCGCAGGGCGTAGCCGGCGTTGTTGACCAGGACGTCGATGCGGCCGAACTCCTTGAGCGCGGTGTCCACGGCAAGGCGGACCGCGGTGGGGTCGGTCACGTCGAGGGGCAGTGCGCGGACGCGGTCGGGTGCGAGGGCGACCAGGTCGTTGAGGGTCTGGGGGTCGCGTGCGGTGGCGACGAGGCGGTCGCCGTCGGCGATGACCTCGTGGGCGAGTGCGCGGCCCAGACCGGTGCTGGTGCCGGTGATGAACCACACCTTGGTGGCTGTGGGGTCGGCATGCTGTGACGGCATCAGGGCGCTCCTACGTGGTGGGTGCTGGAGGTTGAGGTTTGGCCGGCCGGGCGGGGGTGAGGGCTGGTGCAGCGGGCGGTGTCAGCCGGTGGTGCGGGTGGGGGTGGCCACGGCTTCGGTGTGCTGCTCTTGTGGTGCGGGGCTGTTGGCCGGCGTGTCGCTGCGGGTGGTGGGGGGCGGGAAGGCCGTGCGGCCGGTGGCGAAGGACAGGGCCAGGACGGCGGCGAAGACGCCGAGGCTGGTCCAGGGCAGCGGGCTGGTGCCCTGGGCGGCGTAGAGGGCGCCGCCCAGCAGGGGTCCTGCGGCCATGCCGGCGTTGAGCATCGTGACGAGCATCGACTGGGCGATCTCCATGGCCGAACCGGCGGTTCGGGCCGATGCCGCCTGCAGCATCGTCGGGGCTGCGCCCAGGGCCATGCCCCACACGGCGACGGCGGCGAAGGTGGTCACGGGGCTGGAGTTGAGGGTGGCGAGCAGGACCATGGCGGCGGTGAAGGCGGCGAAGCTGGTCAGGACGACGGCGCGCAGGTGGCGGTCGATGAGCATGCCGGTCAGCCACAGCCCGGTGATGGAGGCGATACCGAAGACGAGCAGGACGATGTCCACGCGGTCCTGGAGGCCGGAGGAAGACAGGAACGAGGCGATGTAGGTGTACATGTTCATGTGGCCGACTTCGAAGGCGAAGGCGATCAGCATCAGGACGGCGATGCCGGGCTGTGTGAGGACTCGCCTGACCGGAACGCGTTCGTGGGCGGCTTCCGCGGCGATCGGCGGGAGAGCAGCGCGCGCCCATACGGTGACGGCAAGGCCGAGGGCGGCCATGACGGCGAAGGTGGAGCGCCATCCGATGCTGGTGCCCAGCCCGGTGCCGGCCGGGACGCCGGCGGCCAGGGCTACCGGGACGCCGCCCATGGAGATGGCCAGTGCCCGCCCCTTGCTGGCTTCGGGGACCATCCGCATGGCATATCCGGCGATCATCGCCCACTGCAGGCCTGCGCCCAGTCCGGCGATGAGGCGGCCGGTGAAGGTGAGGGCGAACCAGGGTGAGGCGGCCGTGACGGCGTTGGCGGCGACCACGGAAAGGACGGTGGCGAGCAGCACAGGGCGTCGCGGCCAGCGGCGGGTGAGTGCGGTCAGCGGTATCGCGGCGAGCATCGACCCTGCGGCGTAGACGGTCACCAGTTGTCCGGCGGTGGCCTGGGAGACGTCGAGGCCTCTGCTGATCTGGGGCAGGAGGCCTGCGGGGACCGTCTCGGTGAGCACCGTGACGAATCCGGCGACGGCAAGGGCGAGGAGCCCGGCCCAGGGTAAGCCCTGCGTGTCCTCGTTAGTGGACGTGTCTGTCACGAGCCCTCCTGATGTGGTTATCTTGAGTGCCAAGGTAATTTATCTTGAGACTCAAGGGAGTGTCAAAGGTGCCCGGATTCGAGCAGCCGCCCAAGCCACAGGACTCAGTGGAGGCCGAACTGTCGCGGTGGATCGCCGACATGCCCGGCGTCGATCCCGCGACCGAGGCCGCCCGCCAGCGCATCGGGCGCATGGCCAGGCTGTTCGACCGCCTGCTCACCCAGGTGGCCACCGACAACGAACTCACCGCAGGCGACTGGGCGGCACTTTCGGCCCTGCAGCGCTCCGGCCCGCCCTACCAGGCCTCCCCCACCACGCTCTCGCACCAGCTGGGCATCACCTCCGGCACGATGAGCGTGCGCCTGGCCCGCCTCACCCAGGCCGGCCTGATCGAGTCCGTCGCTGCGGCCGACGGCCGCAGCAAGCCCGTCCGGCTCACCCCGCGCGGCCAGGACCGCTGGCGTGCCGCCACACAGCAACGCACCGCCCAAGAGCACAGCCTGTTCGCCGACGCCCTCTCCCCCGAGGGCCTCAGGGAACTCAACGTGCTGCTCAGCCACCTGCTGGGCCGCCTGGAGACCGAGTTCGGCCAGGCAACCCGCCACGACGTCCCCAAGGACGCCTGAGCGCAGCTGACGGCACCCCAAGCACACCCAGCACCAACAGAACTGAGAGCTTCTCCGGAACCTGATGATGACCGGCAAATTTACGCGGTGAGCCTGCGGGCGCGAACCGCCCCGCCAGTGGGCGACCGCATCGTGCCCCGCGGCCACGGACGCGAGCACGAGTCGGCCGCAGCCCTGCCACTTATCCGCATGACACGGCAGGTCCTTCGCGGCTTGTGACGCGTCGGGCCGCCGCTACAGCTGTCTTGAAGCACATCTCGAGTCGCATGGCCCGCGACCCCCGCTGCCCAGCTCCCGCAGCTGCCCGCACACCATGCGGGCAAGCCGGGCTCTGCTTGGCAGAGCCTGCCCCGGTCGCCCCCTATGCCGGGCGCATGTTCTTGATCAGCGGCCGGGGCCTTGGGAGCACGTGGATGCGAGCCATGGCGTCTCGAAGGCGGGTGCGTCACCGACCTGACCCGCAGTGATGGTGAACGCCAAGAGCCGTGCACGGCCGTCCGCTGCCAAGTGGACCTTCGTGCTTACTTGATCGCCTGCTGGACGTCGCTTCGCGAAAACGCGAGGTTGGCCACCCCGATGACCTGGCCTTCGACGTTAGCGCCTGCGTTGGGAGCCGTCCGGTCTCTTAATACGGTCGGCGGTCAGATGGTCACCGACGGTCCGGCGGATCCGTCACGGGGGCAAAGGGGACGTACGCGGCATGCGCGTTCGGGCAGTGGCGGGAGCCTTGGTACTGGCGGCGGTATCACTGGCGGGCTGCAGCGAGCAGGCAGACGGCGGCCGCAAGGACAGCAGCGGCAGCCCTCTGAATCCCTTTCACCAGGCGAAGTCACTCGCCAAATTGAGCGTGCCTGCTGCCTACGATGCGGGCCAGGGATGGGATACGGCACTCGGCGGCATTCCGAAGCGGGCGGCCAACGTACCCGTGGTGGCGGTGCCGGGCGCCGGTGAGGTTGCCAGCATTCAGGGGGCTGCAAACGGCTACACCACCATCGTGCGGGCCGCTGACACGGGGCGGATCAAGTGGTCTTCAGCGCCATGGGACATACCCACGCCCAGCGATGGCGAGTCGGCGCAGACGCCAGGTGTGACGGTTGTTGATCAGGAGGGTCGCGAGTACATCGTCACCTACGCCCAAGGCGTGCGGGGGAAGGACGCACTGCACGACGGCACCGCGGTGGTCAGTCTGGCGGTGTACGCCGCTGACGGGCAGGGCGCGTCGGTGAAGCCGCTACGGCAGATCGATCTGCCGGTAGAGGGAGAGCCCGTGGTGCGGGTCTCCGCGTACGGTGGCCGGGTGCTGGTCGGCCTGGGCAGATTGGGCGACTCGGGCCTGTACCCGGCACGTTCGTTTGCGGTGAACGTGGTGACGGGTCAGAGCACCGCCTATGACCATCCCGATGACCTGCTGTCCCCGTGCGGCCAGGCTGACTGTGCGGGGGGCCGTGTCATCGCGGCCACCCCGCAAGGCCCGTTGGTTGGTGTGGACAACGGAGGGTTTGGCCTGGTGGGTCACTGGTTCAGCGACTCCGTACGCCCGAGCGGTACCGAGCGGACCGGGGACCTCGCTCCCTTCAACGGGCTGGCCTATGGCGTCATCGACGGCCACGTGCTCGCCGGCTGGGAGACCCGGGACAAGGAGGACAGCACTGCCGCCAATCCGGTGTGGTCCGTGCACGATCTGGCGACAGGACGTCTTCAGGCATCCATGACCTGCGGCTCCGACCTGAACAACGACATCAACGCGGGCAACTACGGATCGTACCGTGAGTACAGCATGGTCGCATCACCCGACGGCCGCTATCTCGCCGCCGGGCCCGTCGTCTTCGACCTGCAGCGCAAGAAGGGCATCTGTCTGGCCAAGAGTGGCGACCGGAAAGCCATCGTGATCGTCTCGATCGGCGACGATGGAACCGCGTACGGAGCAGTCCAGCAGGACTCGACTGCCGAAGGCACTGAACCCGCCGCCGTGCAGGTAGATCTCAACGAAAGCCCGGATACTGCGAAGGTCCTCGGCCGCGGCACCATCGTGCCACTCGTGACCAACGTAAAGGGCGCGGGACTCTTCCTGAGCCGGAACGACAATGGGGACCTGCGCGTCTCCCTGCGTCGCGAGCACTGACGTTCACCGTCCCACGCCCACTCCTCACAAACCGCCCTTCCTGGCCCGGAAGAAGAACACCAACATCGCAGCCGTCGCCGTGGCCCGCGAACTGGCGGGCTGGTGCTGGAGTTTGGCGGTGATGGACTGACCTACGGGGTCCACAGATCGGCCGGCGGGAGGCCGGACGTTCCAGCGCGAGGGACGATGCCCGCGGACCCTATGAGCACCCGCTCCGGCGAGCCGCGCTCGGCTGTAGACAGGAGGCTCCGTCCCCGACGAACATCCGGTCATGCGGTAACCAACCCGCGGATATCAGGCTGACCGCGCGTCGACGCACGACACGCCACCGGCCTCCCGCCGGTCCCACAGCACCGCCCACAGGCTCGCACCGACGAGCCCGGACACTCCTGCCCGCTTGACAAAATCGTCTACATATCAGGTTGCACAATCGTGTGCCGGGGCGCCTGCGGGTTCCCCGGCCTTCGACTCCAGGGGACATGTGATGAAGAGGACCGTTCTCGGCGTAGCGGGGCTGTGGTTCATCGTCGGGGCGGGCCTGGCGTCCGCACGGGGCTGGCCCGTCTCCCTGGTCGCGCTGCTGGGGCTGGTCATGATTCTCTCGGCCGCTGCGGGGCATGAGGTGTGGGCGCGGCGGGGGCTGTGGCTGGCCGTCTGCGCCTCCGCCTATCTGGGGCTGACGTGGTGCGTCGCTGAGCTGGCACGGGCCAGCGGGCAGCATCTGAGCGTGAGCCACTCCGGAGCGGTGGGAGCGTACGTCCTGGGGCTGGGTGTCCCCGCCATCGTGGCGCTGTGGGTCCTGCGTCGCTCTGGCCGGCCCCGCTGACGCCGTTCCCGGCCTGCGTCTCACCGGGAACCTCAGCGTCGCCGACCCCTCCGGGAGTTTCCGGCACCGCTTCTGTTTCTCTGTGCGGGAACAGACCTCCTCTACCGCGCTTCTTCGACGCGTACGCCGCGCTGAGCTGGCGAGAGTGGTCGGCGCCTGTCGTCGCCGGCCGCCGTCGGTCGGCCCAGAGACGGCCCGCGTGGGGTGTCGCGGCCGTGTGCGTCTCACAGGCCGCCGGGGTTGACGTTCCTGCGAATTTCGTTGTTCGACAGGACCCCCATTTGGGTTCCCGAGTTCCCGCTGCCTTCTAGAACTGCGATGCGCTGGCCCATGTTCTGGCAGTGCTGGTGCTCGAGCGGCTGGAAGCCCTGGTAAGTCAGTTGCTTGTGGATGTCGTCGAGGGCGTCGATGTCCTGCTGCGGTGCCGGGCGGGTGACGACCTGGACGATGACGTTGGGGCCGGCCTCGTCGCAGGTCTCGGTCTGGTGATCGCGATAGCCGATCCAGTCACGCTGGCCGGCCGCGGTGACCTTCTGGCTGTAGCGGGCCTCGGGATCGTGCGGACTTGTTCTCGATGCCCCAGTGGCCGCGGACGCGGCGGGCGATCTCGGTTGCGTCGGCCTGCTCCGCGGTCAGGTCGGTCACCCCGTAGATGCGTTCCAGGGTGACCTTGCCGGTGGTGACGATCCGTCGGCGGCGCACGATCTGGACGGCCTGCACCGCGTGTGGGAACGCGATCCCGGCGACGGCGGCGGCCTTGATCCGGCGGATCTCGTCGCGGCCGTGCGCGGTGGCCCGCGTCTTGTCCAGGAGTGGCACTTCCCGCCATGGCAGGGCCTTCAGCCACTGGTGCAGGGTGGGCTGATTGCCCTTGATCAGCGCGATGTAGTGGGCGTGCTTGTCCTCGACGAGGAAGCGCGCGTGGGCGGTCTGCGAGTGGAGGGCGTCGAAGGTGACCACCGTGCCGCGCAGGTTGAGCGGGGCAAGCAGGGGCTGGAAGACGGTGATCTCGTGGTCATGGCGTCCACCTCGCACTGGGCGGTGACCAGACCGGTCCCCGTCATCGTGGCGAGCAGATGGACCTGGGTGCCGTCGGTGCGGCGGGCACCGCGCACGGTCTTGCCGTCCACGGCGAGGGAGGGCAGGGGCCGCCGGTCGCTGTCGTTCTCCTCCTGGCCGGCGGCGCGTTCGCGCCCGGCGAGCCAACTTCCGACGGCTGTATCCAGCGCGTCGCCGTCGATGCGTTGGAGGACACGACGCACGGTGGCCTCGGCCGGGGCGACGGGGCCGCGGTCCGGCTCCCGGCAGGGGCCACCGAGCCGGGCCAGGACGTTGGGCGGGGCGTCGGCGGCCCACTCCGCGATCGCGGCCAGGGACTTCGCTCCGGCCAGGACCGCGCACGCGGCCAGGGAGAGGACGAAGGCGAGCGGGTGGCGTCGGCCCTGGTCCCGGCGGGGATCGGGCACCTGAGCCAGGCAGGTCAGCAGGCCGGGGAGGTCATCGGGGACGGTCGGCGCGGTGTCGGCGAGTTGGCCCAGAGGGCGCGGGATGAGCGAGGATGAGCAGGCAGGCACGGTCTTCCGTCGTGGTGATCAGGGACTCGACACCTCATGATCACCGGAAGTCGTGCCTGCCTCCGCGTCAGCCCCCGCCGACCACCCCGCAGTCCTGCCCCAGCTCCTGAAGCCCCATCAACCCGGATGCACCGCCGGAACGACGCCGCCCTGCCCGCGTACCCCGTCGGTCACCGTCATCGTGGCGCCGACGGGGTACGCCCGTCACCCGCGAGCGGAGTGCGACTTCAGCGGATGCGGTGCTTCCGCCAGAAGGGGCCGAGGTCCCTGTGCGTCATCGACTGTGCGGCCTTCTTGAAGCCGGCGGTGGTGGAGACGCCGTACCAGTGGTCGTGGGCGTACTTCTTGATCAGGCGCGCCACGGTGCCGGCCCCGAGGACGTGCTCCAGGTCGGCCAGGACGCAGGGGCCGATCCCGTACACGACCTGGAAGTACTCGCCACGGTGTGTAGACCAGTAGGCCATCGAGTTGGTGAGCGCGGCGGTGGCGCTCGGCCAGGAGTCGTCCGGCGAGCACTCGAACCCGTCCCAGCGGTAGTAGCGCGCGTTGGCGTACTGAGCGAAACTCTCGTCCAGCCAGGGTGAGTTGTACTCGTCGTTGCCCACGATGCCGTACCACCACTGGTGGGCGATCTCGTGGACGGTGGCGCCGCCCTCCTCCTCGGTGCCGAGGATGACCAGGCCGGGGTACTCCATGCCGCCGGCGAACCCGGGGGTCATCACGAGGTCGATCTCGCCGTACGGATAGCGGCCGAACTCCCTGCCGAACCGGTCGATGGCGGCGACGCCGTCCTTGCGGTTGAGGCGGACACCGGCGGCGGGCGTGTTCGGCGACCAGTACGACTTCACGCGCACGCCGTCGGGCGAGGTCTGGGTCGCGGTGCGGAACGGGCCCGCCGCCCATGCGAAGTCCCGCACCCGCTTGGCGACGCTGTGGGTGACCGTACGCCCGGTACCGCCGGGGCGGGTCCATGTGCTGCCGGTCGCCGGGACCTTGAGGGCGGACGGGTGGTCGAGGCGCACCCGGAAGTCGCTCGCCAGGGTGTAGAAGCTCTCGCCGTACGACACATACGGATCGAGGTGCCACCCCCTCGCGTCGTGCACGGCGAGGACCGGCAGCGCGTTGCCCAGGAAGCGGAACGCGCCTTCGCGGCCGAAGCGGTTGTTGCGTGCGGGCACGGTGAGGGCCACGTCGAAGGAGACGGCCGTCCGCTCACCGCGTGCGAGCGGCCTCGGCAGAGCGATGCGCAGCGCCGTGCACTTCACGCCGGGGCGGCCCGGAGTGCCGCCGCGCACGTGGGAGACGCGGACGGGGGACGGTCTTCCGGATGTCCCGCAGCCGTCCTCGCCATTGCCCCACAGGCGTATGTACACCTCACGCAGGGGCCGGCTGGAGGCGTTGCGGAAGGACACCGTCTGCCGGCCCGCCCAGTGGGAGCCGTCGGCGTCGGCGCGCAGCTTCACGTCGTAGCTGGGGCGGTCGGGCGTCGCGGGTTCGGCCGCTCTCACCGCGGCGCCGGGCACCGGGCCGGACGGCGTGCCGGCCTCGGCCACGGTGGAGCCTGCTGTCGCGAGCAGCGCGAGCAGGGCGACCAGCAGACGGCGACCGGTTCTTGAGGGGCCCGTGGGCGACGAAGGCATGGCAGACGACATGACAGATGACATGCCAGCGGATCCTTTCACAGGGTTTCCCACGGCCGACACAGGCCCTCGCGAAGAGGGGAGGTCGGCTCCGCTTGGGCGGCGAAAATGCCAGGGTACGCAGGGGATGTTCGCTTTACGTTGGCGCACAGTAAGGATCCCGGTTCAACCCATCCGCAGTTCATCCCCTTCCATGAGGCCTGGTCAGGGACACCACGTACGCCGAGGACGCCTCCCGCGTACGCACCGGCACCGCTCCACGTGCCATGGCATCCCTGCGCAACCTGGCCATCGGCGCTCTCCGACTCGGCAACCAGACGAACATCGCCGCTGGACTCCGCCACCACACCCGCGACGCCAACCGTCCACTGATCACCCTCGGCATCATGTGATCAACCAGGACACATCACCTGAACGACGCGGCCCTGAGACGGTCGGCGATGTCGTAGACGGTGAGCCGCAGCGCGCGAATGTCGGTGATCAGGTCCCGCCACGGCTCGAAGGAGTCGTCGATCTCCTTCTCGGAGGCCCGGATGTACGCCACCGCCACGCCATACGCGAAATACGCGTTGCGGGCTGGCAGCGGACGTAGCAAGACCAGTTGCTCAAGCAGGGCGGCAGCCCGCCAGTAGGCGTCGGGCTCGCCCATCTCCAGTCGTGGTGTGTTCACGCAGTGCCGAGCGACGGCGGCCACCAGGCCCGAGTAGTCCCGGACGACCCCGAGTTCCTTGCCGAGTAGTTCTTCCTGTCGGTCAAGGAGCCACCGGATGTCGATATGCAGTTCCAAGGACCGCAGGCCGGTCGGCGCTTGAGCGCGTTCTGAAGGGCCTTTGACGTCGGCATCGATCGACCAACGCGGGAATGCGCCGGCCTCTGGTGGTGCCGGGGCAGCTGCGTGAGGTTGTGGGTCAGCGGGCGTCAAACGTTTCGTCAACACGATGCACGGGCGCCGATCCACGCCGCGGAGCGGTCGTCCGCGAGTCACCGCTCTCGACTGCGCCGACAGCCAGGCCACTACAGCCGCACGTTTCCCGTTGCCCGGTCCGTGCGGAAGGCCACGCCATATTCCCTGGCGAACCGGTTGGCCTCGGCACCAAAGCTGCCCACCGAGCGCAAGCAGAATCCGCACTCACACCAGAACTTCGCACAGAAATCACCCAAACAGGATGAAACAATTGAAAAGTGCATGCCGACTGAAAATAGTCGGCTAAGCATTGGCTGAAATCCGATAGCGACTTCGCGGTACCTGTGAATAGGCTGTGCGCGCCAAATGTGGAGCACAAGTGAAGAAACGGGGTATTGCGATGAATAAATTCCACCGGAGCGCGGCGATAATTGCCGTGTCGGTGTTTTGCACTTTGATGGTTCCCGCCATGTCGGCATAGGCAGCCGATGCTACACCTCGAGTCTCGTGTTACTCATCCTTTCCCATCAACGATATACAGCCCCATATCGGGAGGGTGGACTGGAACCAAAACCCGAGTGGTTGCTATCCCTTCGGCGACTCGGTTAGGGTCTGCGACACCCGCGCCGACGGAGAGAGCATTTACGTAAAGGTGGAGAATGAAGCCCTCGGAGCCACGACGGAGGGGCACACCGCCGGCTATTGCAGCCCGTGGCAGAGCAAGAACCTCACCAAGGGAAAGAAATACACCCTTGACGTGTGGGGAGTGATCGATGGCAAGTACTTTCTCATCAGCAAGATACCGGTGAGTGGCTAGACTCCACCAGCGACGCCCGAACGGCGGGCAGAGTGGGTCAGGCTTGGCTCCGAGGGCTGATGCGGCGGCGCCGGGTCCAGGCTGCCACGTAGCCGGTCAGGCCGCCGAGGACGATGCAGAGCGGGGAGTACAGCAGCAGGTCCCAGTGCCGGAACTCGTGCGGTGCCTCGCCCAGGGCGAAGCCCGAGGCGACCAGGCCACCCAGCCCGCGCATCGACAACACACCGCAGATCGTCCACAGCCCGCCCCGGACCAGGCGCGAGGAAGTCAGACGGTTCGCCGGCCAGGCGCCGGTGACGACGAGCCAAGAGGCCACGCCCAGCAGACCCGCGACGGCCAGCGTCAGCGGGCGGGACGGCAGCTGCGACTCCTCCACCCCCACCACGGCGGCCGCGTACTCGCCCCGCGAGTCCAGCGGCCAGGGGGAGAACGCCCACACCGCGTGCAGGGCCCCAGCCGCCAGCAGACCCGCACTCGCCACGGCAGCCGCGGCCCGAACTCCAAGGTCGGCACCTGCCGTTGATACAGCGCCTGGCCGTCGTGGCCCTTCCTCACGCCCCGCCGGTCCGAGCACCCATGCCCCAGAGACACAACTCCACGACCCCGGCTGCTCAGCCGCGCTCGACCATCTGGTCGCCATGATTCTCACGCCGGCCGAGCCGCCCACCCTGGGCGGACCCCCCCCGACGGTCAACGGGCGCCTGAAGCACGGTCCGCGACGTGGACAGCGCGCTCCGGCTCCCCTGCATGAGCACTGTCACCTCTCCGGACTAGGTGAATTCGCCCCCTACGGTCGCAGAGGTACCGACGCACTCAAAGCCGGACCCATGGCCCGGCGCGAACCCAACGGCCGTTCCTGCCGAAACGATCCCCGGTACCCTCCGCTGACCTGGGCATTCACGGAACTGCGGTCAGAGCCGTTTTCAAGAGTCGCCATCAGGGTGCCGGGCCGCCGGCCTCGATGGCGGGTGCGGGCCGCCCGAGGTGTCGTCGATTCAGCTCGGGATCACCGCAGGTCTGAAGGGGTGACCGTGGTGCGGGGATGGCGGGTGCCTCATCGGAGGAACCGGATCTGCGGGTAGCGGGGTGAGGGGTGCTGGAGCAGGTGGTTGTCGAGGTGGCGTAGATGAAGGTCGAAGAATGCTCGTACGTAGTCGCGTTGGGCGTGGATGGCGCGGGGCGGGTCGAGGGTGCCGATTGCTTGCGTCACCTGGCTGGGCGTCATCCCGAGGGCGGGCGCGGCCTGGGGTAGCAGTGTTTCCAGGTCGGTGAACGAGGTGTGGGTGGAGCCGATGAGGGCCAGTTCGCGTTTCCAGCCGTACTGGCTGGTCCAGAACTGATCCCAGCTGGGATCCTCCGGGCCTGGGCCGGGGTCGCTGCCGAAGAGAAGGAATGGCCTGTCGGTGCCGGCGGTGACAGGCGGCAGGAGGCTGCCGTCGAGGTTGACGCCGGCCTGCAGGCGCCGGTCGGCGCGGATGGCTGCGGCAGCTGTGGCGCCGCCGAGGGAGTGGCCGAGCATGCCGACGCGGGACAGGTCGAACGCGCCGGTGAGGGTGGGTGGCAGGGGGCGCCGTCCGGCGTCGGTGTTGTGTCCGGCGTTGAGCGCGGTGAGCTGGTCCAGCACGAACCGGGTGTCCGCGGTGCGGACAGCGAGGGCCTTGGCGATCAGGGCATCGTCGATGTCGCCGGTAATGGCGAAGGTTTCCACCCGGCCGCCGGGAAACTCGACTTGGTCGGCGTCGTAGGTGTGGTCGATGGCCACGACCAGGTAGCCGTGGCTGGCTAGTTCCTCGATCAGAACAGCGCCGAGGCTGCGGTCGCTGCGCAGGCCCGGTGAGTACAGGACGACCGGTCTCCCGCACCGGCCGTGGTCCACCGGGGCGGCCAGGTGGGCGTGCGTGGTCGGCAGCAGCAGCGTGCCGGACGGGATGCCCTGTTCCCGCTCAAAGAAGGGGACGGCGCCGGGTGACATCCACGGCACGGGCGGGTGCTCATGGGCGGCGCGTGCCGGGTACCAGAGCTGGATCATGAGTTCCCGAGCCGGTCGGGAATCCTGCCAGGGATCGACGCGCGCTCGGTCGATCAGGTGCACCGCGATCGTACCCAGGGGATGCGGACCGGTTGGTGCGGGCAGGGTGAGCCGCACCGGAGTCGGCGTGGGGTTGGCGGCGGCCGGTGAGTTAGCGGCGGGTCGCGACTGGGCGGATGCCGCGGTGGCCATCGGGACGGAAGCGATGGCTGACGCTACGGCGGTGCCGAGCAGCGCCCGGCGGGTCAGGAGCCGTCTGTCGTTCAACATCGCCAAAATGTAAGGCGTACTTTCCATCGAGTCAAGGTTGCTTGACTTGATGGAAAGGGCACCTTACAGTCGTCGCATGGCAAAGCAGGTAGAGCAGGACCAGGTGACGCGCGCGGCCCGCCGCGCTGTACTCATCGACGGCATACCCGTGTCCACGTTGGGCGTGATAGCCCTGGCGCTGGGCAGTAACCCCGATCAGAGCACCAGCCAGAAGGCGTGGTGGATCGCGGCCACCGCCGTCTTCACCCTCGCGATCGTCTGGGTGCTGTGGCGGGCGTTCCGGCGCGCGGACGAATACCTGCGCAGGGTTCAGCTGGAGAGCATGGCCATCGCGTTCGCCGCAGTCCTCGTGGGACTGCAAGTGGCTACCCTGCTCGATGCCGCTGGCGTCATCCAGCTGCATCAGCTCGCGGAGGCGATCCTCCTCGGCGGCGTGGGTCTCTGGCTGACGATCGCGGACCTGCGTACCCGCCTGCACCGGTGACGGCGCATCGTGAAGAATCGACTACGCGAACTGCGTGCAGCTCGCCGGTGGAGCCAGGCCGACCTGGCCGACCGGTGCCACGTCTCCCGGCAGGCCATCAACGCCATCGAAACCGAGCGGTACGACCCCAGCCTGCCTCTGGCGTTCACCATCGCCGACGTCTTCGGCCTGACCATCGAGGAAATCTTCCATCCCGACCGGACGGAAACGACGGACAACCCGGCCTGACATGTGATGGATGGCTAGGACGTCAAGTGCCCGGGCTGGTGTCTACTCGGGCCCCGGGGGTGCTTGAGAGGCTTTGAGTCGGCTGGCGACGTAGCTGGCGCGGTCTCCCCCGTTGAGCTTGTGCCAGTTGTGGGCCGTGCCGTCGGCGAGGCCGAGGAGATCGGCGAGCATCTTCCAGTGGACGGCGCCGACCATGGCCAGCCAGGCCCCGTTGCGGGCCTTGCTGGTGCTGGTGATGCCCAGGCGGGTCAGTCGTCTCTGCATGGTGGTGGAGGTCATGGGCTGGTCAGGGCGGAGGCCGGGGAAGAGGTAGGGCGTCTCGCGGGTCCTGAGCGGGGCGGTCAGTGGGCGCCGTTCGTTGATCAGCCATTGGAGCAATGCCGACAGTCGCGGCCGGAGCCAGAGCGGGTCTCGGCCGAGTTGAAGACCGAGGACGCCGGGCTCCTCTGGGTGGACCAGGACGTGGCCGGTCGTGAGGCTCACCAGTCGGTCGGTTCGCAGCCCGTATTGCAGCACGAGACAGCCGGCGACACGGTCGGTGATGTGCTCGGACTCGTCGGTCTCCGGGCGGAGAGCGGTGAGGATCCGGTCGGCATCGCTCATGATCGACCGGTCGACAGTCCTGGCCGCGGTGGCGATCGCGACGTTCTGGGGGATCAAGTTGCAGGTTGCGGCCCAGAGCAAGAAGGAGCGGGCCTGGTTCTGGCGGGGCTTGTTTGCGATCAGCCATCGGTCGACGAGGGTCTGGGTGACGCTGTCGAGAGTGCTGCCGCGACGGCGAATGTGGGTGAGCAACACGTGTGCCGTTTGCAGCTTGCGGCGGAGATGCTCGCGCTGGAATCGATTGAGACCGGATCGTTCGAGGTGGTGGTGAGCAAGGGGCATGAGATGCCAGCGTGCGTATCGGGCAAGGACAGTCTTGTCGTGCGGGTCCGTCACCTTGTCGAGGCACACCTTGATGTCCCGCTTGAACTGGGCAAGTTGCTCCTCGCGCGGCTCCAGCACTTCGGCAAGTACGAGCAGCCCGCGTAGATGCTGAACAGACGCTGTCTGACGCAGGGCGTCCAGGGCCTCGTGTGAGCATTCCAGGTCGCCACTAGCCATCGCGAATCAGCTGACCGCCAGGCCGTCGCAGGTAGAGGACCAGGGAGTACGGCTGCTCGCACTGCTCCAGGACTTCGGCCAGCGGGGCCAGTTGGGGCGAGCGTTGGCCATTGGGGCCGGCGAACGTCTCGCCGAGCTCCTGCAGAGCCCGACAGCGGGGGCACTGACCGTGCAGGAGCCTGCCCATCGCGCTGCACGTCGGGCAGCGGTAGGTGAGGAACCAGCCGCTCCACCATCGCCATCACGGCCGCCAGCCTAGTGATCAAGCCAGTTGAGACGATCTCTAAGGACCTCTAGAGGGAGTCCGATGGGTGGGCCCTCGCGCCGTCGCATACAGGTTCCATCACGGTCTCCTCGTCGTCGGACAGCCAACCAGCGGCTCATTCCCTGACCGGCGGGCAGAACTCGTAGGTCGCGGCGGACCGTATCCCTTCACGAACCGGGCCGGGCATGGTCGCTGGCGCCGTGGCGTTCGTCCTCGTCCCTGGCCAGCATCGACAGCAGGCAGGCCACGGTCACGCCCTCCTCGGCCGGGTGGCGCAGCACCTTGTCCGGGTCGATGCTGTACCGATTGGAGCGGCCGTGGCGGGTGTGGGAGAGGTATCCGTCCTGCTCCAGGTCCGCGATGATCTTCTGGACGGCCCGTTCCGTGAGCCGGCAGCGCGCCGCGATGTCACGGACCCGCGCGTGGTGGTTGTCGGCGATGCTGGCCAGCACGCGCGCGTGATTGGTCAGAAACGTCCACCCCGTGTGCGGCTCGGGCACTCCATGGACTTCTGTCACGACTCCATGTTACGACCACACGTTCACGCACCCAAAAACACGAAGATAAATTCGTGTAGGGGTTGACGTGTCACGTAGAGGCGGCTGAGCCTGGAGAAGAACAACCCGGAGGACGGGAGGAGGCGAGCATGACGACGCTACCGTCCCCGGACACACCGCTCGCCAGCGACGAAGCCGACCGGACACCACCGTCCACCGGCGCGCTGCCGGTGCAGGCAGGGCTGGCCGGGATCCGCGTGACCGTCACCGCGAGCGGAGAGTTCTGCCTCGACAACTGCCAGAGCCTCCGGCACGCCCTGCGCGATGCAATCATGCGGTCGGCCGAGGGTGTGGACCTGGACCTCAGCGAACTTCACTTCGCGGACTGCTCTGCACTCAACGTGCTGCTGGCCGCTCGCCGCGACGCAGTCGCGGCGGGGAAGACCGTCACCGTCACCACGGCCAGCCCCGCCGTCGAACGACTGCTGACCTATACCGACACCCACAGCCTGTTCTCCCCCGCCCACCAGCATGCTGACCCGCCCGCCCGAAGGCCCGGGCCACCGCGCGAAGAAACCGACGACGACCTCCTGCGGACCGAAGTCGTCCAGCTGAGGCGCGCGCTGCGCACCCACCCGGACATCGACCTGGCACGCGGCATCCTCATGGCCTCTTTCGGTCTGAACCCCGACGAGGCGTGGCAGGTACTGGTCACAGCGTCCCAGAACACCAACACGAAACTGCACCGCCTCGCCGAGGACGTCGTCACCACCGTCCAAGGCGCGCCCCTGCCCGACCCGGTCCAGCAGCAACTCACCGCAGCCGTCGCCAGAACACGCAACACCGGCGGCGGACCGGCATTCGCCGTCAGGGAGGTTTGGGCCGGCGGGATCTGAGCTACTGGGGTCGGTCTTGAGGGTCCGATGCGTGAAGCCGGGCTTGCGTTCCGGACCTCATGCGTCGGCGACTGCCGCAGGGAAGAGGCCCAAAACCCGACTGTGAAGGGCCAATTAACACAAATTGGGAACACGGCGGATATCGCCCATCCATGAGGAGGTCGGTCAGATGTCTACCGGCACGCTTTTGGCGATCGTCATTCCCGTCGCAGTGGTCGTCGTGCTGATCGCCGCGGCCCTGGCTCTGTTCCTGCGGCACCGGGCTCTACGACAGCGCTTCGGCCCCGAGTACGAACGGACCGTCGACGGCGCCGACAGCAGACTCGCCGCCGAGCGGGAACTCAGCGCACGCGAGAAACGGCACGACAAACTCGACATCAAGCCTCTGCCCGACCGTCTCCGCGAGCGCTACTCACGGGACTGGGACAATGTGCAGCACGAGTTCGTGGACCGGCCCGAGGACGCCGTACACGACGCGGACCATCTGGTGACCTCCCTGATGCACGACCGCGGCTACCCCACCGAAAGCTATGGCCAGCAGCTCAAGGATCTCTCCGTCGAGCACGGCCGCACCCTCGAGCACTACCGAGCCGCTCACGAGATCGACACACTCAGCGCAAATCATAAGGCCACCACCGAGCAACTGCGCAGCGCCATGGTGCACTACCGGGCGCTGTTCGACGAACTTCTCTCCGACGGTGGCCAGACCCGCCACGCCCCGGCCTGACCTTCGGGCAGCCGGGACCGAACGACACGGAGGAGACATGCAACGCGACGACACACCGCACACTCGTGACAGCGGGCTGTCCACGGAGGACCTCGCCCAGCCCCGCAAGACCGACGCAGCGTCGAACACCACTCCACCGCCCCCGGTCTACCCGAGCGAGGGCGGCGACAGAACGGATGCGGCCGACGACCTCGCGTCTCGCGACGAGGCCACCCCCGCGGCGCACGAGGCGGCGGGCGCACGGACCACAGACGCCGACGAGATGCCGCAACTGCTGACATCGCAGGACGAGGAAGGCTTCCGTAAGGAGTGGGAGAACATCCAGGGTGCCTTCGTTGACGATCCTCGCCAGGCGGTACAGGCCGCGGACAACCTGGTCGCCAAGGTCATGCAGACGCTCGCCGCGACGTTCGACGAGCACAAGAAGAACCTCGAAGAGCAGTGGAGCCGAGGCGAGCAGGTCGACACCGAAGCTCTGCGCAGGGCCCTGCGCCACTATCGCTCGTTCTTCAACCGCCTGCTCACCACCTGACAAACACACCCGTGAGGCGAGGCGCAACGGGTCCAGGAAGTGAACGGCATCCCGCCTCACAGCGGCCGGCACACCGGCCGGAGAGAAAGAAGAATGCCGTGATCGCACTTGGCATCATCCTGCTCGTCGTCGGATTCGTCCTGAACATCGGCATCCTGTGGACAATCGGGATCATCCTGCTCCTCATCGGAGTCGTCCTGTTCCTTCTCGGCTCCCTCGGCCACGCGGTCGGCGGCCGACGCCACTACTGGTAGAGCACGCCTGTACAACGTCCCTTCCAGCAACACCGGCCTGCCCCCGATACACCGACCCGGTTCGTCAGGACTTCGCATCCTGGGACTGTTCTGCACCGGCCTTTCAACCTGGGTCAGCAGCGCATTGACGACGAGCACGGCCGGTGGCGGACCTTCCGCCGCTGTTGCCACAGCGTTGGCTATGAGCTTGTTGATCACGGAGTTCGGGGACGATGTGCTTGACTGCCGACGCCGCAGGTAACGGCGGTTGCGGCGTGATGAGTACACCCCTCCGCCCTGCCCAGAGACGCCCACTCCGCCGCAGGTGAGAACGCCCCGCATGCGTGAGCGGACGGTCTGGGACGAGCCGCCACACACCTGTTCCTCCCCCTGTACCGCGTGGCGTTGATCAGGAAGAACCCCACCACACAGCACGGCCAGGAACCCCCCGGTAAGGATTCGATCCCACTACTGAAGCGGGTATCGCAGGTTCGACGGACGGCTCTGCGTCGGACGCTTTCCGGACTCGTCGACAAGCTCGATGGCCCGGCTCGTGGACCAGCGGACGACGCGCTGGTGTTCCCGGACTTCCTCGTCGTCGACCCCGAGATGGGGTCCACCCGTCGCATCAGATGCCGAGCCACAACGGTCTGCGCCACCCGGTCGGCGACACGAGGAATGGCGAGCATCCTCATGCCACCGCCGTGGGGCTTGGGAATTTCCACCGCGCACACCGGAGAGGGAAAGTACGAGCCCGACGACATGCGGTTCCAGACCTTGTAGAGGTTGTTCCTCAGGTCCTTCTCGAACTCGTCGATGGACTCACCGTCCACACCCGCGGCGCCTTTGTTGGCCCTGCCTTCCCCCCACGCACCCTTCACTTCCCACTTCGAGATTTCGAACGGCTTGGCCTGTGACTTCAACCGGCCCATCGAATTCCTCCCAGATACCTCTGGTTGATACGACACTCGGTCGCGAATGACCCGGCCCCTTCGCTCCACCCCCATTACAGAGGCTTCGTCACTACTACGAGCCGGTCCGCCAGCGCACCCCGCATCGGTACTCAACCCCTTGCGGTTTCGGCCGCTTGGGGCGCTCCCTCTCGCCACCCATGCTGGGTGGACGGTGTCGGAGCACGCCTTCTCCTGTTCCATGCGAGAGCAGCAGACTGGGCTCACGTCGCCTTCATGCTGGACACCGCCTGACCAGTAGGTGGGCTCCCGTCAGGCTTATCCCGAGCCAAACCAGAGTGCCTCGGTTTTGATGTCATCTGATCTGTTTTCGACACGTCAGCAGCGATTCGCTTGCGCTCGTCTCCCCAGTCCCTACCTGACACCTCTTGGATGCCTTTTCCTTATCGCTCACCACGACAGTCTTCAGCTAACGCGGCATAAGATGGTTTAGAGCCTCCCCCACAGAGCGACTCTGAAGGGCCAAAATCCTTCATCTCTCACACAGCATCATTTCCCGAAGCTGCCCTACTACCAACTCCTATCCATGTTCAGGACACACCCGGCTATCAGACGCCAGGAGCGATCCGCCGGATTGGCGTCCGTCGCCTTCAATCCTGGCTGAAGAACCGTGGCGTCAAGAACGCCTCTTCGCTCGCCGAAACTGCTGTCGGAGCGGCCGATGCCCAGCACATCGCGTTGCCGGGCGAGCAGTTGGCCGCTGCCATGTTGGCCCGGATCGCGAAGGGCGTGCTGACCCTGGACACGGAGATCGAAGAAATGGATGCGCTCATCGAGGCCCGTTTTCAACGCCCCGGCAACGATCCGGGCATTCGGCCTTGCCCTTGGCCAGTTGAGCATCGAGGAGCTGGTGGACCGCTACCGCATCCAGTGCCGGCCGGTCCGCGATCTGATCGTGGACTACCTGAGGGAGCGGCAGCCTTCGCTGGACTTCGCCAGCCTGGACGCGATCTCGCGCACGCTCGCGGGCCTGTTCTGGGCCCGAATCGAAGCCCTCGCGCCGGGAACCGACTCGCTGCGGCTGCCACCGGCAGTGACTCGCGCCTGGAAGGAGGACTTGAAGGTCGAGAAACGCACCATCACTGGCCCCGACGGCAACAGCATCGAGGTCTCCAGTCCGCGGCTCAGTGCCAAGGACGAACTCATGCGAGTACGGGCCTTCTACCTCGACATCGCGCAGTGGGCAGCCGAAGAACCAGCCCGCTGGGGGCCATGGGCCGTGCCCTGCCCCATCGGCGAGGACGAGATCCACAAGGCGAAGGAACGCAAGCG
>NZ_JBSFGB010000068.1:0-24836 GCF_053596375.1 Streptomyces sp. NPDC001709 | reverse complement strand
GACTCGACGTACGACGACGTGACCGCCTCGGCGGCATCCTCCACGAGTACCGACATGCCGCTTGACCTGCACGGACGAGATTTCCGGCAAGGGCACCGCCGGCTGACCGTGGGTTCTGGGCTGCGCCAGTGGTGTCGCGGGGTTGAGGGTGAAGGGTGTAGTTCCAGTCCCCGTGGAAGCGGTGCCGGTGCATGGGGAGGGCGTCGATGTCGCTGTCGGTGACCTTGATGCCGGTGTCAGGCCGTCCGCCCGACAGCCGCAGCGCAGGCGGCCGAGATGTGGGTGGGGGACGCGGCCGGGGTGGCCGTCGGTGCCGCGGCACGCGTGGGCACGCTCCGCCTTCTGCGCTTTGACCCACGCAAGGAACTCTTCACGAAGGCCGATTCGGTCAGGCCCGTAGGGCGAGCTCAGTGTGCAGCAGAGTGGCAGCGGTGTGCCAGTCAGCATCGGTGAGAAGTGCGGGCACGTCCGTCCCGCAGCCCCGGAACTTGGCGTGCAGTTCCTCGTCTGTCGGCGGTTTGTCCGGGGCACCTGGAGGCAGGTTCAGGGTCGTCGACCGGCGAGTGCCGTCCGTCAGCGCGAACTCGATGGTCACGTCGCCCGCGAGGAGCCCTCCGCCGCTGACTTGGGTCAGTTCGGCTGTAGTCCGCTCCACCAGGGTGGTGGCAATCGGCCGGGTCACCGCGTCCGTTGTGAAACTGGCGAACCCGGGATAGCCATCGAGTATCGTCGCTGCGATCCCGTACTCGAGACTGAGTTTGCTCTCGAGACCGGTGCGCGGCCTGTGATGGACGAGCGGTCTCACCGTGTCCTCGGGTGTGACGACGTGGATCCGCTCGATCTTCGCGGCCTCGGGCAGCTCTCCGAGCAGATCCCGTACGGCGCTGATCGGCCGCTGGAGCGAGTAGCAGCACGGGAAGATCTTGACCGCGAGGCCGCCCGGCACCGCAGGGCCGGAGGTGTCGAGCTCCGGCACGTCTCCCGCGACCAGGCCGAGCCACTGGTCGAGCGCCCGGGGATCGGCGTCCGCGCCGGCGGCGACGAGGCGCGCCGCCCGCACACCCGCCTCTGCCGCGAAACCCACTTGGAGAGCCTTGGCCGCCGTGCCGAAGGCCCGCTGCACGCCTCCCGCAGCAGGCACCGCGAGAGCGATTGCCTGCGCCGTCTGGCGCGGCCCCAGCCCCAGGGAGAGTGCGGCCCCCACCGCTGCCGCCGGCGCGCCCGCGGTGCAGGTCGCGTGCCAGCCGCTGGTGTAGTGCGACCATCCGAGGAGCGTGCCTAGGCGAGCCATCACCCCAGCTGCGGCCAGGTAGGCGTCTGTGTCCCCGCCCGCGGCGAGGACAGCGGGCACGCAGACGGAACTGACGTGCGCCGTGGACGCCATGTGCAGGTCGTCGAAGCTGAGCACGTGCGCGAGTGCCGCCCAGCGTGCCGCTTCCGGCAGGTCGTCCACGACGGGCCGGAGAGGATCCTCGCGGGCGGCGAGGGTGACGGCCAGGGTGTCCAGCAGCGATCGTCGCGCCAGCGCCTTGTCCTGCTCGGTCGGCACATGGTCGTGGGCCCACTGTGCGAGCCGCTCGGCGAGAGAAGTCACAGAAGAGTCCTTCAGCGTCATCGTGAGGGGGACGTCAGCGCGCGCAGTGCGGCCACATCGCGCTTTCCGTGCGGTGTCGTGGGGATCGCGGCCACGGTGACCACGCGTGCGGGCACCATGTAGGCGGGGAGCCGGGCCGAGAGATGCGCCTCCAGACGCGAAGGCAAACAGCCCGGCCCTGTGACGACGTAGGCGACGAGGCTAAGTTCGCCGGCGTCGTCCGGCGCGGCGACGACCGCGCAGTCCAGCACGCCTGGGCAGCTCCTCGCGACGTTCTCGATCTCACCCGCCTCGATGCGATGGCCGCGGATCTTGACCTGTGTGTCGATCCGCCCCAAGTACTCGATGGTCCCGTCCGGAAGCCGGCGGACGAGATCTCCGGTCCGGTAGAGCCGTTCGCCGTTCCCGAAGGGGTTCGGCACGAATCTCTCCGCAGTGAGACCCGGCGCGCCGACGTAGCCGCGGGCCAGCCCGACGCCGGCGATGCACAGCTCGCCGGGCGTCCCGACCGGAGCAAGTCCTCCGGAGCGGGTACGGACGTAGACGCGCATGTTGTCGATGGGGCGGCCGATGGGCACCGGGCGTGTGGCGTCCAGGCCGGCGCATCGGTGATGGGTGACGTCGACCGCGGCCTCGGTGGGGCCGTACAGGTTGAGCACCTCCGCCTCGGCACCGAGGGCCTGCTTGGCCGACTCGGCGAGTCCGGCGGTCAGCGCCTCGCCTCCGACGAGCAGCAGGCGCACGGACGCCAGCCGGGGAGTCTCCCCGGCCACGTCCAGGTACATCAGGAAGACCTGCAGCATGGACGGCACCAGATGCAGGGCGGTGGCGCCGGACTCCGCGATGGTGTCGGCGAGACAGTCCGGGTCCCGCTCGTCCCCGGCGTCCAGGACGGCCACGGACGCACCCGCCAGCGACCAGCCGAACATCTCCCACACGGAGACGTCAAAGGTGAGGGCCGTCTTGTGCAGGACGCGGTCGTGCAGGGACAGCGGATGGACGCGCTGCATCCACAGCAACCGGTTCACGATGGCCCGGTGCTCGACCATCACTCCCTTGGGCCACCCAGTGGAGCCGGAGGTGTACAGGACGTAGGCGAGGTGACCCGGCCCGCTGAGGGCGGGCAGGTCGGTCCCGTCCTGGTCGGCGATCTCCGGCCCGTCCAGCGCCACGGTTGCCCGGTCCCGTACGGCGTGGGCCGTCTGCGCGGTGACGACGACGAGTTCGGTGCCGCTGCGATCGAGCATATACGTGAACCGCTGCCGGGGCAGAGTGGGGTCGAGCGGCAGATAGGCTCCGCCCGCCTTCAGTACGGCGTAGGCGGCGACCAAGGCCTCCGGCGAGCGGGGTATGCACACCCCGACCACACTGTCAGGTCCCACGCCACGCGAACGCAGCACTCTGGCCAGGCGGTTGGCTCGCCCGTTGAGCTGGGCGTAGGTGGTGCCGTCGGCGATAGCGACCGCGTGCGGTGTCTTTGCGGCCCTCTCTTCGAGGAAGCTGTGCAGGGTCCGGTGGCCAGACTCGGCCGAGGGCGGCTCGTCATGCCCGTCCACGAGCAGGCCGAGCTCCTCGGGCCAGGGGTCGAGCAAGGGGGCCACCGGGGCCGTGAGGTCGCCCAGGAGCGTTTCCCACACCGTCGCGAAGGAGGAACAGAACCGTTCGGCGGTCTCAGCGGTGAACTTTCCGTCGTCGTAGAAGAGTTCTACGGCGGCGCCTGTTCCTGCGCCGTCAGCGTCCAGGCGGAAGAGTAGCGTCCAGTCGCTGCCTTGCGCCTCCTCGTCCGTCAGCTCCTCGCGGCGGGCGAGAGCCAATTCGCTCGGCCGTACGCCCAGGGCGTCGAGGAAGGCGTTCAGGGGCAGGTCCGCATGGGCCGAGGCTGCCGCCCAGGAGGCCGCGAAGTCGTCCAGCAGGTCCCAGCTCGTCATGCCGGGTCGCAGCATGGCGCAGACCGGCACCAGGCGGGCGCTCGGCGCGCCCTGAGACTGCTGCGCCGTGACGAACACCGTCGCGTGCTCCCGGTCCAGGGCACGCGCCGTCACCAGGGCGAGGGCCGCCCCGGCGATCGCCCGCAGGTGCGCGGGATCGCCTTCGGCGTGCAGGAGCGCCGCCTCGACGGACGGCCGCGATAGGGCGGCCCGGACCACGGGCCGGCGGGCGCTGGACAGGCGTCGGTGGTCCCGGAGCAGCAGGGTCGGTTCGGCCCGCACCGCGGGATGACGTTTCCAGAAGGCCGCCTGGTCCGGGAAGTCCTCGAGTGCCGGGCTGCTGTCGGCCGTGCTGGTCACACCTCCTCCCCGCCGTTCACGCCTGCAGGGGTGGCGTACGTGTAGTCGGGGGCCGGCATCCCCCAGATCCGGGTGGCCGCCTTGATGGCTCGCGCGGCGCGTGGTGCGAGGAGAACGCCCCGGTGATCAGGGCGGTCCGGGAACTCCAGCACGATCGAGGCGCCGACGGGTGTGGTCGCGCAACTGGCCTTCACATCCCACTCGTCGCCCGCGGCGCACGCCACATAACGGGAGTCCTCCGCCCGTAGAGACAACGCCGCGGCCGTGCCCGGTGCCGCCCCCTTGGTTCCTTCGAGGGACATGGCCACCCTGACCACCGGCGCGGAGTCGAGAGCACCGATGACGCGACGCTCGAAGTCGCGCATGTCGATATCCACCGGCTCGCCCTCCATCACCATGTTGTTGATGAGTTCCAGCGGGATCCCCGCCCCGACGGCGATGCCGTTGATGTACGGCCCCATGCGGGCGTTGACCTCGATGGGCATGAACCCACGCGCTGAGATGATGCCGTCGATGTGGAAGCCGCCGCGGTAGTCCGCCTCGCTGCGCAGCCGGTGGCCGACCTGGGCCGTGAAGGCGCGAATCCGTTCCGTCACCTCGGCTGGCGGGGTCCAGAACGAACTGCCGCCCATGAGAGGGAAGAACTGGCCCTGCCGCAGCACCACCTGCTCGATGGGCCGGAAGACAGCCACGTCGTGGTCGAACACCATGCCGTGCGTGCTGCAGGAGATGCCTTCGACGAACGGGGCGACGCGCACCTTCGCACAGCGCCCGGCCAGAAAGTCATGAGCGCGTGGTATCTCGTCGGCGGACGAGACACGGACGACGCCTCGCGAACCGCTGTGCATGACCTGCGTGGCGTCCGCGGAGACCACGACGCCCGCTCCTTCGTCGCACTCCTCGAAGGCCGCGCGCAGGTTGTTCTCGCTGAGCTCGGTGACGACGGATTGCAGGTGGGGCACACCCGCTCGGGCCCAGAAGGAGTCGCTGACCGTCTTGTCCTCGTAGCGCGCCCACTCCGCGCGGCGAAAGCCGAAACACCGGCGGCCGAGCAGCGTGGGCCGGCCCTGGCGGAAGGGAGGCGTCAGGACGATTGCTTCGCGGGCGGGGTCGTAGGCGTCCAGCGCCGCGAGGAGCTCGGCGGGCGGGGAGACGATCCGGGATTCCAGTGCCCCGAGCCAGGTGTCCACGGAGTCGGCCTTGACCTCCACCTCATGGAAGTCCGCCTCCGCCGACAGCCCGGTGGCGTCGGCGAGCACGAGGAACGGCGCGGCCAGTCCCCTCGCCGTGAACAAGTCGCGCAGCCACGCCACGGCCGAGACGCGTGACGACACGACGACGACTTTCCGCTTGCTGAAGAACTCGGTGACGACGTCTTCCGGATCGCGTCCGGTGGCCTCGTCGATCATGGTTTCCACGCTTTCCATCGGGTTGCTCTCCTCTAGGACAGTGGTTTGCGGCCGAGCCCGATGTGCGCCTCTCGCGGCATGACGGCGGACCACTTGCCCCGTGCCTCGTCCCACTGGGAGGACACCTCGCGGTATCGCCCGCCGGGCTGTTCGTACCGGAAAATCTCCTGGGCGAGCTCGAAGGTGTGCCGGTAGGCCGCGAGCTCGCCGTGCTCCTGCACGAGCCGCACCAGTCCGTACATCTCGGCGAGATACCTGCCCAGTTCGAGTTCGGTCTCCTCCCGGGTCTCGCCCCACATGACGAAGGGGTCCTCCATGAGGAAGGTCTCGACATCGGCGAATCCGGACGCGCGCAGATAGGAAGCCGTCTCATCCTGCTCGAAGTGCGGGTAGTCGTGGCCTGTCACCGAATAGACGTCGACGACTTTGGAGAACCAGGTGTCCATTGGGGATCCGACGAGGAAGTCGTGCAGGACGAGGATTCCGCCGGGCTGCACGACCCGGAATGCCTCGTCCGCAACCGTGCCGCGCAGTTCCCGGGGGATGTGGTGGGTGCCGTACGCGAGCAGGACCCCGCCCACCGAATCCGTACGAAAGAGGGAGGACTCCGCGCGCTGCAGCAAGGCCGGAATTCCCTGGGCCCAGGCCTGTGCCACCATGAACGGGGAGGCGTCGCAGGTGATGATCTCCGGCCGGTCCGCCCGGTCGAGGGTGGCGACGACACGGTTCACCAGTCCGTCGCCGCCGAGCGCGTCGACCACCAGGCCAGACTCGGCCCGGCTGTGCCGAGTGAAGAGATCGACGAGCCGAGAGATGCCCACGGCCCTGGTGTGGGTGGCCTTCTGCGCTGTGACGTAGTTCTCCCCGCGGCCGCCACCGCTCGCGGCGCCGAAGTCGTCGGACGGCGTGGATGAAAGCTCTGCCGCCCGGCAGGCCGCCTCGACTCGCTCCGGGTCGATGCTGTCGCCCATGTGGGGATAGACGTTTGCCAGCATGTCGACCTGCGCGCGTATGTCGCTTCCGATCACGTCACTCTCCGATTTCCCTGGGTGAAAGATCTTGTGGGTATGAGTAGTCCGGCAGGGTGATTCCCATGACGTGTGAGGCGGATTTCAGGGCCGACACCGCGAAATTTCCTAGTGTGCGGTTCCGGTAGAAAGGCCTGTCCGGGAACTCCAGGACGAGGGCGGCGCCCACGGGCGTGATGACGCGTCTGACATGAACATCGCTCGGTTCGTCCGCTCCTGACACGACGTAGGAACCCGAGGTGTAGCGCAGGGCGACGTCCTGCACCGTGCCGCCTGGGGAATCCGGTTGGCCGGGCAGGATGAGCTTGATCAGCTCGATTCCGCGGAATCCGTCGATCATGGCCCGCTCGAGGGCGGCCGCGTCGATACCGGATTCCTCCCCTTCCATGACCATGGCGTTGACAAGGTCCAGCGGCACCCCCTCGGCGGGACCACCGTTCACGATGAATCCCCCCATGCGTGCATTGATCTCAGTGGGACGGAATCCACGTTCCGTGATGATGCCGTCGACGCCGTAACTGCCCAGGTATCCGACCTCTTCACGCAGCCGGTCGCCCACCTTCCGCACCATGTCCCGGATGAACTCCGATTCACGCTCCGGGGGTGCCCAGTACGTGCTGCACCCGGTGAAGGGAAAGCGCGTCTCTGATTCCCGCAGGTTGATTCCCTCGACGGGCCGGTAGACCGCCGTCTCCTTCTGCAGAACCATGCCGTGCGTGGTGCAGGCGATGCCCTCCACGAAGGGCGAGACTCGGACCTGCCGGCAGCGGCCTTCCAGGAACGCGAGCACGTTCGGAAGCTCGGCGGCGGTGCGAGCGCGGGCGACTCCGGTTCCGCCGCTCAGCGCACCGTACGAAGCGTCCGCCGAGACCACGACCCCGTAGCCCTCGTGGCACTCTTCGAAGGCTTGCTCGAGGCCAGCGAGCGAAAGATCGCTGATCACCGAGCGGAGTCCGGTGATCCCGGCGCGCCGCCAGAAGGCGTCGCTGACCACCTTGTCCTCGTACTGCGCCCACTGGGGCCTGCGCCACCCTATGCACCGACGCTTCAGCAGCTCCTTGTGCCCGTGGTTCAGGGGCGGCGTGAAGACGACGGCCTGCCGCTGGGGGTCGTACGCGTCCAGGAGTTCGACGAGACGGTCGTCGGGCGCCAGCAGCTGGTCTTCGAGACTCCTTCTCCACTGCGCGACCGAGCTGCCCGAGATCTGCAGTTGGAAGGCATGCTCGGCAACGGGTGCTCCCGTCGCGTCGCCGAGCACGAGGAAGGGGGATGGCAGTTCGTGTTCCTCGAAGAAGTCGAGCAGCCACCCGATGAGCCGTACGCGCGAGGCGACGACCACGAGCTTGTGTTCCCTGAAGAAGCCGGCAGCGGCGCGGGCGAGGCGTTCGCTGTCGGCGAGGACGTCCGTTTTCTGTCGGGTGTTGTCCATGTCCTGCCCTCAGCCCGCCGTGGTCGCGTCCGCGCTCATGTGCTGCCGGACGAGCGCGGTGACGGCGGTCATCTGGTCGTTGAGGTAGAAGTGACCACCGGAAAGGACGTGCACCTCGCCCTGGCCGGTGGTGAGTTCGGGCCAGCGTTTGAGGTCCGGCTCGGACACCGCCGGATCGTCGGTGCCGCCGAAGGCGACGATCGGGCAGTCGAGAAGCCTGCGGTCGTCGCCGTAGCGGTACCGCGCTGTCACCCTGCGGTCCGCGCGGCAGGCGTCGAGCACCATGTCGAGTAGTTCCGGGTGTTCCAGCACCGCTTCGCTCATGCCGCCGCGGTCCACGAGTGCCTCGAGGAGCTCCGCGTCGGACGGCTCGCGCAGCTCCTCCGCAGGTGCGCGATGCGTGTGTGCCGCCGGAGCCGCCGAGGGGAAGAACGCCTTGGCGGGTCGCCCCGCGCGGTGCAGCCGCCAGCAGACCTCGAAGCCGAGGAGCGCGCCCAGGCTGTGTCCGAAGACGTGGACCGGGCCCTCTTCGGCGGCGAGGAGCGCGGCGAGCGGCTCCGCCAGCTCGTCCATGCCGGTGGCGTGGCCCTCTTGGTAGCGGGAACCGCGCCCCGGGTACTGGGCCGCGACCAGGCGTATGTCGTCCGGAAACCAGTTGGCCCAGGCCCCGAAGCTCTGCGCCAAGCCCCCGGCGTGCGGGAGCAGAAGCAGCGTCGCGGTGGTGTCCGGGCCCGGTGGGCGCACGTTCCAGAGCCACGCGCGCTGCGCACCGGTGCCCGGTGCTTCCTCGTAGGTCACCGTCATGGTGTGGTTCCTTCCGATGTGAGCCCGTGCGGGTCCTCGGTGGGCGTGGCCGTCGCGGCAGCGTCCGGCCGGCCGGCGAAGTGGCCGAGCAGTTCTGTCATGTCGGTGAGGATGCGGTCGCCGGTGGCCTGGTCGACGCGTCCGGGATCGCGGTAGAGGCGGCAGACCATCCCGGTCGTCGACAGCTCGACCATGAGGGTCAGGTCGAACCGCGCGGGCGCGGCGAAGGACCAGGGGTGGACCCGTACCTCGGCCGCGCCGGCCGGGAAACACTCATCGTCTGTCTGCTCGATGGAGAACGCCGCGTTGCACAGCGGGAGCGCGCCGGCGGCGCTGCGTCGGGGCGCTAGCACCCGGATCACGTCCTGGAAGGGCACGTCCCGGTGCAACAGGGCGTCCACGACCACATCGCACACGTGCTCGACGTATAGTTCCGCGCCGTTCGTCGCATCCGTCCGGAGCCTGAGCAGCACGGTGTTGTCGAACGAACCGATTACCTGCTCCCAAGCGGGCGACGGCCTGTCCGTCACCGGAGTGCCGATGACCACCTCCCGGTCCGGCGCGTACCGGCCTAGAGCCGCCGCGAACGCCGCCAACAGCACCATGAACGGCGTGGCGCCCACAGAGTGAGAGACGTCCATGACGGCCTGTACGGCTGCTGGAGGCAGGGCCGAGCGGATCACTGCGGCGGCCGTACTGCCCGGTGCCGGGCGCTCGCCGGGCACCGGGGACGGAAACTCCAGGGGCGGCGGCGGGTCAGCCAACTGCTGCTGCCAGTACTCCAGTTGCTGCCGTGCTTCCGGGCCGTCGCGCCACTGTTGCTGTTGTTCGGCGTATGCGGCGAGGGTCGACGCCGGCTTCGGCACTGCGGCTTCCCGGCCGACGGCGAAGTCCTCGTAGAACTGCCAGAGTTCCCTGCGCAGGATGCGCCCCGACCAGCCGTCTACGGCGGCGTGGTGGAGGACGAGGAGGATCAGCCGTTCGGCGTCGGTGAGGTCTACGATCAGCGCACGCAGCAGCGGAGCCCGTGCCAGATCGAAGGGGCGCTGCGCCGCCTCGGTCAGGACCGGCTCGGGATCCTGCTGGCCGAGGCCGACGCGGTGCACCTCCACGTCCGCCTCCTCCGACGGCACCAGCCGTCCGACAGGCGTTCCGCCGACGTCGTCGACGCAGGTGCGCAATGCCTCATGGCGGTCGACGAGCACCCGAAGGCTCTGCCGGAACGCGCTCTCGTCCAGCGGGCCGGTCATGCGGAAGCACTCGGTGACGTTGTACGTGCCGTCGAAGGAAAGCTGGTCGAGGACCCACATGCGTTCCTGGCTCGCGGACAGCGCGATACGCCCCGTCAGATGGAACATTTGTCACTCCGGTGGGGGGAAGGTGCGGGGGATCAGGCCGACGCCGCATCCATGCCGGTACGGGTCGTGCGCAGCGGGCCGGAAGCCAGTCCGAGCAGCCCCGTACCAATGACGGTCACCGCGCAGACGGCGAGGGCGAACGTGACGCCGCCGAGTCCCGCCATGTTGCCGATGACGTTGTTCATGACCAGCACCGCCGCGCTCTGGACCAGGGTGAGCAGGGACTGGATGCGGGAGATGTGGCTGTCCGGCGTCACCATCAGCACCAAGGGCACGATGTGCGCGGAGAACAGACCGGTGCCCGCACCGATCACGAAGCCGGCGCCGAGCGCCGTCCACAGCGCGGGGGCAGCGGCGAGAAAGAGGACGCCGAGTCCTGCCACCACGAGGCCGTACGCGGACATGAGGCCGGGACGGCCCAGTGGTCCACTGCGCACCACTCCGAGAGTAATCACGATCATTCCGACGCCTTGCGCTCCGACGACGAGACCGGCCGTACCGGCTCCCCAATGCTCTCCACGGGCCAGCAGGGGCAGCAGCAGGGGCAGCACCGGCAGCAGGAAGCCCGCGGCGGCTCCGGTCAGGATCAGGCTGGGGCGGAGGATAGGGTCTGAGAAGCCGAGGCGGATCCCGTCGAGCGCGTCACGCAGGATGTTGTTGCCGCTCTTTTTGGCGGGTTCCTCGAACCGCGGCCGGATGACGATCAAGATCACCAGAACGACGGCGAAGGTGGCTGCGTTGACCAGGGTCGCGCCGACCAGGCCGGCCAAGCCCACCAGCACCCCGCCCAGCGGACCCCCGGCCATGTTGACAACCTGACCGCCCACCTGGCGCAGCGACAGTGCGCGGGGAAGCTGCTCCTTGGCGACCAGGCGACGGGGCATGGACGCTGAAGCGGGCAGGTAGAAGGCATTGGCGATGCCGACGATGGCACCCGTGGCGATCAGCACGGCCGGTGGTGCGCCGAAGCGATAGGCGATCAGCGCGAGCAGCAGGGAGAAGGCCAGCATCGCTGCGTCTCCCGTGATCAGGACGCGACGCGTGCTCACCCGGTCGCTCACCACGCCGCCGATCAGCAGGAGCAGCACCCGGGGCAGGGTGATGGCGCTGAGGACGATACCGGCGACCGCCCCGCCGTGGGCGCTCGCGGCCCAACCCAAAGCGAAGTAGAACATGGTGTTCCCGCCGAGCGACGCCAGGATCCCGACGAGCCAAAGCAGGTAGAAGCCGGGGAGACGGACGCGTCGTGTGCCGTCTCCCGTGTTCGGAGCCGACTGTCCGTCATCCGTGCGGTGAGCAGTGCTGCCGTCTGGAGTACTGATGATGATTCCCTGTTCTTCTTGGTGTGCTTCTGGTCAGGAAGGCACGACATGCACCCCGCATGGGGGAGGCAGCGTTGGTCAGGCACTCACCTGGTCGCGGTCGGCGAGGTCGTCGAGCACCGCTGCGAACTGCCTGACCGTCGGATTGCCGAAGAGGTGACGCATGGTGAGTCTCAGACCGGTCTCCGCACGGAGGGCGGCGACCACCTGGGTCGCAATCAGCGAATGGCCGCCGAGTTCGAAGAAATTGGCCTCGGCGCTGGGCACCGGCCGGCCCAGAGCCGTGGCCCACGCGTGAGCCACCCGCTCCTCGGAGGCGTTGCCCCACGCGTCGTCGGTGGACTTTGCCGCCCCGTCCTGCCGACACAGCTCGGCCAGTTCGCTCTCGTCCACTTTGCCTGTCACGGTGAGCGGCAGCCGCTCCACGGTGATCACACTGGCCGGCACCATGTAGTCGGGCAGTGCCGCCGCCACGGCGGTGCGCACCTGCTGTGCCAGCGTGGTGCCAGCACCGGTTTCGGGCACCACCGCAAGCCCGAGGGTGTGTCCGGCCGGCCCCGGCAGCGGGAAGGCGGCCGCGGACCGGACTCCCGGCACGGTACGGGCCACGCTGGCGACGGCGGCGGGCTCGACCCGGAAGCCTCGGATCTTGAGCTGCCGGTCGATCCGTCCGAGGTATTCCAGTGTGCCGTCGGGCCGGGCGCGGACCAAGTCCCCAGTGCGGTACATGCGCTCCGCCTCGGCGGTGGGATCCGGCAGGAACGCGGCGGCCGTCAGTCCCGGCCGGCGGTGGTACCCGCGGCCCACGCCCGGACCCGAGATGAACAGCTCACCGGGCGTTCCATCGGGCACCGGACGCAGGCGCTCGTCGAGCACCTGGACGCGGTAGCCGGGCAGGGGACGGCCGATGGTCGCCGGGTCGTCGCCCGCGTCCGTGTCCGCCCAGGTGGCGCATATGGTCGTCTCCGTAGGCCCGTACGCGTTGATGAAGCGACGTCCGGCGCTCCAGCGCGCGGCCAGGTCGGCAGGGCACGCCTCGCCCGCGGACACCACGGTGCGCAGTCCCGCTTCCGCAGCGGGCGGCTCGTGCGCGGCAAGCAGTGACGGGGTCGCGGTGACGAGGTCCACGTCACCGGCGAAGAGGCCTTCCGTTCCGTCGCGCGGATCGGCGAGTACCACCCCGCGGCCGTACGCCAGAGGGATGAGGGTGGACCAGAGCCAGCCGTCGAAGGCCGGCGCGAGAACGTTTCCTCCAGCGCGCCCTTCCTCGGGGGCCAGGGTGCCCAAGGCCGCCACCAGGTGGGCGACGTTCCGGTAGGTGATGCTCACGCCCTTGGGCTCTCCGGTCGTGCCGGACGTGTAGACGAGGTAGGCGAGCGCGTCCGGACGGTGCGGGCGAGGGTCGGCCGGCACGTCACTCTCGAAGGCGGGGACGTCAGCCGGATCGATGACGGGTACCCCCTCGTGCACGAGCGCGCTTCGAGGGTCGGAAACGAGCACGGACACTCCCGCGTCCCGCAGCAGGAGGCTGAGCCGCTGCCGAGGGTGGTCGGGATCGAGGACCACGAAGACCGCACCAAGCCTCCAGGTCGCTAGGAGCGCGGTGACGAGGTGAACGGAACGGGAAAGATGCACGCCGACCGCAACTTCGGGGCCAGCCCCCGCCTCGGCCAGGGTGGCGGCCAGCCGGTCGGCGCGCCGGTCCAGTTCGGCGAACGAGAGCGTCCCGTCGCTGGCGCGCACCGCCGTGACTTCCGGCGCATCCCGAGCGTGCCGTCTTACCAGTTCGGCCACATTGAGATGCGGATCGAAGGAAACCACCGGAAATCTCACACCCTCACTTCGAGTACACGCTCACCGATCGGAATGGGTCGCAATTCAGCGGGGTCGATTTACCCGCTCTTTGTTTTTAGGTGGCGACCCCTTGAGAATCTCTTGACGGACAAACGAGATAGAGGCCCCGCAGCACCCAAAACGCAGAGGAACCCGCTGGGCGACCCAGATTAGATCACCGATTGGTCACGGAAATCAAGAGTTGATCTTGGCTCGGTGGTCAGGCAGGCTCGACATCCTGAGTGCGAAAGTGCCGGGCTGGGAGGCTAGTTGCCTAGACGTCCGGCGTTGTGCTGGAGCAAACAGTAGGCCTATGGGGGGCCATTGAGGACGCCTCGCCCGTACAGCCTCGCAATCGCCAACGGGAGGAAGTATGACCCAGGACTCGCTGACCGCCTGGACCGTTCTGATCAACTCCGAGGAGCAGTACGGCCTTTTCCCGAACGGGCAGACACCGCCGCAGGGATGGCAGGAAGCCGGATTCTCCGGCACCGAGGAGGAGTGCGTGCGCTACGTCGACGAGCACTGGACCGACATGCGCCCGCTGAGCCTGCGGCGGGAGCTCGACGCGGAAGAGGCTCACGCGTGACCTGACCGCCCGGCAACTGACATACCGCGGTCCGCTCACCCTTGGACAGACAAGGCTGGCACATGCAAAGCATGCAACTCCCCAACGGCCTGCGTGTAGAACACGTGAATATCGGCGAAACCGCCTTGTTGTATCGCGAAATCTTCACAGAGCGTTGTTACCTGCGGCACGGCATCTCGCTGACCCCAGGTGGGGTGGTGTTCGACATTGGCGCCAATATCGGGTTGTCCACCCTGTTTTTCCACACAGAATGCCCGGGGCTGACGTTCCACGCCTTCGAGCCGTGTCCCGAGCCGTACGCGGCCCTCGCCGCCAACCTCTCCTCGCACGGCATCGCCGGCACCGCAACGCGCTGCGCACTATCCGACTATTCGGGTACGGGCCGGATGACGTACTATCCGGACTCGACGGGAATGTCGGGTTTTCATGCCGACGAGGTGGCTGAAACAGCTGTCACACGCGAGTTTCTGCTGCGCGGCGGAGTCAGCCAGGAGGACGTCGAGGAGATGCTGGCGGCCCGGCGCAGGCCGGTGACGGTCGAGTGCCCGGTGCGGACCCTCTCGGAGGTGATCGCCGAACGCGGCGTCACCACGATCGACCTGCTCAAGCTGGACGTCGAGAAGAGTGAACTCGCGGTGCTGCGGGGGATCGACGCGGCGGACTGGCCGAGGATCCGCCAGGTCGCCGCGGAGGTGCACGACGTTGACGACGGGCTGCGGACCGTGACCTCGCTCCTGGAGGAACACGGGTTCACCGTGGCCACGTCGCAGGCCCCGCTTCTCGAAGGCTCTGGCATCCACGAGGTCTTCGCCGTGCGAAGGGACGGATGAGCGGTGCTCGACACCATTGACGTGGCGGACCCCGAACTGTACGCAACGGGTGATCCCGTCGGCGTCTGGTCCCACCTACGGGCCACAACTCCCGTGTACTGGAACGCGTCTTCGCCCGGGCCGGGGTTCTGGGCCGTCATGTCGTATGGCCCGGCGCTCCAGGTGTACCGCGCCACCGAGACCTTCACCTCACAACAGGGCATGCGCCTCGGCTCGGATCCGGCGGCTGTCGCCGCCGCAGCCGGCAAGATGCTGATCGTCACGGATCCGCCGGTGCACCAGAGGCTGCGGCGGCTGATGAGTTCGGCCTTCACACCGCGGATGGTGTCCGGACTCGAGGCGACTATGCAGAGCGTGATCGAGCCCCTGGTGGACGAGGCCGTGCAGGAGGGGACCGTCGACTTCGTCAGCCGGATCGCGGCGGTCCTGCCCGCGGCGACCATCTGCGCCATCATGGACGTGCCCTCGTCCGAGCGGTCGACGATGATCGAACTCACGAGCACCGCGTTCGGGGCTTCGGTCGGTGGCACAGGACAGTGCCCGATCGACCAGGCCGCGCGGGCCGAGGCGCACTCGGAGATCTTCTTCTACTACTCGGAGCTGGTCGAGCAGCGGCGCCAGGAGCCAGGCGACGACGTCATCAGCGCCCTCCTGCGTGGCAGACTGGGCGACCGGCCCCTCACTGACGAGGAGATCCTCCTCAACTGCGACGGCCTGCTCACCGGCGCCAACGAGACCACCCGGCACGCCTCCGCCGCGGGGCTCCTCGCCCTCATCGAGAACCCGGACCAGTGGCAGCGGCTGCGCGACGGTGCCGTCGGCGTGGACTCCGCGGTCGAGGAACTGCTCCGCTACACGAGCCCGGCAATGCACGTCATGCGGGTGGCCACCAAGGACACCGAACTGGGCGGCCACCAGGTGCGCGCCGGTGACCGGGTGGCCGTATGGAACTCCTCGGCCAACCGGGATGCGGACGTCTTCGCCAATCCGGACGCCCTCGACCTCGGCCGCGCGCCGAACCGTCACCTCGCCTTCGGCGTCGGCCCTCACTTCTGCCTCGGCGCCGCGCTGGCCCGGGCGGAACTGCGGGTCCTGCTGCGCACGCTCCTCGACCGGGTGAGTCATGTGGAGCTCGCGGGCCCCGTACGCCGGCTGCGCTCCAACTTCGTCTGGGGCATCGAGCACCTGCCTGTCTCCCTCGGCTGACCCGGACAGCCCCCTTGACCCGTTTCTCATCATGCCTCGCTCGGAGGAACACGCTCATGGACAGCAGCACAGCCGGTGAGATCCGGCAGCGTTCGGCGGAGGTCTGGTCGGAGGTCCTCCAGGGCCCCCCGCCTGCCGACGGCGATGACTTCTTCGAAGCCGGCGGGACCAGCCTCAAGGCCATTCGCTTCTGCGCCCGTCTCGGGAGCGTCCTGGGCCACAAGGTCCCGGTGAAGATCCTGCTGCGGCACAGCACGTTCGGCGCCTTCGTCCAGGCCCTCGACACCTCCGAGGACCTGGCGCTCCGCTAGCCGGCACGCTCGGAAGGAGCATTCGCATGAAGCGGCTGGCCATCATCCATGACAAGGGCGCTGTGCATCCCCTGGAGGCGTACGACGGGCTGAAGGAGACGGCCTCGCTGATCTTCGCGGTGTCCTCCTCCCCTGAGGCACGTCGGCTCATTCCGGTCATGGAGCGCCTCGGCGAGGTCGTCGAACTCGGCCTTGATCAAGACGAGAACGTGTGTGCGCTGGCAGACCGGCAGCCCGATGGCATCGTCACCTTCAGCGAGGTGATGCTGCCGGTCACCTCCGCACTCGCCCACTCTCTGGGCCTGCGTTACCACGACGAGCAGACCATCCTGCGGCTTACCGACAAGTTCGCTCAGCGGGAGAGCCTGCGCGAGGCCGGGGTTGACACCACCCGGAGTCGGCTCGTGCTCGACGAGGGAGGATGGGACGAGGCCGTGGTCGCCGTCGGACTGCCCGCCGTGCTTAAGCCCGCCTGGGGCGGCGGCAGCCGGGACACCCACCGCATCGACGACCCGGAGCACGGTCGCAAGATTCTCACCGCGCTCCTGGCCGGCGCGCCCGCTGGCACGGCGTTCGTGCTGGAGGAACTGCTCAGCGGCCAGGACTGCCACCCCTACGGCGACTACGTCTCGGTGGAGAGCATGGTCGTCTTCGGAGCGATCACGCATGCTGCGGTCACCGGCAAGTTCCCGCTGGCCCCGCCGTTCCGTGAGACCGGGCAGTTCTGGCCCGCCGCGCTGGACGACGGCGCCCGGCAGGAGGTATGCGCCCTGACCACGGCGGCGCTGCGCGCCGTGGGCGTCACGTCCGGTGTCACGCATACCGAGATCAAGCTGACCCCGGACGGCCCCAAGATCATCGAGGTCAACGGCAGGTTGGGCGGGCACGTCAACGAGCTGAGCCGCCGCTCGTGCGGCATCGACATGGTCCGTCTGGCCGGCCGCATCGCGCTGGGCGACACCGTGCCGCCCGTCCGCATCGCCCCCGACCGCGTCTACTGGCAGTACAACAATCCCGCGCCGACCGCGCCGTGCAGGCTGGTGGAGATCACCGGCTGGCGTGAGATTTGCGCCGTTCCCGGGGTCACCCGCTACACGCCCTACGCGCGCACCGGCGACGTGCTCGACAACGGCGTGATGACGCACGCTCTTGACCTGGTCAGCGGCGACGCCGCGGACCACGACGAGATGTGGGAGCAGATCGCCCGCGTCACGGACACACTCGCCTTCAGGTTGGACTTCGCCGGCGAAGTGCGCACTGTCCCCGCAGCGAAGCTGACCGAACACTGACGGAGATTGTCCTTCATGCTCACACCGACCGAAGCTGACAGGCCGCTCGCGCCGGACGTCGACCTCACCGACCCCCGCACCCACGCCGAGCACGATCTGCGCGCCATCTTCTCGCAACTGCGCGCGCGGGCTCCGCTGGCCTGGCATCCACCGGCCTCGGACGGCTCTCCCGGGTTCTGGGTCGTCTCACGCCATGCCGATGTGATGGCCGTCTGCCGGGACAACGAACGCTACGTCTCCACCCGCGGAAACGTTCTGGCCACCCTGCTGAACGGCGGTGACTCCGCCGGCGGCCGGATGCTGGCGGTCAGCGACGGCCCCCGGCACAACCGGACGCGACGGCTGCTCTGGCAGGCGTTCACCCCTCCGGCCCTGGCCTCCCTGAAAGAGCGCATCACCGTCGCCACGCGCTCGCTCGTCGAGAATGCCGTGTCCCAGGGGGAATGCGACTTCGCCCAGGACGTGGCCGCGCACATACCGCTGCGGGCCATCTGCGATCTGCTCGGCGTTCCAGAGTCGGACCGGTCGTTCATCCTCCGGCACACCAGTACCGCGCTCAGTTCGGACACCTCCGACACCTCCGACGGGGCCTCCCGGCTGTCTCAGGGCGAACTCCTCCTGTACTTCTCCCGGTTGGCCCGCAAGCGCCGCGCGGACGCCCAGGACGACCTGGTCAGCCTCCTGGCGAACGGCACAGTGGACGGCTCCCGTCTCACCGACGACGAACTCGTCCTCAACTGCTACAGCCTCATCCTCGGCGGCGACGAGACGACCCGGCTGGCGATGATCAGCGGGGTGCACGCCCTGATGAACCACCCGGAGCAGTGGCGGGCGCTGAGGACCGGCGCGGTGTCCCTGGAGACAGCGACAGACGAGATCCTGCGCTGGACGACCCCCGCCGTCCACCTGGGCCGCACCGCGACCGCGGACGTGACCCTGCACGACACGCTGATCCGCGCCGGAGACGTGGTGACGGCCTGGACGCTGTCGGCGAACTTCGATGAAGCCGAGTTCGACCGCCCCGACCGCTTCGACCTGTCCCGCACGCCGAACCGGCACCTCACCTTTGCCTACGGTCCGCACTTCTGCCTCGGTGCGCATCTGGCCCGAATCGAGATCTCCGCTCTCCTGGCCGGCCTTCGGGACCAGGTCCGGGCCATCGAGAGCGCCGGTGCCCCGCGGCCCATCTACTCCACGTTCCTGCGCGGGTTCAGCAGCCTCCCCGTCCACCTCCGCCCCTGACCTACGGAGCAGCACGATACGCATGTCCACCTCCAGCCTCCTGACCGAGCACTCCATCCCCGCCAGGTTCGACGAAGTGGCACGCCAACTCCCGGCCAACGTGGCCCTCGTGGACGGCGCACGCACCCTCACGTACGGCCGGTTGCGGGAACTGTCCGACCGCCTGGCCCGCCGCCTGCGCCGTCACGGCGTGGACCTGGAGACACCAGTGGGCCTCTATCTCGAGCGCTCGCGCGAGTTCGCCATCGCCGCGCTGGCCGTGCTCAAGGCGGGCGCCACGTATGTGCCACTGTCGCCCGAGTATCCGGCGGATCGAGTGCGCCATCTCGTAACCGACTCGGGCGCCGCGCTCGTCGTCACCAGCAAGGAACTCGCCCCCCGCGCCCCCGGCCACGGACTGCCAGTCCTTGAAATCTCGGCCGACGACATGAGCTTCGACGACCTACCGGACAGGGGAGCCGACCCGGCGGACCGACTCCCCCACGTTCCCGCCGACTGCCTCGCGTACGTCATCTACACGTCCGGTTCGACCGGCGCGCCCAAAGGTGTCGGCGTCACACACCGCAACCTCCTGGGGCTGGTCACCGGGCAGGACTATGTGTCCTTCACCCCGGACGAGACCTTCCTTCAACTGGCTCCCACCTCGTTCGACGCCTCGGCCTGGGAGATGTGGGGCGCGCTACTGTGCGGTGCTCAGCTGGTCATTCCGGCGCCCTCGTACCAGGCGATCGAGGATCTACCGAACGTCCTGCGCGACCAGGGTGTGACCACCCTGCTGCTGACTCCGCCGCTCTTCCACGAGTTGGCCCGCAACCGCATCGAGGCGTTCGCCTCCGTCCGCCAGCTCATCGTCGGCGGCGAGGCCATGGCCGTGCCCGTGGCCCGCGGTTACGCACGCGACGCAGCGGAGCGCAAGGCGTCGTTCAGCAACGTGTACGGTCCGACGGAGACGACGACGCTGGTCAGCGCTCATCCCATCGTGGACCTGGCCGACGACGCGACCTCGATCCCGCTGGGCCGGGCGATCGAGCACGCGGCCTTGTACCTGCTCGACGAACGGCTCCGCCCGGTGGGGGACGGCGAGACCGGGGAGATCCACATCGGCGGCTCGTGCGTGACGCGTGGCTACCTCGGGCGTCCCGGGCTCACCGCGCGGCGCTTCCTGCCCGATCCCCACTCGTCCGTTCCCGGGGCCCGTATGTACGCCACCGGCGACCTGGGGCGACTGCGTTCGGACGGCGGGATCGAGTTCGCCGGCCGCGCGGACCAACAGCTCAAAATCCGCGGGCACAGGGTCGAACCGGGCGAGGTCGAAGCCGTGCTGCTGGACCACCGGCACGTGCGTGCCGCGGCGGTCGTGGCCCTCGCCACCAACGGCGACACATGGCAGCTGGCTGCGCATGTTGTGCCTCGGGAAGACGCCGGGGAGAACATCGTCGCCGAACTCCGCGAGCTGGTCGCCGCCACCCTGCCCCCGTACATGGCGCCGTCCTCGTACTACCTCGCCGAAAGCCTTCCCACGACCGCCGGCGGCAAGCTGGACCGAGCGGCGCTGAGTTCCCTTCCGGCCGGCCAGGGCGACAGCCGTGGGAAAGCGAACGCCGCCACTGCGAAGCCGGACGAGAGCCGTGGGGAGTCGCCGGCCGCCACCGCCATGACCGAGCGGCAGCGCAAGCTCGCCGAGATATGGCAGGACGTGCTCGGACGCCCCACCATCGGTTTGGACGACGACTTCTTCGCGCTCGGCGGTGACTCCCTCCTCGCCATCCGCGCCATCGCCGCGGCCGAGGAACAGGACATCGAGATCTCGCTCACCGCGCTGTTCAGCACGCCGACGATCCGCGCCATCAGCGCGGAGGAACCACCCCCGGCCGCCGCCACTCCCGGCGCGACGGTCACGGCCGCCCCGCCGGCGGAATTCCCGCTGCTCGGCGAAAACGACCGTGCGGCACTGCCCGCCGGAGTCGAGGCCGCCTATCCCGCGACCCTGATGCAGCTGGGGCTGATCTTCGAGAGCATCGCCAACGACGACAGCGCAGACTACCGTGACGTCATCTCGCGGCGGATCGAGGCACAGTTTGATGAAGCGGCGCTCCGCACAGCGCTCCACCTCGTCACCAAAGCACACCCTGCCCTGCGGACCCGCTTCTCGCTGGGCGATTTCAGCGTGCCCCTGCAACTGGTGGACCGCGACGCCGAGATTCCGGTCACCGTTCTCGACCGCCGTACCGCTCCGGGGGAGGCTGCGGCGTTCGTCGAGGAGGACATCACCGCGGCCGTCCGCCCGTTCGACGTGGAACAGGGCCCGCTGATCAGGGTACTCATATCCGTGCTGGAGGAAGACGCCTTCCAGCTGACGTACGGATTCCACCACGCCGTCATGGACGGATGGAGCGAGTCGGTGTTCATCGCGGATGTGCTGTCCGCCTACGCTTCCTTGCTCACGACCGGATCGGCGCATGTGCCACACGAGCCCGGTGACGGCTACACATCCTTCGTGGAACTGGAACAAGAGGCACTCGACGCCGCGGCCACGAAGGAGTTCTGGCGGCACGTCCTGCACTCCATGCCGCGTCTGCCGCACCGGCTAGGCGCCCAGCGGTCCCAGTCCAGGATCAGAGCCGTGGAGCGCATCCCCGCCACGGTCGTGCAAGGCCTGGAGAAGGTTCGGGAATCGACCCGTGTTCCTCTCAAGAGCCTGGCGCTGGCGGCCCATCTGCACGCCCTCGGCTCTCTGACGGCAACGGAGCAGCCGGTCACCGGGGTTGTCGTCAACGGCCGCCCGGAGATCCCCGACACCGACCGGCTGATAGGGCTCTTCCTCAACGTGGTGCCGCTCGGCGTCCGACTCGAAGGCTCCTGGGCCGAGCTGGCACGGCGGACGTTCGAACGAGAGCGGGACGTACTGCCCCATCGCCGCTTCCCCTATCCAGCGATCCAGGAGATCGCCAGTGGGCCCGTGTTCGACGTGTCCTTCAACTTCGTTCGTTTCCACGAGCTTTCGCGGCTGTCGGAGTTGGACGGGGTGCGTGTCGGCCCGGCGGACATTCGCGACCTGTCCAGCCGGAGCCTGCGCGTCGAGCTCGTCCAGGAGCCGGACAGCGGCGAGCTGGTGCTCGACATTAGCGCGGATCCCGCTGTGTGGTCCGAGGCGGAGGCGGCCAAGGTGCTGGCGGCTCACCTAAGGGCGCTGTCGAGCATGGCGGAGGACGTGTCGGCCGCCATCTGACCCTCCTCCCACCCGACCCGGGGCTGGGCGGGAGCGGCTGGGTGATGCTCCAACGCGCCGAGTCGGCCCAGGCGTTGTCAGTCGCGGCAGATAGCGTGCGCGGACGGACCGAGGCCACAGCACGAGGGGAGACGACGTATGGAGTTCCGGATCGAGCGAGGTGCTCTGTCTGAAGCGGTGGCCTGGGCAGCCAGATCCCTGCCCACTCGTTCGCCCGTGCCAGTGCTGGGAGGCCTGCTGCTGGAGGCCCGGGACCAGCGGCTGCGTGTCTCCGGCTTCGACTACGAGGCGTCCGCGTCCATCGAGGTCCCGGCGGAGACACCGGCGGCCGGTGAGGTGCTCGTGCTTGGCCGCCGGCTGCTGGATATTTGCAAGGTGCTGCCGGACACAGCGGTGGCGTGTGCTCTGGAAGGCACCCGGTTCACCGTGGAAGGGGGCGGTACTCGTTTCGGCCTGTCGACCCTGCCCTTGGAGGAGTATCCGGCGCTTCCCGAGCTTCCCCCGTTGCGCGGCACGGTGGAGGCGGCAGAGTTCGCGGCGGCAGTGTCCCAGGTCGTGATCGCCGCAGGCCGGGACGACTCGCTTCCGGTCCTCACCGGGATCCAGCTCCGGCTGGACGGTGAGTCGATGACGCTGGCCGCGTCGGACCGGTACCGGTATGCCGTCCGCATGTTGTCGTGGATGCCGAAGACGGCCGCAGGTGAAGCGGCGGTGGAGGTGGTGGTCCCGGGGCGCCGGCTGACCGAGATCTCCCGTTCGCTGGCGAAGGGCGGGGAGATCCGCATCGGGCTGAACGGCTCCGGTTCAGGTGGCGGCCTGGTCTCCTTCGAAGGTGCCGGGACGCGGACGACACTGAGGCTGCTGGAGGGCCGGCTGCCGCGCTACGAGAAGTTGTTCGCCCTGGACGATCCGGCGGTCGCTGTCACCCAGCGGGAGGCGCTAGCTGACGCGGTCCGCCGGGTTGCGGTCGTGGCGGAGCCGAACAGCCCCATCCGGCTCGACTTCTCCGCCCGGGGGACCGTCCTTCTGCAGGCAGGGTACGAGGACGATGTCGCTTCCCAGCAGATCGCGGCGACGTTGACCGGCGCACAGGACCTGGCTGTCGCCTTCAATCCCGCGTACCTGCTGGAAGCCCTCACCTCGTTCGACTCCCCACAGGTCCGGCTCGAGCTTCTGGGCCCAGGTCAGCGGGTCCTGCTCAGCAGCGTGGCGGACGACACACCGCGAGAGGACCACCGCCACCTACTCATGTCGGTACGGCAGCTGAGCTGAGCGCCCCGGAGGGGCGCGGGAACCGTGCGACCAGACCGAAGCACCCGCAGCCGTCACCGGCACAGCAGTTACCGCGCCCCCAGACCCAGCCCCGCGGACCGCACACGCGGTGACGCCCTGACGCCGTCGCCGAGGCCCCCGAACGCCCGCAGCATCGACATCGCTGATCCGGCCAGCGCTTCGCCCACGGCCGCGTTCGCCCAGACCATCCTTTCTCGCCCTGGTGATCCCCACCATCAACCTGGGAATCCTGCTCGCCTGGGACCAGGCAGCGGAGACCTCCTTCACCGCCGACCCCGTGGACTCGGTGAAACCGGACGGGCCTGCTCCGACGCCCGCCACCGCGACCGGGCTGCCTCCTCCCAGCGCACGCTCCACCGATACGAAATCCTGTCGTCGGCCGTCGCCGCGTGACGGCCCGGCAACGAACTGCGACCCGTCCGGCCACAGCCTCGGCCTATGCTCGGCCTATGGAGGCCTTCCAGTGGGGTGTGATCGACGGAACTCCCGCGCGGCGGCTCTCAGGCCGGGGCCGACGTCTCCTCCTCTGCCTCGAACTCGACGTCCAGGTGCGGGTCGAACGCGTCCGGGCGCACGGTCAGCTCCGTGGTGGCGTAGGTGCCGAACCGCATGATGTGGTCGGTCAGGTATGGGCTGATCGCGGCCAGGTCCTCCCCGGTGATCTGCCACTCCTCCGCCTGGAGCTCACGCACGATGTTCATCAGGTCCAGGGTCGTATGAAAGATCACGCAATTGGCGAGCAAAGAGGTCAGCTTCACCGCCTTCTCCTGCTCCACGGGTCGTTCTCGGCGATCACTACGCCGTTGCAGAACGCCAACCAGTCAGTGAAGTTATTGAAAGACTCGACCTTGTTGGTGGCCGCCGTCACCCGGCGCCGCAGCGACGGATCTGAGATGAACCGCAGCATCTGCACCGTGGCAACCGCGCGGCCCACCTCGTGGAAGGCCCGGTAGATCTGGTTGCGCTTGGAGTTGCTGCCCAGGCGGCGCAGCAGCAGTGGGGAGGCCAGGGTGCCCTCTGACCGTTGAGGCCGTCGAGAGCCTCGGAGAGCGTGTCCACTCCGATACCGGCCGACGTATCACCTACGTGGCATGCATGGTTGTCGCGGGCGCCGCACACGCAGCCTCGCCCCGCGAGGTCGCCACCATCGCCTGGGCCGAACCCGGCGAGATCCCGCAGTACGTGCCGCGCGGCCTATACCCGCCCGTGCAGGAGTACCTCAACCGCCGATAGCCGAAGGTCCCCTGTCCGGTCATGATGGCCGCGCAGGGGGCCTTACTTCATGTCCCGGGCGACCGGCAGCAATTGCGCACAATAGGCCGCTCGGCGCCTGCATGCGCAATCCCGTGCAATCCTGCGGCGCGCCCGCGCGACCCGAAGCAATCTGGACCTTCAACCCGCCAGAACGGAGAGCACCCATGACGCTCAGGCTCATCGGCAGCACCAGCGACGACGGCGACTGCCCGACCCTCTACGAGATCCCGGAAACCGACGAAATCCTCGTCCAAGGAGACCGTGAAACCGACCCAGGCCATCTCGCCCAGGTGCGGGATGTGAAGCCGTCCGAGACGTTCGTTCGCGTCCCTCGCAGCCTGCTGACCCGGTACGCGCCGAGGACCGAGGCCCCCGAGCTCCAGCCGTTCGCGTCCATCTCCCACTTGTTCCGCGAGTTCCGGCACACCGCTTGCGACCTCGTGCACGGTTGGCCGTGGCTCGGCGCCCGGGTTACTCGTTGAACTGGGCATGATGGGGGTTGGGGCACGCGAGTTGATCGTGGCGGAG
>NZ_JBSFGB010000067.1:0-25228 GCF_053596375.1 Streptomyces sp. NPDC001709 | reverse complement strand
GCGGATCATCCCCGCACCCGCGGGGATGATCCGCCACTTGTTTCATCGAGATCCGCGAAACGTTGAGCGGTGGTTCCCGGTTACATGCGCTAAGCGCTCGCCTCTGGCAGTGAACCGTGGCGAGATGGCCCAGGTGGTGACACGCGTGTGGCCGCTCAGTAACGCCCACCACCACCTGCCCTGGACCATGTCCGAAGACGTGCAGGGCTGCGCCCCCAACCATCCGGTTGCCAGCCCAAACGTGCAACGTGCGCTGGTTGGTGACTGTCTATCAGCAGCTGGATGCTGGGCACATAGTTGACCTGTCCCACGCCCGGAGAGCGGGTGAACCGGTGTTGCCTGCGGGAAGATTGCCCAGGTGGTGCGGATCTGCGGTTTGGTGTCGCTGGTGGTGTGCGTGTGTTGTCACCCTGGCTGGTGGTTCTGACCTGGTGTGATGCTGGGTTGGGTGCGGTTGGTGTCGTTCTGGTGATTTCTGCTGGGCGTGGTGGTGCGGATTCCAGCGTCGGGGGAGTGTACGCCGGGCGCTGATCCATTTCGGTGTTTTCCGTGAACTGCCGTGTTGTGTTTTTGGGTTGTCGGACCGTGCCTACAGCGGGGAGAGCTTTCTTGCTGGGCGGTGCGGTGTGAGTGGTGCGCAGCGAAGCGGGAGTGGCCCTCTGACGCGGCCGGGCGTTGATGTGCCGGGTTTGTTGGGGCGGCAGCAGGCTGTGGCGCGTGTGCTGGTATTGGACGGGCGTGGGGAGTTGACTACGGAGCATGTCCGGCTGGTGGCGGCGTCGGTGGGGTTTCGCTCAGGTCGGTGTGGCGGTGGCTTGAGGTCGCTCGCGGGGAAGGACGTACTGGCCCGCGAGAGCGGGAGCGGTTCACCATCACGCCTTGGGTTGCATGCGCGTCTGGTGAGTTGGTGTGGGAATGCGGCCGTGGTCCACCGGGAGCTGGTGGCCGGGCAGGCCGCGGCCGTCGCTGAGGGCTGTAAGGCCTCGCCGGTGCCGTCGCCTGCGACGTTGTACCGGGCGATTCGCCGGGATCTGAATGCCGGGCAGCGCGCGGCTCTTGCTGGTGGGGAGCGGGCTCGGCGGCGGCACGATGTGCATTTGAGGCGGCCGAGGCCGTGGCGGAACGCGTGCTGGGAGGCGGATCACACGCGTGTGCCCGTCGAGGTGCTGCTGGATGGGGAGCTGGTGTGTCCGTGGGTGACGTGGTTCGTCGGCTGCGCGACGAACGCGGTTGCGGGGGCGGCCTGCACGCCACATCAGCCGTCCAGGGACGCGATCCTGGCGGCGCTCAGGATCTCCTTGTCGAGGGACGAGGATGTGACCGTTCCGTACGGGCCGGTCGGGGGGCTGCCTTCACTGGTGCGGATCGACCGCGGTAGCGGCTTCCTCTCGCGCACGGTGGCGGCGGCACCGGGTGCGTTCGCGGTGCCGGTTGAGGATCTGCCTGCCTGCCGTCCGGAGCTGAAGGGGACGGTGGAGGACTTGAACCGGTGTGCGGAGCGGGTGTTCTTCGTGTCGTTGCCCGGCTGTACCCATGCCCCGTCTGCTCAGTTGGGACCCGGCTCCAGCAGGACCCGAAGTGCCAAGGCGGACGGAAGGGAGCTGCTTGAGTTCACGGTGTTCGTCGATCTGCTGCTGGAGTGGGTCGTGTGGTGGAACACGGAAGACACCAGTCAGGCGCTTGCCGGCCGTGCCGCGTTCCAGGTGTGGCAGGACGATCCCATCCGGTCGATGACGTGGCCGCTCACCTGCTGTGGGCGTTCACGCTGGAGGACGACGGACGGGTGCGCACGCTGACCGCAAGTGGGCTGCGCTGGCGTAACCGGTATTACGTGGGGGAGTGGATGACCGGGCGTGCGGATGTCGGCAGGAAGGTGCGCATCCGCTACATCCCCCGTCACGACCATGGGATCGAGGTGTTCGACGCGATCTCGGGCAGGCACCTGGGAACAGCGCACCTGGCAGATGCGGCCAGCGCCGCCCAGCGGCGTGCGGTGCGCCGGAGCCGGGAGGCTTCGCAAGCGCCTCCTGGCCCGCGCGCTGTCTGCTGCCTCGCGTCACACGCGGGACCGGTTCGGGGCGGTCACCAGTGCACAGCGCCCGCAGAGGCTGGGCGCGTTGACGGCCGCCCAGGCCGAGCAGGAACTGGCCGTCAGTCACCGGGCTGACCTGGCCGTGCGGGCGCTGCCGGATCTGATTCCGCCGCGCGGGCCCCCCGCTTCGTGGGCCCGTCCCGTCAAGCGGTCGGCCGCAGACCCCAGCGTGCCGGCGAGTACGCCTGACGAGGGGAGCTGACCGATGGCGGCGACACAGCGCCGGGGCCTTCTCCCGCAAGAACGCGACGACGACTTCATGCGCCTGAAAGACGCCCACGTCGTTGCCGCCAAGACCCTGCTGGAAGTATGGGAGAACATTCGCGTGGCCGTCGAGGCGAAGGCGATGATCTGCATCTACGGCGCTACCGGCCACGGCGAGTCGCTGGCCGTCAATTGCCTCGCTGCGCGAGCTGGCTCCGGCACTGACGCGCCGTATCCGGTTCCAGGCCAGGCCCACCACCCGGGGCCTGCGGTACGAGCTCTTTCACGCTCTGGAACTGCCGGGCCGCCCGCCGGCCCAGCCGATCGAGTTCGACCGGGTGCTGCGCGCTGTGACGGGGCCCGGTGGCCGTCCAGGCACTGGTGTGGCGCATGGTTCCGCTGCTTGTGGGTCGAGCCCTCAACCCGGCTCGCGGTCATCTTCGTCGGGGGCGAGGGCTGCCACACCGTGCTGCGCCGCGAAGCGATGTTCTCCTCCTCCCGCGTCTTCGTCTGGCAGTACTTCACCCGCCTGACTCCCGCCGAGGTGCTCGAGGCTGTCCCCCTGTCCCATCCGGTCTGGCCGACGCTGACCGCGACGACATCGCCTTCGCCGGCAGCCACGCCGCACACGGCAATGTCCACGCCCGGGCCCGGCTGACCGCTCGCACCCGCACCGCCCGGCCCGCACCGGCCCGCCCCGGCCCGCGCGCACCGCCCCGCGCGCACCGGCCCGCGCGCACCGGCCGCCCCCCGTGCCGGCCAGGAGCTGCTGCGCTGGGCCTTCGGCCGCCTCGCCTGGCCACCACGCCGCTATGCCGCTCGCCGCGCCACCTGAGCCGGCTGCGGCGGGGGGGCGTGGCGTTCGACGGGGCGGAGTTCGTCGGCGGTTACGCGGTGCCGCGCTGGAGGACCGGCCGGAGCGCCGTCGCACTGGCGCACTCGCTGATCGACGGCAACCCCGGCTGCGAGGCGGTCGTCCGCGCCCTGCGCCGGCGCCACGGCGAGCGCCTCGCCGGGCGGGACGCGTGCGGGGCGGTGGCACAGTCCGGCACGCGGGTAGCGCAGCTGTACGTGTCCCGGCTGCTGGACAGGGGCGGGGCGTTCCGTGTGATCCTGCCCCTGCGTGACCCTGCCCCTGCCGAGGGATACGCCGCGCGTGGCGATCTTCACCCCTCTCCTCGTCACTTGCCGATGTGTGCCGTCGATCAGCTGCCGTCGGGTCCATGGCGGCGATCGGCCGGGCTTCTTGCCCTTCGGTCACAGCGGCTCCAGCACGGTCCATTGCTCGTCTGTCGGATCTCCACGCGCCACGAACCCGGGATCATCCCACGGCCGAGATCCACTTTTGATACGCGCCCTAACCCGTGGGGGTCCTGCCCGTGTTGTTGCCGTCGTCGCTGCCGTTGTGGCTGCCGGTGTTGCCGTTGCCGTTGCCGCTGCCGTTGCCGCTGCCGTTGCCGGTGTTGGCACCGTTGGTGTTGTCGATCACGGTGAGGTTGATGTTCGCGCCCTGTCCGCCGCTTGGAGCTGTCGTTGGTGCGGTGCCCGACTGACTGCAGCTGATGTTCTGGATGCCGTTGAAGGAGTTGTCGTGACCCACCTGTCCTGAAGGCAGGCAGAGCAGGACGATCGAGGGGCTGCCGAGGAGGGGGAGCAGCCCCCCGTCGCCCTGAGCCTGGGAGCTGCCGGCACTGCACAGGAGCAATGCCGTCGCGGCCGTGCTGATCGTGGCAAGCCTCGTGGGCAGCTTCATGCGGCCGAACCTTCCGTCCTGCTGGGGAACTTGAGCGTCGGGGGACAGGATGCCGAGATGTCCGCCCTTGACGGTCGTCCGGCGCGCTGGTGCATCCGTGATTCGCTCGCTCGGCCCATGACGTGCGCCAGGGTGTTCTGTTCTGTTCCAGACCACCGCCCGCACCCGTCGCGCAAACGGCAGCCACCGCTTGCTTCCCGGTGCCCGGGTTCACAGGCGCCACTGGGAGGCGGTCTTGTCCCGATGGTTCATCCCGGAACGGGCGTTCGATGCCGTGGTGTCGGGGGCGCCGGGAGAGGGTGGCTTGGCGGGTGAGGCGGCGGATCACCGGGCCGGTCACGGCAGGGTGAGTCATGGCTTCACAGCAGGCGGGCAGGGGCGCGTGGTTGAGGGCCGGACGGCAGCGGAACGTCAGTCGCCCGTACGTCCGCTCCACCATCCGGCCTCTTGGCAGCCGGGCGAACTCCCTTTGTGCCGTCGGCGCGTTGGATGGTTTCCGCTGTCGATGCCGAGCCGGGCGGTGTGCTCGACGGGGTGCCGGCGGCAGCGGCCGTCCCCGGGACTGTGCGGATCGAGGGGTGGACGGTGGCTACTTGGCCGGGCAGGTGGGCGCCGGCGACAAGGCCCTGGACGCTCGCGGCCGTGACCGGCACCGCGAGCCGGAGTGCGAGAGTGCCGCCTCACCCTGCTCCGCTTGCGGCCCCCGATCTCGTTCTTCGCCGTATCCGTGCCCTGCCCGGTGGCGCCGGGACACTGGTGGAGGTCGTCACGCTCTGCGTATCGATCAGAAGCTGTGTCACAACCGCTTGGCCGTGCCGCGCCGGGGGCGCGGCCCCAGCCCTGCGGGCCACCGCGGGGCTGGGGAGCGCGGAGTGCTCGGGCCGGCACGGCCAAGCGGGCTCGGCACGGCGGGCGGCGTGATCCCGGGCCGCCTGCAACAGCAAAGACTTCGTCCGCGCCACTGCGCCTGGACGGCAGCTGCCTCGCCAGCGAATCAGGCTGTCAGGGCATTGCCGCATATGTGCGTCTGAACTAGCCCGATTTGATGGATATTTTGATGGGTAATCAGTCCGCTGTGCGCCCGGCGCCGCCACCGGTCGGCGCATACGGGTCAAGCTTGCCTTCGGGGTTGGGGAATTCCTGGACCAGTAGAACCGAGGAGCAAGCAGATGAGTCCTGTTTACCTGGTGGTAGCGCGGAACCGCCCCTTGCCACCAAGGGTCGAGGACGGAGGTGTCGCCCGCACCGACCTGCTCGAGGCCTGCAGCAATCCAGCCACGTCCGGCCCGATCGGGAGGGAGAAACGGCGCACGATCACATTCAGGCCCCGTCAGCTGCGTAGTAACCGGGGCAGACCCCTCCCGCTGCCGCTCGGCTGCCCGATCCAACGACGCTGTAGCGAACGGCAATCCGGACCACGACCGCACGTCACAACGTCATGACCTGTGGAAAGTGGATGTGACACAGCTTCTTGGCTTTTGCAGCTGGGCGAGCAGGCCGTCGTCCCCTCGCGTGGCGAAGCAGCCGTGCACGCTCTGCCACGGCGCGACGGCGTGCGGCAGGCAGCGTCACTGCACCCCGGTGCGGTCCGCGTACCGGATCGCATGCGTGATCTCGCGCGGAATCGTGCGCTGGCGGGCGTTCGGTGTTCAGCGCATGCTGGCGCCGCCCGGCCCGCCACGCGCTCACACCGGCTCGGTCACCTTTCGCCGGACGTCGGACAGATCGCCCGGATACGGACGACGCCCGGCCATGACCTGTACACACCGCTGGTGAGAGCCTGCGCCCGAGGCGTGCGTCGCGGGCGGCGGGGGCACGCCATGCGACGGGCTCCTGGGATGAGACGGGCGCAAGCCATGGCCCGGCTGCCGTCCCTTGGGGCACATCCGCCGCACTCACTCCACTACACGCACCGAAACGGCGGCCCGGTCTCGAACGATGCAGCACAAGCACACCTCAGGGGGAGCGGACGACCTCGGGGACAGCGTTGGGATCTCGGGCGGTTCACCGGCCTCCCGGCGCAGCGGAGCCGGGGACACCGGACCATGTGGCCCGGGTATGCGTCTGGTCATGTCCCGGATTGCCGGGACCGGGGCCGGGCCCGGGGGGCGGGATGACGGTCCGGGCATGTCGAAACACTCCCAGGGACCAGGCGTCCAGGACATGGACGACCGCGGGATCGGGCCGCCATGCCGGCCGCCGACCGGCGGCCGAGGCGGGGCGCGGGGCGCGGGGCGCGGGGCGCAGACACCCCTTCGTTCCCCTCCGGGCGTTCGCCCCCCGGCGATCAGGCACCAGGCCGGGCCCGCCCCTTGGTTCTCGCATCCACTCTGACCGGCTGTGATGCCCCGTGCGGTGACCTCATCGCCACGTTCTGCCGCAGGGGCCCGGCCGGCATCCGATCAGCCCCCGGTGGTGCGGCGAAGTGATCACCAGGGCGGGTGCCGTCCACCATGCTGCGGCCGTCTTGATGAGGACCCGGTTCGCGCGCATGGCCGGGCAGGCCCCGGCGGGCGATGACGATCAGGGTGCGCCGCGCTCGCGGAATGCCTCCTTCGCCTGTGCCTTTGCGATCGGGTCGAGCCTGCAAGGTGCCCTCATCGGGGATGACGACTCGAGCAGGTGACAGGTGACAGGTGACAGGTGGACCTGGGCCAGGGCGACGAGCTGCTGCTCACCGGCGGACAGTACGGCGCCGATCCTGGCCTCCTGCCCGCTCAGCCGCTCGAAACAGGGCGTGCGGCCGGCCCGACCGCCTCTGCGGCGGTCCACGGTCCGCCTCGGCGGCCGCCAGGGGCCAGGCGGCGCGGGTTGTCGCCGAGGGCGCCGGTGAAGACGTACGCCTGTACGCCCTTGTGGGGGAGGAGGGCGACGAGGCGGCGCAGGGTGCTGCCCGTCGGCTCGCCGAGCGGCACCCTGTGAGCCTGGACCTCAACGCGCTGGGGGCGAGCGAGGCCTGTGAGCAGCTGGGCGAGGGCCGACGTGCCGATTCCCGCTCGGGTCCCGGATCCGTTCAGGTGACCGCCGGTGTGTTCTCGCCTACCGCGCCCCCGGCGGTGCTGATACTTCGAAATGATCAACATGGACGGCGTGGAGCGCCCTCGCCCAGGCCGCTCAGCTCCACTGCCGCGAAAGGGGGCCTTTAGTGGCCGTACCCTCGTCGTTCGACCACCGCTGGACCGGTTACAGCCTTCAGCGGGCCTACTGGCTGGCGCAGGCATGCGATCTCTTCTACAAGGGCCGGGAGGTGATCGAGGAACAGGCCCGTGCCTGGGGGCTCGACCAGGCTCGACACCACGGGACGCGGTTCACTCCCCCCTTCCCGCTCCAGGACACCCAGGCCTGCACCCTGGCCGGCGACATGATCATCACGGCGTTCCGCGGCACGGAACCGGCCCGGATCAAAAAACTGGCTCTCGGACGCCACCACTGCGCCTGCCCGGGCCGGGGAGGCACCGGCTGGGTGCACTACGGCTTCGCCGAGGCACTGAACTCGATCTACCCGGAAGCCGAGGACACGCCGGCCGAGCTGCGCACGACGGCCGGAAGGTGTTTTTCACGGCGTCTACACCTACGGCCGGCCCCGCACCCGCGACCAGGAGTCGGCCAAGGCGTACAACGAGGGCTTCGCCGACCGCATGTACCGGTTCGCCGGCAACAACGACATCGTGCCCCAGCTGCCGCCCGAGCCCCCTTCACCCACCCATGTCCAGGCCTGCGCCACATCGGCTCGGCGGGACGGCTCCATGACTCCATGCCCCTGCTCGGCGGCCTTGCCGACCGGACCATGGGCATGACTGCCGATCCCCTCGCCCCCGCCGGGGTCCGCGACCACTTCATGAGCAACTACATCGCGGTCTTGGAGAAGAACCTCTCCTGACGGTCCAGGACCAGGCACCGGCTCGCGTTGCGGCTGCCGGGCAAAGCCAGTCGGCTCCACCAAGCCGGGGCTGCCTCGCCGCTGCATTGCCGGCCGTCTGTGCCGCCCGGGTCGCGGTGCTAGAAGCCCCCGGGCGCGGCGACCCGGCAAGGCTGTCGTCCTTGGGCGGAAGACACAAAGGGCAGGCGCCGTGCAGCCGGCTGCCCCTGCGGACGATCCGCGAGGGACCCGGCGCCCCGCCCCGCACGACCAAGGACCCCGGGCAGCGTCCCGATTCCGGGACATGACCTGACTGCCCTGCCCGGAGCCGACGGAGAACCGGTTCAGGCAGGAAAAGCAATCCGGCGGCACCGCCCGGAAAGGAAGAACGGCAGTGTGATGCGGGACCCACGTCCCGCCCAGGATTTTCCCCGGCACTGGACGGGGAGGGAATTCCTCAATTCGTTCACCATTTCTCACCAAGGAGAATTTCTCATGGCTCACACCACCAAGACCCGACGCCTTGTGATGATCGCTGTTACCGCCGTCCTGGCCGCGGGCGGTGCCTCGCTGTCCACCACCGCCTTCGCCGCCGAACAGGCGGTGCCGCACATGGCTGCCGCCGGAGGCGGCGATGGCAGCGGCAGCACCGGCGGCAACGGCAGCGGCAATGGCAACAACAACAAAGGCAACAACAACGGCTCCCGCGACGGCAACAAGAACAAGGGCAACAACAACGGCTCCCGCGACGGCAACAAGAACAAGGGCAACGACAACGGCAGCGACGACGGCAACAAGAACAAGGGCAACGACAACGGCAGCGACGACGGCAACCGCAACAAGGGCAACCGCAACGGCTCCCGCGACGGCAACGAAAACGAAGGCAACAACAACGGCTCCCGCGACGGCAACGACAACAAGGGCGACGACAACGGCCGTGACAACGGCAACAAGAACAAGGGCGACGGCAACGGCAGCGACAACGGCAACGGCAACACCGGCAGCGGGAACGGGAGCGGGAGCGGCAACGGCTAGAGCGTGTCTCTTCGGTGGGCTCATCAATTGATCAACTCTCTTGAGCGCAGACCCCCTGCTTTAGCTGGGGGTTAGCTCATCTTCGTTCCGGAGCCGCGCAGCGGCGGAGTTCGCTGCGTTGTCAGTGGCGTGCACTATGTTGATCACATCAGTTGGAGGGGGGTGTTCCTATGCTGTCCGGTCGCAGATACCGGCTTGAGCTGACGGCCGAACAGGCCGAGATGTGCGAGGAGTTCGGCAACATCTGCCGGGCGGTGTGGAACACCGGCCTCCATCAGCGCCGGGAGTACCGGCAGCGCGGGGCGTGGATGAACTACGTGCCGCAGGCCGCCGAGCTGGCCGAAGCGAAGAAAGACCATCCCTGGCTGAAGACCGCGCCTTCCCACGTGCTTCAGCAGACGCTGAAGGATCTGGAGCGGGCGTGCCGGGATCACGGGACCTTCAAGGTTCGCTGGCGGTCGAAGGCCCGCTGGTCCCCGTCGTTCCGTTTCCCTGCCGGGAACCTCATCACGGTGGAACGTCTTGGCCGTAAGTGGGGCCGGGCGAAACTCCCAAAGCTGGGATGGGTCCGCTTCCGGTGGTCCCGGCCGCTCGGTGGTGAGATCCGGTCGGCCACGGTGTCCCGCAAGGGGGCGCACTGGTTCGTGTCGTTCCTCGTGGACGACCAGGCCGTCACGCCCGAGCAGCACGCCATGCCGAACACGGCCGTCGGGATCGACCGGGGTGTGAAGACGGCCGTAGTCACCTCGGACGGGGATTTCCACGACCGGCCGTTCGTCACCGCCGGCGAAACCGTCCGCTACCGGCGTCTTCAGCAGCGTCTCGCCCGCAGCAAGAAAGGCAGCTCCAGCCGGCGTAAGACTCTCGCGGCCATGAACACGATCATGGGCCGCGTCACCGACCGACGCGGAGATTTCTGCGCCCAGACCGCATCCCGGATCGCGGCGAAGCACGCGCTGGTGGTCCTGGAAGACCTCAAGACCCGCAACATGTCGGCCTCCGCCTCCGGCACTCTTGAAGCGCCCGGCACACGGGTCGCCCAGAAACGGGGCCTGAACAAAGCGATCCTCGACAAGGGATGGCATCGCTTCGAACTCGCCCTCACCAATGCCGCCCGCTACACGGGCACGAATGTGGTGAAGGTCAATCCGGCGTACACGTCACAGCGGTGCTCCGCCTGCGGCTTCGTCACCGAAGGAAACCGAGAGAGCCAATCGGTCTTCGTGTGCAAAGCCCCAGACTGCGGACACACCGCGCACGCCGACGTCAATGCCGCCATCAACATCAAAAACGCGGGCGGACAGCCCGTGTCAGCCTGTGGAGACCTCGGGGCTATCCGGTCCGCGAAGCAGGAACCCGTAAGCCGGGCAACCGGTCGAAACCCGCAGTAACGGGAATCCCCCTCCTTCAGGAGGGGGAGGATGTCAACGGATGTACCCCTCCGTTCGAGCCGCTGATGCCGGCCGATCCCGTTCGCGGACGGCGGTGGGCCGACCACCGCCGCACGCCCGAGGCCATCGCGTGGAAGTACCGCACCAACTCGCTTGGCGGGACCTGCCCGACGAGCTCGGCTCGTTCCGGACCGCTCACAAGCGGCTGAACAGGTGGGCCGTCGACGGCACGTGGGAGAAGATCCTCGCCGCCGTCCTCGCGGCAGCGGACACCGCCGACGACATCGGCTGGACCGTGTCGGGCGACTCCACCGCCGCCCGGGCCCACCAGCACGCCACCGGAGCACCCACAAGGGGGCCGAAGGGCGCAACGAGCCGGCCGACCACGCACTCGGACGCTCCCGTGGCGGGCTGAGCACCAAGATCCACCTGGCCGCAGACGGCCACGCACAGCCCCTGGCTCTGGCCGTCACAGCGGGCCAGGCCGGTGACGCGCCGGCCTTCGAGACGGCCATGGCCCGCATCCGGGTGCCGAGAACCGGCCCCGGTCGGCCCCGGACCCCCCACCATGGTCCCGGCCGACCGCCCCTACCCGGCCCGCACGATCCGCGGCCACCTCGCCGCCGGCAGATCCGCACAGTCGTCCCGCAGCCGTCGGACCAGATCGGCCACCGCCTGCGCCGGGGCCGCCGCCAAGGTGGGCGCCCGCCCGGCTTCGATGCGGATGCCTACAAGCAGCGCAACACCATCGAACGGTGCATCAACCGCCCCAGGCAGTGGCGCGGCCTGGCCGCACGAAGCCACAAACTCGCGATCGCCTGCCAGGCCGCACTCCACCTCGCCGCCATCCTCATCCGGGCACGGCGCTGACCAAGGAGACAGAACCTGGGGCCTGACCGCTGCGTCCACCGCCGCACACGGCCGGCGTCCGGCCGGATGGCAAGGGCGACACAACCCGCCATCCGGCCAGATGGACGCATGCCCGCGCACCGCGCAGGGACGGGCCCCTGATGCGGCGTCGGCCGGTCGGCCAACGCGATCGCGTCCCGGCATCCGGCAAGCCCACCCCGACGCACAGACAGGCGCACGCAGCCTCCCCGGCAGCGGCACACCCGCCCGACGCGCCCCCTCGTCATGTTCTTCGCGATCCCGCAGGGAACCCGCCGGCCTCCGAGCCCGGCGGGGCCCGCCACAGACGCTGACCAGAGGTGCGGCCTGCCCCTACGACCCCGGGCCGCCGACAGGCCACGGCACAGCCACCATCTGTCCGGGCCAGGACGCGTACGGCGATGACCCAGCCTTGCCTGGGCGCTGGGTGCGGACACACGCCCATCTGGCCGGATGGCGGGTTGTATCACCCTTCCATCCGGCCAGACACCGGCCTCACACGACGCTGCACGCCGCGGTCAGGCCCTAGTAGTTGTCGTTGCCGTTACCACTCCCGTTGCCGTCGCCGGTGTTGTCGTTGCCGTTGTCGGTGCCGTTCCAGCTGCCGGTGTTGTCGTTGCCGTCGTGGCTGCCGTTGTCGTTGCCCTCGTTGTAGTTGCCGTCGTGGGAGCCGTTGTCGTCGCCCTCGTTGTAGTTGCCGTTGTCGGTGCCGTTCCAGCTGCCCCAGTTGTGGTTGCCGTTGTCGGTGCCGTTCCAGCTGCCCCAGTTGTGGTTGCCGTTGCCGCTGCCGTTGTCGTCGCCGGTGTTGTGGTTGCCGTTGCCGCTGCCGTTGTCGTCGCCGGTGTTGTCGTTGCCGTTGCCGCTGCCGTTGTCGTCGCCGTGGTTGCCGTTGCCGTTGCCGCTGCCGTTGCCGTTGCCGTGGTTGCCGTTGCCGTTGCCGCTGCCGTTGCCGTTGCCAGCCACGGCCATGTGTGGCACCGCGGTCGGCGTGGCGGCGAACGCGCTGGTGGACAGCGAGGCACCGCCCGCGGCCAGGACGGCGGTAACAGCGATCATCACAAGGCGTCGGGTCTTGGTGGTGTGAGCCATGAGAATTCTCCTCGTCTGAGAAATGGTGAAGGGTTATCGAATGGCCCGGCTCATTCGCGGGTCAGCCGCCGGCGGAACGCTTGTCCCGCGCGTCACACCGCCAAAATTGTTTTCCGGGCGGTGTGGCCGGCTCACCATTGCTGCGTGAACCGATGCATCAATTGAGCCCCGGACGGGGCCGCCGGGTCACGTCCCGGAATTCCGTTACCGAGAAGTCGGGACTTGACAGGAGCCAGAAGGCCGCCGGCCCGCCCGGGCACCCCTCGTGCCCCCGCCCCGAAGCCGCGGCCGGCTGCTGAGGCGCGGAGCGTGCCCTCGGCCCGCGGCCGGGACCGGAGGCCTGCCTCGCTTCCTTGCCCGGGCGCGCCGCACGGGAACGCACCCGGCAACGGACCGGGGTGCTCGACGCTTCGGCGTTGACCGGCCCCCTGCATCGCGCAGGACACTCGCCGGCGTCTGGTGAACCGCCTCACCCGCGACCAGGAGATCCACGATTGCCGGCAAGACCGCCGGTCTCCTGGCGCTGCTCTTCGCACCGGAGCCCTCTCGCACCACGGCACGCACCACTGGCCATGTGGAGATCACCCGGAACTTTGCAGTGCTCAGCCGGGGAAGGTCCCGGCGCCCGAATGCCGCCGCCCGAAGACCAGCACCTGCCCGCACCACACCGAGGCGACGGCGGCCGCCACGGCGGCCGCCGATGGGTGTTTCCCGGCCGCTTCCCGGGCCGACGCCTCAGCCGCAGCCGACTGAGGCGCACACTGCACGCCCTTGGGGTTCCGGCACCGGACGGCCCGCGACATCCACCGAAGGACCGCTGACACCTGCCGGCCCACCGCAGGCCAGGACAGCCTGGACGCGGTGGGACCACTCGCTGTGAGTACCGCGGAACCCATCGCGCGGATGTCCTGTTCGTGGGCCCGAAAGCCCAGCCGACCCGTGTCGGTGTCGGCCACCCCGTCGCCCCCGTCCGCCGGTCTCCTGGCCGACCACCAGGTTCAGCGGCTCACCGCGGTCTCCCGCTGCAGATGCCGGTGATGAGCCCGTCATCGACCCGCACCGTCACGACCAGGTCGATCTTCCCGTCGATCTGCAGAGCGGGACAGCCGTTGATCTTGACGCCTGCCCGACCCCCCTTCGCAAGACCCCGAGCGCGGCCGCCGGCGCGCAGCGACCAGATGAACCGCGGCCAGCGCCGTCGTGGCCTGACCGCTCCCGGCCACGATCGTCGGGAACGCCGGCGCCATCTGCGTCCCGCGCCGCGAGCACGGTACGACCCATCCCGTGTCCACGGACAACAGAGCCCTCCTGCCCGGCGGTGGCCGGCACCGCGCGCCATGCGCGACCAAGGCATCCAGCGCACCGTAACTGTGGCGTAGCTGATGCGATGACCTGCCCGCCTACAGCCCGCACCCGAAAGGCACGGTGGAGAGCCTCAACCGCTCCGCCGACCGCATGCCAGTCCTGCCCGGCTACACCATCACTACCTCGCTCCGGCGCGCCAAGCGTGGAACACCGAGCACCGCCCCGACGGCCTGACCGGCCAGCCCCCCCATCGAGGCATGGCAGAGCGACCCCACGCCGCTCTCCGACATCCCCGAGGCCGCTGTGTGGGCTCTGATGCCGGAGGACGACGGCCGGCCGCGGAAGCTGACCAGCCACGGGGTGCGCCGGCGAGGCCGCGGCTATGTCGGCGAGTGGATGGCCGGCCAGGCCGGCCGCAGCGTCCGTATCCGGTACATGCCCATCATGATCACGAGATCGAGGTCTTCGACTCCGCTGGGCACCACCTCAAACCTGCCCGCCTCGCCGACGCCGATGCCCTGCGCCGCACCCGTACCGCACGAGCCCGCCGCCTATGCGACGAAGCCAGACAAGCTCAGGCCCTGCGCCGGCAGCGTTTCGTACCTGCCACCACACCCACAGCGCCTGGGCGCCGTGACGGCAGCCGAAGCCGACCAGGAACTCGAAGCCGCGGCCCACAGCGGCATGCCCACCCTCGTCCTCCCCGACCTGATCCCGCCCGCACCCGCCGCCCGAGGACTGGAACACCCCACCCAGCCTGCGCCCACACACGGGTCCCAGCTCACGGCGGCGAGGAGCCACGATGACCAGCCAGCTGCCACCACGGCAGACCGACCACTACGCGCAACTGCCCGACGCCGCAGTCGTGACAACCCGCTCCCTGCTGACCGCCAGGGAAAACAACGCCGACACGATCGAGGCCAGGGCGATGATGTGCCTCCACGGCCCGGCCGGTGTCGGCAAAACCCTCGCCGTCAACGTCTGCCTGCATGAACTCGAATGCACCCGCAGCGAGGAGGTCTGCCGGATCACTTCCGAGCCCGCCCCCCGCCCGCGCAGTGCGCAACGAGCTCTTCGCCGCGCTCGGCCTGCCAGGCGAACCCCCGCGCCACCCCTCCGAGTTTGACCGCCTGCTCCTGGACTCCCTCGCCTCGCAGCCGCGCACCCTCGTCGTGGACGTGGAGCGTGGGGGAGAGGCCTCTTCTGCGGCTGCTCGAGGGCGGACTCGGCGGGCTGGTACCTGATGCCGGGCAGGCGCTGGATGTGTGGGCTTTCCAGGCGCGCTGCGTGCAGGCGTTCGCTTCGACGTGGGTGGCACGGGGCTTCGCTGCTACGACGATCGCCTGCTATACGTCGCTGCTGGAGCGGGTGCTGGACCGTTTCGAGCGGCCGGTGTGGCAGATCGAGCCCGCTAAGGTGGATGCGATGCTCCGCCGCCTGATGCTGGCGGGGCGGGCCGCGGGGACCAGGCGTCAGTACCTGCAGATGCTGCGCGCGTTCCACGGCTTTGTCCAGGACCGCTATGCGACCGAGATCCGCGCCCTGTACGGCAGCGCGGTGGGTGATCCGGTGGACCGGTTCAACCGGCTGCGGCATGTCTGGGACGACGCTCCCCGTCGGTTGCCGCCGATGGCTGAGCGCCTGACGGCGTTCTTCGCCTTCGCCCGCGGGCGCCTTGCGACCACGTCCGACTATCCGGCCGCGGCACGGGACTACGCGCTGCTGCGGACCTTGTCCCACTCGGCGCCGCGGGTGAGCGAAGCCGTCCGCCTCAACGAGTGCGACGTCCATCCCGAGCTCGGTCCTTCAGGCAAGCTCCACGTGCGGTTCGGCAAGACGGCAGGCGGCTCGGGACCGCGCCCGAGTGGGCGCCTATGCTCGACGGACTGGACCGGATCCTTGCCTGGTACCAAAGTGACGTGCGCCCCCTCTTCCGGACACCGCCCCGCTGTTCTGCGACGCAGACGGCCACCCGCTGAAGCCGGAGACGGTAGGCGACCGCCTGGCCCGTCTCCTGGACCTGGAAGGCCGGCCCGGAAGCGATCGGTTCACCCCGCATGACCTGCGCCGTGCCTGCGCGACCCGTCACTACGAGCAGGGCATGGACCTGGTGACCGTCCAGCAGCTCCTGGGCCACCGGCATATCGCCGCGACCATGGCCTACGTCCGGCCCTCCATGGCTTTTGTCGAGGACGCCTGGCGCCGCGCCACTCTTACCGCCATCACCGGCCTGGCCGGCTGACCCACGGGAGCACCCGTTGACCACGTCCCCGCTCCGCGCTGTCGAAACCATCGGCCCGCCACCCCAGGTGGAGTGGAGACTGAGGATGGCTGCGGCGCAACGCGGTATCTGGACGGGCACCGAGCTGCGCTGCCTGCTCGCCGAACGCGCAGGGCTCGAGCTCTCCGCGGCGTCGGTGTCCGCGCTGTTCACCAAGCAGCCTTCCCAGGTGAAGCTGTCCACGCTGTGCGTCGCGCTCGACTGCACCCCGGGCGACCTTCTGACCCTGCGTGAGTCCGCCGCTGCCTCCATATCCGCGGCCCCTTCACCGCGCACCGCCCCCGACCCGGCCTCGCCGCCCCCGCAGCGGCAGTCGGTACCCCGTCACCGGTCCCTGCCACCGCTGTGACTGCGGCCCACACCCCTGAAGCAGACGGCACGATGGCCCCAGGCGCTGTCCGGACGGTCAAAGCCCCTGTCCCGCCTGTCACCAATTACGCTGGCTGCGCCCTGACACGGCCGCTGCCCCTGGTGCTCGCGTGCCTGCGCCCTCTGCGGCGCTCCCCGGCGCTCCACACAGCAGCTGTGCGTGGCGTGCCGGTGCCGGGAGACGGGGCAGCGGGCCCTGGGCCCGTGTCGGCACTGCGGGCGTAAACGGGTCCTCGACCCGGCAACCAGGCGCTGCCGCGCCTGTGCCGATCCCGCCCACCGCCGAGCCTCCGGCGCAGTGCCAGCACTGCGGGAAGAGCGGCCAGTGGGCCAAAGGGCTGTGCAAGCGCTGTTACGAGCACTCACCGCGCACCGTCATCACCCGTGCGGTCGGCTGGGCCGAGCGCATGCACACTGAGCCCTCCTGGTGGAGCGAGTACTCCGCACACCTCGCCGAGCACGGCCACCCCATCTACGCGGCCGACGTCGTCGCCATCACCGCGCGCCTGATCCTGGCGACCACGACCGGCGACCCCCGCACGCCTGCGGCGACGCCCCCGAACTCGTGGGAGCACTCACCGACTTCTTCCGCACTCACGGACACCTCGACCCGCCGCCGGGCCTTGCCGACAGGCGGGCAGCAGTTCGCCGAGCCCGCCGTATCGAGGCCACACCCGCCCCGCTGCACCCCCAGGTCGAAAGATTCGCCGAGTTCCTGGTGCTCCAGCACGAGCGGGCCCCACAGCTGGGACTACGGCAAAACCAGCTCACGACGATCGAGATCCGGCTGGATGCCATCCGCGACCTCGCTGTCCACCTCCACGCTGAAGAGCACAGGAGCTGGGCGAGCGTCACCACCGCACACCTGGAATCCTTCCTCGCCCGCACCCCCGCACCCCCGCACCCCCGCGCGCCGCGCCTCCCGCCTGGCGGGCCTGCGCCAGTTCTTCGCCTACGCCCACCACACCCGAGCAGTCCTCCGTGATCCCACCGGCCCCATAACTGCCCTACAGCAAAGGGGATTTCACGGCACCACTCTCACACTCGCCGAGCAGCGAGCTCTGTACCAGCGGTGGACCACCGCCCCCGACACCCACCCGCATGAAGCGTTCATCGGCCTCGCAGCCCTGCTCCACGCGGCCACCATCACCGAGCTGCGCCATCTCACCGACCCCTGCATCAACCCCGCCCGCCACACCATCCAGTTCCCCGGCAGACAGGTGCCTCCCACTGGACAACGCGACCTGGACGGCGCTCCAGCGCTGCCTCGACCACCGCAGTCGGCTGCAGACCGACAACCCTCATCTCCTGGTCACCAGGCTGACCCGGACCACCCGCGCCCCGGCCGGTGCCGCGCACATCCGCGACAGCCTGGCCCCCGCAGGGCTGCTGCCCCGCATCCTGCGCTCCACCCGTCTGGTCACACTCGCGGAGGAACTCGACATCAAGGTCCTGACCGCCTCACTGGGCATGTCCTACACGGGCGTTTCCCACTACCACAACACACCCCACATCCCGGTTACCTGACGGTGCACCAGCCGATCGGCACTCAGTTTTTCTACGTAGCGGGTAGGCGCAGATTAACTGGGCACTGCGCAGTTCCACTGGCGGGCGACAGTGTCCGGTCTCGCTGGAGGCGAGGCAGTCTCGCTCAATCCGAGGCAGCCGCTTGGCGGCCTCAACTTGACTGAGGCACCCAGGGCGGCCCGGCCCGCTACCACGGCAGCGGGCCGGGTGGTGTGCGGCTGTAGGCCGCTGTCAGGAGGATGTGGTGGGCATCAGGTAGTTGACCAGGACCATTCCGAGGCCGGCCGCACTGATGAAGGCAGTACCTCCAGCGCGGATGCCAACCCATGCGGTTGCGCCGTGCGAGACGGCCACGATTGCGGACACGAGGCCAAAAATGCACGCCACGGACATGATGAGTAGCACGGACAGGACCTTGACGGTCACGAAGTCTCCCCTTCCAGGCAAGTGGGGCAGGGGAGGCCAGTCCGATGCCGTGCAGGCAGCCGAGCCCGACCACCCCTGCTGGCATGAGCAACAGACGTGATCACGCGGGTGCGGCCGACGCGCACGCGCAAGGCGTGTTGGCTGCCTGCTCTCATCGCTCCGGCACGGACATGTGCGGCTGCCTCAGATCACAGGGAGACTTGCCCCAAATCCCTCAGAGGTCGGCGGGATCCACCAGTTGGAACATCTCAGTGCCCTAGACCATTCCCAACTGCCGTACCGATTCGGAAATTCATGGCCGAGTGCCTCAGGTTGAACGAGGCAGTGTGGGCCTTCGGCGTCTCGCTCAATCTGAGGCATGCAGGTCAGAGAGTCGTGGTGCCTCACGTTCAGCGAGACAGGACATGTCGTCGGTCAGTGGATCTGAGTAGTCGTCATGCTCTTGGCCTGGTGTTGTGCAGTTTGACCGAGTGGGTCGGTGCTGTGTTTTGGTTCCTTGGATCTGCGTAGGGGCGTTGTTTGTCAGCCATCTGACCTGGGGTGTCGGTCGGGCCGGGCGCCGGTTGCGCAGGTTGGTTGGGCGCTGCGCAGTTTGAGTGGTTGCCGGTGGTGCGGGACGGCTCGGTGTCGGCTGTGTGGCCTTGTACAGGGGTGTGGGAGTGCTCAGTTGCCCAGGCCGCGTTCCAGCATGTGCACGGTGGTCTCGCTCAGTTCGACGGTCTGTCCGGTCAGCGCGAGCACGGTGTTGAACTTGGTGAACAGGTCTGCCAGGCGGTTGAGGAGTTGGGCGTCACGGAGCCGTTGGATGAGGTTGGGGCGGCGGGTGAGGGCGCCATATGCGGCGTCGGTGGTTGTCTCCAGGGCGTAGCGGCCGCGCAGGCGGGCTTGCTGGACGGCGGCGAGCATGTCGTTGAGCCGGGTGAGGAGGAACTGCTTGTCGGCCTCGTTGAGTTCGGAGGCCAGGACGGCCTCGATGAGGTCGTTGATCATGGTGGTGAGGTGTTGGCCGTCGGTGTCGGTCAGGCCGGCCTCGACCTGAGCTCGGCGTAGCTCGTGGGCACAGCCAAGCAGGCTGTAGATGGCGGCGCTGCTGTCCGCGTCGCCGTCCTTGCTGAAGTGCTGCCACACGTGGGAGACCTGGTGGCCGGCTTGAGCGGAGGCCAGCATGGCGGCTTCGACACCGGCCAGGGGACGGAGCATGTAGTCCTGTTGCTCGGGATCGTTCACCACGGCCCCGACTGCTTGGCGGACTTGCTGGGGCAGCATCATCGCTGCGGACAGACGTGCGAAGAATTCAGCGCTGTCTGTGGCGAGGGGTGTCTCCTCGTAGGTGAGCGCCCGGGCCCAGGCATTCCAATTGCTCACGTTGGGGCCTAGTTCCTTGCCGGCCTTGCAGAAGTCGATGAGAAGGGCGTGGAGTCTCTCGGCCGGGTTGTCGACGCACTCTGTCACTCCATCAGCGTAGTGGGGAGGAGGGTGGGGCGGGGCGGGCCGATGTGTTCAGGCTTGCTGGTCATGGTGGTGTGCCGGGGCTGATATCTACGGCCTGGGCCGTTTTCGGTGGGTGGTAGCCGAGTTCGGTGAGTTCGGTGGGGCCTGGGTGGCGGTACGTCCACTGCGGGCGTGCACCAGGGTGGGGGCTGGGGGCGTAGTTGATCCGGTTGTTGAGCCGGTCGGGGTAGAAGGCCGGGTCTTGAAGCCAGGGCCGGCCCAGGAGGGCGGCGATGGCGGTGTGGACGGGTGGTGCGCTCTCGGGCCGTTCGAGGGCGGGAAGCGCTCGGGGGTGGTGGGCGATGTATTGGGCGAGGGTGATGGTTTCGGGGTAGGTGATGGCCGCTCGGGCGAGGGCGTACCACAGGCGGGTGCGCTTGTTGCTGGCGATGCGGCGGGCGCGTGCGGGCCAGATGCGTTCATGCGCGGGTGCTGTGCGCCGCCAGGCTTCGGTCAGGGACATGGCCTGTGCGAGGGCGTGGTCAGCCGCGGTGCCCCAGCGGCGGAGGAAGCGGATGTGGGTGCGGTGGGCGGCGAGGATCTCCGGGGTGTGCCCCAGATCAGCGTGTTCGATGGGCAGTTGGGTGCCGGCGAGGGTGTGGCGGCCGAGCATCCAGGTGTGGTGACGGCGGCAGATGAGGCGGCTGTCGGGCAGGTACTGGCGGACGGGGTATCCGTGGCCGGTGCGGGTGAGGGTGCAGCCAGGACAGCCGGTGACGGCGTTGATCGGGGCGAGCTGGCGCCGGGCGCGGGCGGAGGCGGGGTTGGGCTTGTCGCGGTACTGGTCCCACTGGGGGAGCGCGTAGGAGAGATGTTCCTCCGGGACCCCGGCGAACGAGGCGATCAGGCGGCGGCTCGGAGCGTTCAGGTACAGCTCGATGCCGGTGTGGGGGGCGTGTGGCTGGGTGCGTTCCTTCTTCAGGCGGGGGCGGGGGATGCCCAGGCCGTTCAGCAGTTCTGCGGTGGTCAGGTGGTGGCGGCGGGCCAGGCGCTGGATGTAGGAGGCGGTGGTCTCCCATTGCAGCGGGGCCACGCGCCGGATGCTGGGGCGCGGGGGAGCGCTGGGCATGTCAGGTCCTGGCCGGTGGCCGTGCGGTCTGTTCGGCGAGTTGGTCGACCTCGATGTCCGCCAGCAGCTGTTTGGTGATCTTTTCGGTGCCGTCGAGGATCGCGGCGATGGCGGCTTCCCTAACGAGGGCGGAAAGGCTGCCGATCCTGCCGGCGGTGCGCTGGTGGAGGTAGGCGGCGTACCGTGTGAGGGCGCCGGGGCGGTGGTGGGTAAGCCGCAGGGCGCTTTCCATGCCGCCGACCAGGCCTTCCCAGGCTGTGCGCTGTGTGGTGCTGCCGTAGGCCAGGGGAGGGTTGCGCACCATTTTGAACCGCCCGGCCAGCTGCGCACCGCGGTTGCCGGTCAACAGCGGGGAGGCCTCGATGGCGACGCCGGCGTACACGAACGTGGCGGGGATGCGTTCGCTGAGGTGCTTCATCTGGTCGGAGGTCTCGGCGCCGACGCGGGTGCGGGTGTTGAGCAGATGGACGTCGTCGACGAGGACGAGCTGGGTCGCCAGATCGCGAAGAGCGCCGCAGACGATGTCGGTGATCCGCGCCTGGTTCATCGTCTTTCCGATGGGCAGGTCGAGGAACCGGGCCAGCTCGGAGACCAGCATCTTCGGTGTGGCGGCGGGCGGTACGGACAGGAAGACCACGGGCAGGCGCTCGCCGGGGCCGGTGTGGCGGGTCCGGTCGGCGAGGTGGAAGGACCGCCCGAGCTGCTGCAGAGCGGTGGTCTTTCCGGTGGTGGGCGGGCCGGAGATCATCAGCCCCCGCCGGGCGGTGCCGTTGTGGTGCCGGTTGAGGATCATCAGCCGCCGCAGGGTGAGGGAGATCTTGTCCATGACCGGGGTGGAGAGGATCACGAACTGGGAGTGGTAGTCGAGGCGCTCCTGAAGCGTCCACGGGCCCGGGCCTGCCAGGCGAGGGGGTTCGGCGTCGATGAACTGCATCCACTCCCGCCATGTGGTCGGTGAGGCGAACGGGCCGGTGTGTGCGGCTGCCTGGCCGGGGACTACCACTGCTCTGCCTCCTGATGGGCGTCGAAGACTTCCCAGGCATCAGCTGTGCCGGCGACCGGGTCGTCGGTGTCGTCCTGATCGGGCTCCTCTTCGCTCAGCCGACTCACCTCTCGGGTCCCGAGCACGCCGGTGTCCACCTGCGGGACCACGCCCGTGGGACCTGCCCCAAAGCCGGTGGCCGGCTCCTGGCCGCGGGTACCGGCGGTCTTGCCGCCGGCGCGACGCAGGAGTTCGTCGAGTGCGCGGGCGAGGTGTTCCTCGTGTTCGGCCCGTCCTGCGCGTTGTTCGACGACGGTACGGATGTGCCGCCAGGCGGTGTCGGTGAAGGGCTGGCTGACCAAAGTGCGGTGGATCCATCCCGCCTCGGCCCAGCCGGTGGGCAGACGCACCCAGCAGCGTGACGGCTCGTAGGGGTTGTAGTGGACCTCCCACTTGCCGTCCTGTGCGGTGGAGCGCTGCCGGTGGCCGTTGAGGGCCTTGCTGTCGTAGGTGCGGTAATCGAACCGGATGCCCTCGGCGCCGATCGCACACCGCCGGGCGGGAAGCAGCTCGATGTAGTCGGCGGCTTTCAGAGGGACAGGCACGTGCCCGGCGATGCCGACCAGGGCCGCCCACATCTCGTTGGGCGTGAGCGCCAGCTTGGGCATCAGAGGGTGGCACAGTGCCTGGTGCCGCCGTTCCTGCCACCCACTGACCACCCACTCGTCCAGCAGGTCCTGAAGCTGGGGCAGGGTCCAGCAGGCCTCGTCCTCGACGCGGCGGCCACGCCGGCTGATGTGGCAGCCGGTGTAGCCGGAGACGTATTGCGCGAACAGCGTCCCCACCGATCCGAAGCCGCGCTCCACGTGGCCCTTCGCGGGCCCGGACGCGGGCGGGCACGGCTGGACGGAGATTCCCAGATGCTCGGCGGCCGCGAGAAAGCACTGGGAAATGAACACCTTTCCCTGGTCGATGACGACGGTGGACGGGAAGATCACCGGTCGCGCAGCAGCGCCCTGCATCCGGGCATCGATGCTTAACAGCCGCTCGTAGGGGATCACCGAGGAGGCCATCGCCAGCACTTCGGCCCAGGCGGGCCGCAGGGGCTCGGGCACGACGGTCTGCGCGAGGAGGACTGCCGCATCGACCGCCTTCGTTCCCCGCGGGCGCAGCACGGCGGCGGTGATACTGCGGGTGGCCACGTCCATGGCCATGGTCAGTTCCAGCCGCCCGGTGCGCCCGTCCTCGAGCACGGCCAGCACGTCCAGCGGGGTGCTGTCCATCATGACGAGCTCGCCAGGCCGCGCTACGACGGTGGGCGTGAACGGCGGCTCAGGCCGACTCGTCCGCCAGCGCTGCTGCACCGCAGTGCCCAGCAGCCCCTGGCCGTCGGCGACCGCATGGACCAGCCGATTGAACGTAGCCACCGGCGGCACCTCCACTGTGCCCGGCCCGTAAGCGTCCTCCAACAGCCAGCCCACCTGCCGACGCAGCCGGCCCAGCGTCCCGGTGGACCGCTCCCGCTGCGCCTCCAGCGCTGTCCTGATGGCGTTAACCACCCGCTCGTCGGCACGCCCCCACGGTGACCTCGCTCGTGTCGTACGCCCGTCGACCAGCCCCCACACGCCCTGCCTGCAGTAGCGGGCGCGCATGCGCCGTACCGTGGCCATGCTGACCGGCTGCCCCTGCTCTGTGAGCTCCGCCGCCTTGGCCGCCTCCCGCTCGGCGAGGCTGCGCAACTCCGGGTCGAACTCCTCGCGCGGCGCACCCCTCCCGCCTGGCTCCGGATGACCCGTCTCGACCTCGCGGATGTGCCGCTCCCAGGCCAGAGCCTTCTCGCGGACCCCTACCTCAAGGCTCGCCAACGGCCCCCACACCGGCGCCCGGCGCGGCTCGGCACAGCCGGCCACCACACAGAAGCCCTCATCGGCATACAGCTGCGTGAGCAGGAGCACCTGGACGCTCCCGTCCTCACCCACAATCCGGCATCGTGGCCCGTCCAGCCCCGCCAGAGTGAACACACCACCGGCGAACCGGATCTGGTCTCCCACCTCCACCACATGCCGCACAGCGCTCACCGCTCGTGCCGTCCGGCCGCGGCAACCAGAGTGCCTTCGGTGAGCGGCCGGTCCAGCGCCGCGGTCAGTTCACCACTCCACAAGCCGTGGTAGACGACCGGCAAGGTCCAGACCACATCACCGAGCGCGGCAGCCCCCTCCACCAAGGGCCGCCGAGACGTGAAGACGTCACGCAACCGGCTTGGACGGACACTGCCCGCGCAGCGCGGGTGGCGGTACCCCGACAGCCAGCGCACGTTGGCCACCACCACCGGATCCGCGGCAGGCTCGACCCGGTACTGCCATCCCACCTCCTGCGCACACTCCTCCAGCACAGCCTGCACACCGGCAAGACGACGTGGCGGGAAGCCGGCACCAAGGCAGTCCACGAGCACGTGACCTCCGTCAGCGAGGCGTACGGCCAGCTGCGGAGCATGGGCTACCACCCGCCTGCCGTCCCGCCACACGAATTCCAGCGGGCGGCATGCCAGCCCTACCACCCGCCGTTCCTGGTCCAGCAGCATCAGGCGGTCCCTCATCGCCGCGCTCCCGTAGGCCACCAGCCGACCCGTGGTGGCCGCCCACCACCAACCAGGAGCCCACCTTCTGCCCCGGCGCACCGCGAAACCGCGCACCGGCGGGCAGTCAGCCGGAACCAGTTCAGCGGCCACCTCCAGCCACGGCCGCTGCTCTGGCAGACCGTTCGCGCCGATGAACCGCACATCGACATCCCTCACACGGACCCGACCGCCCCCCGATCGGTGGTCGCCACTCGTGCTGCTCATTCGGCCAGTGAAGAATTGACCGGTACACCTGCACAATGCGCAGATCTAGAACGCCCCCGTACTGAGTGAAAAGCTTCTGATGCACCAACAGGGCGGCTACGGCTCTGCTATGACTGCACATCAGCCCGCATGCGGGGCCCGAGCCTCCCTGCCATCGCGGAACACTGCGCAGGTTCATTGGGTACTGCGCAGTTGTTGCAGTGGCCGGCCGCTGGAGTTGCGGCACGTACCGCCGAGGGGGCCCGAATCCAGTTTTAATCCGTGGCTCACTTTGAAGCAGAAGCCAAGAAAGGCCTTCAGGTGGCAACCATCCCGGCCGTCACCTTCCACCTCCCCAGCCCGCCTGACCCAGCGACCGGCTCACGGCCTCTAGGTGCGCTTGTTGGGCGGGGGAGCGCAGCGGACCCGCCGACCCCGGCCTGGAGCGGAGCGGAAGGCCGGGGTCGAGGGCGGAGCCCTCATCCGCTCCGGGGAGCGCAGCGGACGGAGCGTCAATCTGGTTGCGAAGCAACCAGATTGGGGCGGTGCGCGCAGCGCTCCGCCAGCGCTCCCGCGGAGCGGGTCCCACAGCGCTGCGCGCTGTGACAGCGAACCCCTGTGCTGCGCACAGGGGTTGCGCTCCCGC
>NZ_JBSFGB010000066.1:0-28201 GCF_053596375.1 Streptomyces sp. NPDC001709 | reverse complement strand
GCGGCGGGCCCGGCTGCGGCTCGCGGCCCTCGCCACCGCGCTCACCGTCGCCGTCGGCTTCGCCGGCTGGGCGATCGGCACCGCCGTCGAGGAGGTCGTCGCCTCGATCGCGCCCGCCACCGAGTCCGAGCCCATGCTGGTCGGCGACATGACCTCGGGCACGGGCGCCGGCGGGCCCGTCGGCGAGGTCTACGCGCACCCCGGTACCCCCGGCTGGATCTTCGTGTCCGTCTATCTCACCGGCCCCCACGGCTCGTACACCGGCAAGGTCACCTGTCTCCTGGAACACTCCGACGGCACGACCGTCCGGGTCGGCGACTTCCCCCTGGCCGCCGGACACGGCGAGTGGGGCGTGGCCGCTCCCGGCGACCTCTCGACCCTCTCCGGCGCCCGGCTGACGACACCGGACGGCACCGTCCTCGCCACGGCCCAGCTGCACATGGGCCATGTCGTGCAGCCGAGGCAGTGAACCGGGCGGCCGTCACGAGCCGGAGGGGCGCTGCGACAGCGTCGACTCCAGGGCCGCGGCCAGCTCGGCGACCGTGGGCCGCGAGGCCGGGTCGGCCCGCAGACAGGCGTCGACGGCGGCGGCGAGCGCGGGCGGCAGCCGCCGCCGGGAAGCGATCGGCGGCGCCGCCTCCTCGACCTGCGGATACCAGTCGTCCGTACCGTCGCTGCCGAGGCTGCCGCCGGCGGACTCGTCCACGGTCTCCCCGCAGTCGAACGGCACATCCCCGCACGCGACCTCGAACAGCGTGACCCCGATGCCCCAGACGTCGGCGGCCGCCGTGAGCGGACCGCCGCGGGCCTGTTCCGGAGCGAGGTAGCAGAACGTGCCCACTCCGGCGGGCGCCGGTCCGGGCGGCCGGGCCACGCTCAGGTCCAGCACCTTCGCATGACCGCGCTCCACCACCACGTTGGCCGGCTTGAGGTCCAGGTGCAGCAGGCCCTGGCCGTGCAGGTAATGGACCACCGAGCACAACTGCGCGCCGAGGAGCGCCACATCGGCGGCGGACGGCCGGCGCCGCAACCGGTCCACCAGGTGGGACAGCGTCTCACCGGTCAGTGTCTCCAGGACGACGAGCGGCTCGGGCGACTCCACGGTCTCGTAGCCCCGGACCAGATGCGGATGGCTGAACTCCCGCAGCCACCGGCCCTCCCGCAGCAGCCGCTCACCCAGCCGCCCCTCGCCCCGCCGGTCCGCCCGCACCGTCTTGATCACACACCGGCAGGCCCGTTCCTCGCTCCACGCGTCGTACACGTCGAGCCAGCCGGTGCGGGTCAGATGCGCCAGGATCTCGTAGCCCGGCGCCGGCTTCGTCCCCGGTACGAGGGGCGCGGGGCCACCGGTGCCCGGCACGGGAGCGCTCATGACAGCACCGTGCCCGTGCTCAGCCGGTGCAGCCGGGCGTACGGTCCCTGGCCGCGGAGCAGGTCGTCGTGGGCGCCGTGTTCCACGACGCGGCCATGGTCGAGCACCACGATCCGCGAGGCGTCGCGGACGGTCAGCAGATTGTGGGAGATGACGACGGTCGTCCGCCCGGCCATGAGCCGGCGGAGGGGCTCCATGATCCGGCGGCCCGAGCGCACGTCGAGTCCGGTGGTCGGCTCGTCCAGCAGCAGCACCGGCGCGTCCCTGATCATCGCGCGGGCGATCGCCAGGCGCTGGCACTGGCCGCCGGACAGGGTGCGGCCGCGCTGGCCGACCAGGGTGTCGTAGCCCTCCGGGAGCCTTTCGATGAACTCGTGGGCGTCCGCCGCGCGCGCCGCCGCGACGATGTCCGCCTCGCTCGCCCCCGGCCTGCCATAGGCGATGTTCTCCCGGACGGTGCCGTGGAAGACGAGCGTCTCCTGGAGCACCACCGCGACGCTCTCCCGTACGTCGGACAGCCGCAGCTCCCGCAGATCGATCCCGTCGAGCCGGACCGCTCCCCGGTCGGGGTCGTAGAAGCGCAACTGCAGCTTGGCGACCGTCGACTTACCGGCCCCGCTCGCGCCGACCAGCGCCAGCGTCTCGCCCGGGTCCACCTGGAAGGACACGTCCGACAGCGCCCAGGAGGGGGTGCCCGGATAGCGGAACCACACCCCGTCGAACTCCAGCACCCCCCGCGCCCGGCCCAGCCGGCGGGCCCCCGGCGCCTGGACGACCTGCGGCCGCTGGTCAAGCAGTTCGATGATCCGCTCGGCCGAGGCGGAGGCCGCGTAAAAGGTCGTACCGAGCTGGGACAGGCCGTGGACGGGGCCGTAGAGCTTGCCGATCAGGGCCAGGAAGACGAGCAGCCCGCCCAGCGTGAGCTGACCCTGGGTCAGCTTCCAGGTGCCCAGCCCCATCACCGCGAGGCCTCCGCCCACCTCGATCAGCTCGACGACGGGCCGATACACGGCATGGATCCGCGCCGCGGCCATCGCCGCCCGGAACCTGCCGAGGTTCTCCCGGTCGAACCGGCGCTCCTCCCACCCCTGCCGGTTGTACGCCTGCACCAGCGCCGCATTGCCCAGCGACTCCTCGGCGATCGCGCTCAGCGAGCCGCCGCGCCTCCTGCGTTCCCGCGAGGCCTCCTTGATCAGCCGGGAGAAGTGCCGGGCGGCGGCCCAGAACAGCGGCACGATGACCAGGGCGAGCAGGGTGAGGTCCCACCGCAGATAGAACAGCAGACCCAGGAAGACGCCCAGCTGGATCACGTAGTAGAGGACGTCCGCCACTCCCGAGAGCAGGAACGTCTCGACCGCGTCGACATCACCCGTGACCCGGGAGAGCACGTCCCCGAGCCGCCGGCGTTCGAAGAAGCCGAGCGACAGCCCCTGGACGTGCCGGAAGACGTCGGAGCGCAGCGCGAGCAGGAAGCGTTCGCCGACCCAGGTGGACGTCACATCGTCGGCGAAGCCGAGCATGCCGGAGCAGACGACGAGCCCCAGATAGGCCGGTGCGATCCACAGGAAGGGGTCCAGCCAGCGGGGGACCAGCACCTCGTCCACGACCGCCTTGAACAGCCAGAGTTCGCCGGCGTCGACGGCGGGTCCGGCCACACCGAGGACGACGAGCGGCACGAGCCAGCGCCGGCCGCCGCGCGTGTACGGCCAGAACCGCCGGAACACCTCGCGCGGCGGCACGGCGGGCGCGGGCGGTACGACGGCCTGAGCGGACCGGATCCCTCGGCCCCCGGCCCGCTCGGCCCGCATCGGTGGTCACCACCGATGACTGTTGTGGTGGTGGTGAGTACGGCGACGACGACGGCGACGGCGCTCGGTCGTGTTGTCGCGCCCTGAGGTGAAATGCCTCCTGTGGTGGGTGTCGTGGTCGTGATGGTGGAGGGCCGGCATGAGCCTGCTGAAGATCGCCATATGGTTCCTCCCGAAACATCCGGTACCTGAGATACGTCTCAAGGCCGGAGTTGGATGGCGTTCCGGCATAAATATCTGGATGAATCGGGAGAATTTTCCGGAGGGTCAGCCCAGCCGCGCCGCCAACCCCCCGGTGCACCGCACCTCGTCGCCCGCCGTGATCAGCAGGGCCTCCACCCCCGGCAGGGACTCCAGCCACGCCAGCCCCGCCCGCGAGCCCATCGCGAAGGCCGCCGTGGCCCAGCAGTCGACCCATGTCAGCCGCGGCCCCACCACCGTCACCGCGACCAGATCCGTCACCGCCGACTTCCCCGTACGCGGATCCACGATGTGCGCGCCCCGCTCGGCCGTGCCCGAGGTCGCCACCGACAGCTCGTCGACACCCGCCGACGAGATCACCGCCGCCAGACCCCCCGGCCGGAGCGGATCAGCCACCCCCACCCGCCACGGCCGCTGCGGCTCCGGCGTGCCGAGCAGCTGGACGTCGCCGCCCCCGTTGACGCTCACTCCCCGCACCCCGGCCACCTCCGCCAGCAGCCGCGCCGCCCGCTCGGCGGCCCAGCCCTTGACGATGCCGGTGGGATCCAGCGAGCCCCGGTAGCGCGTGCTGAACCAGCCCTCGCTCACCCGTTCCGCCTCGGCCGCGAGGTCCAGCACCTCGGCCACCTCGGGCGCGCACTCCGCCACGGTCAGCTCACCCCGGGCCAGCCGGGAGATCTCGCTGTCCTCGCGGTAGGTGCTGAAGACCGCGTCCGCCCGGTGCAGCGCGGCGACGGCCGCGTCCAGGGCCTCGCGCACCGCATCGGGTTCCCCGCCGCGCACGTCGAAGGAGAAGACGGTCCCCATGACCTCCTCCGCATGACGCACCGCGGCGGGAGCCTCGGCCGACTCGGCCACCGTGTCAGCCACCTGCCTGGTCCAGCGCCGACTGGAGGGACTGCTTGTAGCCGGTGCTGGTGTAGGTGGCACCGGAGACGGCATCGATGCCCGCGTTGCCGGCCGTGACGGCCTCCTGGTTGAGCTTGGGCACGGCCAGCGCCGTCTTCTGGTCGCTCAGTCCGCCCTTGGGCGCCTGCACGGCCTCCGCCTTGGCGATCTTGCCACCGCTGACCGTGATCCGCACCTGCACCGGACCGTACTGCGTCTGCGCGACCTTCCCGGTGACCGTACGCGCCTGCGCGGTACCGGACGACCCGGACCCGGCCGAGGTCCCCGTCGAGGATCCGGCGGACTTCTTCATCTTGTCCAGCGCCGACTGGAGCGACTTCTTGTAGCCGGTGCTCGTGTACGTCGCCCCGGACACCGCGTCGATCTGCGCGCTCTGCGCCGTGACGGCCTCCTGGTTGAGCTTGGGCACGGCCAATGCCGTCTTCTGGTCGCTCAGTCCGCCCTTGGGCGCCTGCACGGCCTCCGCCTTGGTGATCTTCCCGCCCGCGACGGTCAGCCGTACCTGCACGGTGCCGTACTGCGTCTGCGTCGCGTCACCGGTCACCGTGCCGGCCGACGAACCGGCCGCCTGCGCACCGCCCTGCGGTGACTGCTGTGCCGCCGTCGCCTGCGGGGCCGCGCCCGCCGCCGACGCCGCGGCCGGATCGGACGCCGGCTTCAGCGACAGCAGCAGGACGACACCGGACACGGTCGCGGCGCTGGCCAGCATGACCCGCCGAATGGGGTGGTTCTTCCTCATCTCCGTACAGCTCCCGCTCACATCTCGAACGACTCGTGATGGATGCGGCGGGCGGGGACCCCCGCGCCGCGCAGTGCCTCGTACACCGACTGCGCGAACCCGGCCGGGCCGCACATGAAGACGTCGTGCCGGTCGACGTCCGGGATCTTCCGCTGGAGGTTCTCCGCGGAGATGTCCGGCCGCTCGCCGTCCGGGCTGTTGACCGCGTACATCAGCCGGGCGCCCCGCTCGTCGGCGATCTTCGCCAGCTCGTCCCACAGCGCCAGGTCCTGGGTGCTGTTGGCCCGGTAGAGCAGGGTGATGTCACCGGCCGCCCCGGGCAGCGTCTCGAACAGCGCCCGCATCGGCGTGATGCCCACCCCGCCCGCGACCAGCAGCACCTTGCCCCGGCTGCGGCGCTGCGCGGTCATCGCGCCGTACGGGCCCTCCGCCCACACCCGGGTGCCGGGCGTCAGCTCGCGCAGCCGGGCGCTGTGGTCGCCGATCGCCTTCACGGTGATCCGCAGCATGTCAGGGCGGGGCGCCGCCGACAGCGAGTACGGGTGCGAGCTGAACCGCATGCCCGGCGCGAGGAACCGCCAGCGGAAGAACTGGCCCGCCTCCGCACCCATCCGGTGCAGCCTCCGCCCGCCGATCAGCACCGACACGATGCCCGGCGTCTCCTCGATCACCGCCACCACGTGCATCCGGTGCCGGACGTTCAGCCGGATCGGGGTCAGGATCCGGTACCAGACCACCAGCGCGGTGACCGTGCCGTACAGGCCGTACCAGAAGGTCTTGGCGGCCGGTTCCACCGCGAAGTCGTTGCCGGTGGTGATCTGGTGCCAGAACGTCAGGAACACCGCCGCGTACGTCAGCAGATGGACGTGGTACCAGGTGTCGTACGGCAACCGGCGGCGGACCGGGCCGATCGACGTCAGCCCGATCAGCACGAACAGGCCCGTGCCGATGGCGGCCTTGCCCATGTCGGGCAGCTGGTTGATGGAGTCGATGGTCTGCTGCACGATGTCGCCGAGCGACTTGCCGGCCTGCAGCGCGTACCCCCACATGGTGAGGAACACGTGCGCCACGATCAGACAGAGCGTGTACCGGCCGCTCATCGCGTGCCAGCGGGCCACCCGGTCCGAGCCGACCCGCCGCTCCAGCGCCGGCACGCGTGCCATCTGGAGCACGACCAGCGCCATCAGATAGCCGGCCAACAGGCCCGTGATCCGGCCCGCGTTGAGAATCCTGCTGTTGTCGTCGGTGATGGACGGTGTGTTGTGCCACCAGAGCCACAGCACGGCCGCCGCGCCCGCCCCGACGGCGAGCAGCAGCGGTACGGCCGGGGAGCGGCGCGGGCGGATGCGGCGCATCGTCTGGCGGCGGGCGGCACGTCCGCCTGCGAGCGTGGTGGTCACGGTTCCTCCGGGGGGACTTGACCGTCGGCCCTCAGATACGTGCCGCGAGCGCCGAGTGTTCAGCGGCCCCGCCTCACAGTCCTGCCGAGTCCAGCGCGGACTGGAGGGACTGCTTGTAGCCGGTGCTGGTGTACGTGGCGCCCGACACCGTGTCGATGTCCGCGCTCTGCGCGGCCAGCGCCTCGCGCCGCAGCTGGGGGAGGGCGTAGCTGTTGATCTCCTGGTCGCGCGGGTTGTCCTGCGGATACCGCACCGCCGTCACGTCCGCGAGCCTGCCGCTCGTGATCGTCACGCGCACCTGGACCGGTCCCCAGCGGGTCTGCACGGTGTCGCCGGTCACGGTCCGGCCGACCGTCTTGCCGCCTGAAGGGCTCGAACTGCTCGACACGGCAGGTGACTTGGTCTCGGCCGTGGTCAGGGTGGGGCTCGTGTGCGGCTTCAACGACAGCAGCAACACCATCCCGGAGACGGTCGCGGCGCTCGCCAGCACGATCCGGCGCAGCGGGCGGTTCTTCCTCAACGCGTGCATGGGTGCTGCCTCACAGCTCGAACGACTCGTGGTGGATTCGGCGGTCCGGGACCCCGGCCGCCCGTAGCGCCTCGTAGACGTCCCGCGCGAAGCCGTGCGGCCCGCAGATGTAGACGTCGTGGCCGGCCAGACCGGGAAAGGTCGCGCTCAGCGACTGCGCCGTGAGGGGCGGGCGCTCGCCCCGGGGACCGTTCAGCGCGTACAGCACCTGCGCGCCGCGCCGGCGGGCGATCGCCTCCAGCTCCTGGCCGAGCGCCAGGTCCTCGGCACGGCGCGCCCGGTACAGCAGCGAGACCTCGCCAGGCAGGGTCTCGAACAGCGCGCGCAGCGGGGTGACGCCGACACCGGCCGCGATCAGCAGGGAGCGGTGGCCGGCGGCCCGGTCGGCGGTCAGCGAGCCGTACGGGCCCTCCGCCCAGACCCGGGTGCCCGGCCGCAGCCGGGCGACGGCCGCGCTGTGGTCGCCGAGCGCCTTGACCGTGATGCGCATCAACTCGGGGCGCGGCGGCGCCGACAGGGAGTACGGCGTCGACGTCCAGCGCATGCCCTCGCCGAGGAACCGCCAGCGGAAGAACTGCCCCGGCCGCGCCCCCAGCTCGTCCAGGCGCCGCCCGCGTACGACGACCGAGTACACACCCGGTGCCTCCCTGTGGACCGAGTCCACACGCAGCCGGTGGCGCCGGTTGAGGCGGACCGGGGCGAGGATCCGGAACCACAGCACCAGGGCCGCCACGCCCAGGTACAGGGCGTACCAGACGGCGGTGGCGACGGGCCTGCCGTTGAACTCGTTCCCCAGCGTCAGCTGGTGGAAGAAGGCCAGGAACACGGCCGCGTACGTCAGCAGGTGGACGTAGTACCAGAACTCGTGGCTCGTACGGCGGCGCACGGCCCGGGCCGAGGTGATGCCGACCGCGAAGAGGATCACCGTGCCGGCGGTGGCCTTGAGCATGTCCGGGTAGTCCAGCACGACCGTCACCGTCTCGTGCCAGAGCGAGGCCCGGTCCTGCGCGGCGTACCCGGCGAGGACCAGCACGACATGGGCGACGAGCAGGCAGACCGTGTACCGGCCGGCCATCGCGTGCCAGCGCGCCACCCGGTCCGAGCCGATCCGCCGCTCCAGCAGCGGCACCCGCGCCATCAGGCCGACCAGCACCGCACAGGCGTACCCGCACAGCAGCCCGGCGATCCGCCCGGCGCCGGTCAGCCAGGCAGCCGTGCCGACCACGGAACCGGTCTGCGCCCACCAGAGCGCGACCACGGCCGCCGCCCCGGCCCACAGCAGTGCCAGTACCGGCCCGGCGGGGGAGCGCCGGGCGGTCACGGGCACGGGCGGGGCCGCCCGCCACGCATCCACGGGGGTCATCGATCGCCGTCCCTTCGTCCGTCGTGCCGGGCCACTGTGCGGGCCGAAGCTCTGAGACACCTCTGAACAACCCCCTGACCAGGCCCTTTGAGAGCGGATTCAGAGGTGATCCTCAGCTGGCGTTCAGCGGACGGGGCAACGCACTCAGAGAAAACTCAGAGCCGAGGCGGTACGCCCCACCCCTGCGTCCGGGTGATGCTGGTAAGCGCGATGAACACCACCCGTTCCGGCCGCCCGGCCCTCACCCGACCCGACGGCACCCCGCTGCGCGTCCTCGTCGTCGACGACGACCCCGACCTCGCGGAGGTGCTCACCGGCGCCCTGCGCTACGAGGGCTGGGAGGTGCGCGCGGCCGGCGACGGCGCCTCGGCCGTCACCGGCGCCCGCGAGCTGCTGCCCGACGCCGTGGTCCTGGACGTGATGCTCCCGGACACCGACGGCTTCGCCGTGCTGCGCCGGCTGCGCGAGGTGAAGCCGGACGTCTGCGTGCTCTTCCTCACGGCCCGGGACGCGGTCGAGGACCGTATCGCCGGGATCACCGCGGGGGGCGACGACTACGTCACCAAGCCCTTCAGCCTGGAGGAGGTCGTCGCCCGGCTGCGCGGCCTGCTGCGCCGTGCGGGCATGGCCCGCCAGCCGACCGAGGGCCCGCGACTGGTCGTCGGCGACCTGGTCATGGACGAGGAAGCCCGCGAGGTCACCCGGGCCGGCGAACTGGTCGAACTCTCGCCCACGGAGTTCGAACTCCTCCGCTTCCTCATGCGCAACCCGCGCCGCGTGCTCAGCAAGGCGCAGATCCTCGACCGGGTCTGGTCCTACGACTTCGGCGGCCGGGCCCATGTGGTCGAGCTGTACATCTCCTACCTGCGCAAGAAGATCGACGCGGGCCGGGAGCCCATGATCCACACGGTGCGCGGAGCCGGCTACGTCCTGAAACCGGTGAGCAGATGACATTCCCACGGCGGCTGCCCCGCCCCCGCACCGTGCGCGCCCGGCTCATCGCCGGTCTGGTCGTGCTGCTCGCGATCAGCTGTGCCGCGGTGGGCGTGGCGGCCGTCGTCGAGCTGAACGGCTTTCTCACCCGCCGGCTCGACCAGCAGCTCCAGCAGGCCGGCCCGGCGTTCCCGCAGAGCCTGGAGCACGGCTCCTACAAGCCGTCGGACCACGACGGCGACGAGCACGGCGACACCCGCCGCCAGGCCACCGAGACCTTCGGCGCCCGTCTGCTGAACGGCCAGGTCACCAGCGTGGCGGTCGTGCCCGCCGACGACAGGCAGGACTTCGGCGTCACCCTGACCGCCGCCGACCGCGCGGCCCTGGCCAGGCTTCCGGTGGACGGCGCGGGCCACACCGTGTGCCTGTCGAAGCTGCGGGACTACCGGCTGATGGCGTGGCGTGGCAGGGACGGCGACGTGCTGATCACAGGGCTGCCGACGGAGCCGGTACAGGCCGCCGTGAAACGCCTCGAACTGGTCGCGGTGGTCGTCTTCGGCCTGGCCCTGGCCGTGGCCGGCGTAGCCGGGGCGCTGTGGATCCGCTGGTCCCTGCGCCCCCTCAGCCGGGTCGCCGCCACCGCCACGAGGGTCAGCGAGCTGCCGCTGGCCAGCGGCGAGGTGGCGCTGCCGCCGCGCGCTCCGGACCCCGACCCGGGCAGCGAGGTCGGCCGGGTGGCGGCCGCCTTCAACCGCATGCTGGGCCACGTCGAGGACGCGCTGACCAAACGCCACGCGAGCGAGGAGCGGCTGCGCCGCTTCGCCGCCGACGCCAGCCACGAGCTGCGCACCCCGGTCGCCTCGGTCCGCGGCCACGCCGAACTGGCCCTCCTCCACCCCGGCCCGGTGCCGGCGGAGGTGACGCGTGCCCTGCACCGCATCTCGGCCGAGTCCGCCCGGATGGGCGAGATGGTCGACGACCTGCTCCTGCTCGCCCGCCTGGACGCGGGCCGCCCCCTGGAGCGCCACCCCGTCGACCTGACCCACCTGGTCCTGGACGCGGTCACCGACGCCCGCGCCACCGGCCCCGACCACCGCTGGACCCTGGACCTGCCCGAGGACCCGGTGACGGTCCAGGGTGACGCCCACCGCCTCCAACAGGTGCTGGCCAACCTGTTGGCCAACGCGCGCGTGCACACCCCCGTCGGCACCAAGGTCACCGTGACCCTGGAAGCCGACGCCGACACGGCCCACCTCCGCGTCCACGACGACGGCCCCGGCGTCCCCGAAGAGGTCCGGCCGACGGTCTTCGAACGCTTCACCCGGGCCGAACACCGGCGACGCGTGGATGCTCCTGGCGGCGGAGCCGGGCTGGGCCTGTCGATCGTGGCGGCGGTGGCGGAGGCGCATGGGGGGAGCGTGGGACTGGAGAGCGCACCGGGTTCTACGACATTCAGGGTGCGCTTGCCCACTTAGGGGCGCGAGGAACCGCGCACGGTCGGTTCAGTACCGGGTGATGTCCGTGGTTCCGCCGACCGTCCCCATGGCGACATGCGGCCGCAGCTCGGGCTTGGCCCACCGGAGGATCCGCACCATCGCATCCTCCGGCACCGACACACAACCAGCCGTAGCCGCAGGCCCGTTGACGTGCAGGAAAATGCCGGCGCCGCGCCCCCGCACGGGCTGGTCGTAGTTGAACCCGATGACGAGCCCGTACGCGTACTGCGCCGGGTAGGTGATGAGGTGCTCGGACTCGGACGCCCGGCAGTCGTCCGGCAACGGCTCGACCCACCGGTTGTACGACCGCGAGTCATTGTCCTGGCACCACCACGAACCGTCCTTCACCGCCCGGTACGTGACGCTCGTCCCGCTCGGCGCCGCCTTGATCCCGAAGCCGTACGGAAGGTCGTACAACCCGGTCGGCGTCGTGTTCGTGCCCTGTGTGCGTGAGCCGCCCTCGACGAGCCCGTTCGCCCCGAACCGGGCCGGCGCGGAACCGGCCCGCACCCACTGTCCGTCCCGCAGGTCCCACCAGGTGAGCGTCCCCGAGGTGGAGCCGGTGTCCGGCGCCTGAGCGGTGATCAGCTGGCCGCCGCCGCCGGTGTCCGCCATCCGCGCGGGCAGCGGCGCGGGCCCGGGATCCGGCGAGAGGCCGAGCAGGGCGAGCGAGGACGCGGACACGAGGGTGAGCACGACACCGGGGCGCATGGCTCAGACGGTAGAGGGCGGCAGCGGCAACGGCAGCCCGGGTAGTCCGTCCAGGCTGGTCGCGATGTGGTCCTTCTTCTCGAAGTACGCGCTCAGCGAGGCGTCGTCCTCCCGGGCGAAACGCTTTCCGTGCAGGTCGCGGTCGTTCTCGTACGCCATGTAGGGGACGGCGTACCCGCAGCTGTCCCGGACCAGTTCCGCGTGTACGACGATGACCGCGCGCAGACCGTGCAGGCTCGGGTCGATGTCCGGGAAGTGGGCCATCAGCTCCTTGAAGCGCGGGTCGTCCCGGAAGACCGGCTCGCCCCGGCCGTGCACACGCACGATGTTCGGCGGGCCCTGGAAGGCGCACCACATCAGGGTGATGCGCCCGTTCTCCCTCAGGTGGGCGATGGTCTCCGCGTTGGACCCGGCGAAGTCGAGGTAGGCCACGGTCAGTTCGTCGAGGATGACGAAGGAGCCCTTGAGCCCCTTGGGGGAGAGGTTGACCGTGCCGTCGCCGGACAGCGGGGCGGTCGCGGTGAAGAAGAGGGGCTGCTCCTCGATGAAGGTCCGGAGCCTGCCGTTGATGCGCTCATAGGTCTTTCCCATGTCTAAGGATTATTGACGAAACTCCTTCGCTTGTCTAAGGAATTCGCGCAGGAGGCCGCCGTGCGACCCCGCCGCGGCCACCGCGGCCGCCCCGGCCGACGCCGGTCGGGGCGGCCACGCCGGCCTGCTACCTCACTTCGTGAGCGTGCAGGCGGCCAGGGAATCGAGCCCGGTGGGCTTGGTGGTGGTGCGGCCGATGGCGATGGCGATGCGGTCGATGGTGGAGGCGCGCTTGTCCTTGAGGGGGCCGAGGATGGCGTTGTTGACGAAGTTGGGTCCGCCTTGGCCGACGGTGTTCTGCAAACGTTTGTCGGCTTCCTGGATCTGGGTCTGGAGCAGGGTGAGGTTGCGGTCCACTTCGGCCTTGGCGGAGGCGGGGACGGCCGGCAGCTTGGAGGCGACGTCCGGGCAGGTGATCGTGCCGGCCTCCGTGGTGTTGCCGCCTGAGGCGTTCTTGCCGCCGGTGCCCGGCTGCTGGGTGGCCGTGGTGCCCGGGGCGGTCCGGCCGCCGGTGTTCGTGCCGCCCGCGTTGAGGGTGCAGGCGGCCAGGGAATCGAGCCCGGTGGGCTTGGTGGTGGTGCGGCCGATGGCGATGGCGATGCGGTCGATGGTGGAGGCGCGCTTGTCCTTGAGGGGGCCGAGGATGGCGTTGTTGACGAAGTTGGGTCCGCCTTGGCCGACGGTGTTCTGCAAACGTTTGTCGGCTTCCTGGATCTGGGTCTGGAGCAGGGTGAGGTTGCGGTCCACTTCGGCCTTGGCGGAGGCGGGGACGGCCGGCAGTCTGGGGGCGACGTCCGGGCAGGTGATCGTGCCGGGGCTCGCCAGGGTGCGGGCATTCGCGGCGCTGTCGGTTTTCGCCGGTGTCCCGGCCAGCGCCGATCCGGCGATCACTGCACCGGAGAGCACCACCGCGGTCGCACCGCCGATGAGCGCCACGCGTCGCTTGTCGTACTTCGGAAGAGCCCTGGACATACGGATGCCTCACTCGGTCGGGAAGTGTCGTGTGTGATCAACGCGGCGCCTGCGTTCGCCGAGGAGTACGGGAAAGCGATTTCCCCCGTTCAAAGACTTCCACGATTGACGAATCATGCAGAACTCTGCATACTCATGCATGCCAGCAAGTGCAGTGTGAGGAGAAACCCGTGACCGAGCGCGTCGTACTCGCCTATTCGGGCGGTCTGGACACCTCCGTCGCCATCGGCTGGATCGCCGAGGAGACGGGCGCCGAGGTCATCGCCGTCGCGGTGGACGTCGGCCAGGGCGGCGAGGACCTGGACGTCATCCGCAAGCGCGCCCTCGCCTGCGGTGCCGTCGAGGCCGAAGTGGCCGACGCCAAGGACGAGTTCGCCGACGAGTACTGCCTCCCGGCGATCAAGGCCAACGCCCTCTACATGGACCGCTACCCGCTGGTCTCGGCCCTGTCCCGGCCGACGATCGTCAAGCACCTGGTCGCCGCCGCCAAGAAGCACGGCGCCACGACCGTCGCCCACGGCTGCACCGGCAAGGGCAACGACCAGGTCCGCTTCGAGGCCGGCATCGTCGCCCTCGCCCCCGACCTGAAGTGCATCGCCCCGGTCCGCGACTACGCGATGACCCGGGACAAGGCCATCGCCTTCTGCGAGGCCAAGCAGCTCCCGATCGCCACCACCAAGAAGTCCCCGTACTCCATCGACCAGAACGTCTTCGGGCGCGCGGTCGAGACGGGCTTCCTGGAGGACATCTGGAACGCCCCGATCGAGGACATCTACGAGTACACCGCCAACCCGGCGGAGCCCCGCGAGGCCGACGAGGTGATCATCACCTTCGAGGCGGGCGTCCCGGTCGCCGTCGACGGCAAGCCCGTCACCGTCCTCCAGGCGATCCAGCAGCTCAACGAGCGCGCCGGCGCCCAGGGCATCGGCCGGATCGACATGGTCGAGGACCGCCTCGTCGGCATCAAGTCCCGCGAGGTCTACGAGGCTCCCGGCGCGATCGCCCTGATCACCGCCCACCAGGAGCTGGAGAACGTCACCGTCGAGCGCGAACTCGCCCGCTACAAGCGGCAGGTCGAGCAGCGCTGGGGCGAACTGGTCTACGACGGCCAGTGGTTCTCCCCGCTCAAGCGGGCCCTGGACGGCTTCGTCAACGAGGCCAACCAGCATGTGACCGGTGACATCCGGATGACCCTGCACGGCGGCCGCGCGGTCGTCACCGGCCGCCGCTCGGAGTCGTCCCTGTACGACTTCAACCTCGCCACCTACGACACCGGCGACACCTTCGACCAGGCCGCGGCCAAGGGCTTCATCGACATCTACAGCCTGTCGTCGAAGATCGCCGCCCGGCGCGATCCGCAGGCATAGCCTGACGCACACCTCGCGTAACCGACCCACTTCCCTAGGAGCAGTGCAAGTGAGCAGCAACAGCGGTGACGTACGGCTCTGGGGCGCCCGTTTCGCCGACGGTCCGGCCGAGGCCCTGGCGAAGCTGTCCGCGTCCGTCCACTTCGACTGGCGGCTCGCGCCGTACGACATCGCCGGTTCGCGTGCCCACGCGCGCGTCCTGCACAAGGCGGGCCTGCTCACCGAGGACGAGCTGACCCGCATGATCGCCGGACTCGACCAGCTGGAGGCCGATGTCGCCTCCGGCGCCTTCACGGGCACGATCGCCGACGAGGACGTCCACACCGCCCTGGAGCGCGGCCTGCTGGAGCGCCTCGGCCCCGACCTGGGCGGCAAACTGCGCGCCGGCCGCTCCCGCAACGACCAGGTCGCGACCCTCTTCCGGATGTACCTCAGGGATCACGCCCGTACGATCGGCGGCCTGATCGCCGACCTCCAGGACGCCCTGATCGGCCTGGCCGAGGCCCACCCGGACGTCGCGATGCCCGGCCGCACCCATCTCCAGCACGCCCAGCCGGTGCTCTTCGCCCATCACGTCCTGGCCCACGTCCAGTCCCTGTCCCGGGACGCCGAGCGCCTGCGCCAGTGGGACGAGCGCACGGCCGTCTCGCCGTACGGCTCGGGGGCCCTCGCCGGCTCCTCCCTGGGCCTGGACCCGGAGGCGGTCGCACAGGACCTCGGCTTCGAGCACGGCAGCGTCGGCAACTCCATCGACGGCACGGCCTCCCGTGACTTCGTCGCCGAGTTCGCCTTCATCACCGCGATGATCGGTGTGAACCTCTCCCGGATCGCCGAGGAGATCATCATCTGGAACACGAAGGAGTTCTCCTTCGTGACCCTGCACGACGCGTTCTCCACGGGCTCGTCGATCATGCCGCAGAAGAAGAACCCGGACATCGCCGAGCTGGCGCGCGGCAAGTCCGGCCGACTGATCGGCAACCTGACGGGCCTCATGGCCACCCTCAAGGCCCTGCCCCTCGCCTACAACCGCGACCTCCAGGAGGACAAGGAGCCGGTCTTCGACTCCTGCGACCAGCTGGAGATCCTGCTCCCCGCCTTCACCGGCATGATCGCCACCCTCACGGTCCACCGGGAGCGCATGGAGGAACTGGCCCCGGCCGGCTTCTCGCTCGCCACCGACATCGCCGAGTGGCTGGTCAAGCAGGGCGTGCCGTTCCGTGTGGCGCACGAGGTCGCCGGCGAGTGCGTGAAGGTCGCCGAGGCCGAGGGCAAGGAGCTGGACGAGCTGACGGACGAGCAGTTCGCGAAGATCTCGGCGCACCTCACTCCGGAGGTGCGCGGCGTTCTCAACGTGCCCGGCGCCCTGGCGTCCCGCAACGGTCGCGGCGGTACGGCGCCCAGTGCCGTCGCCGTCCAGCTGGCGGAGGTCAAGGCGGATGTGGCGGCCCAGCACGCATGGGCGACCGCGAAGAGCTGACCCGGTCTCTCGAGGGGCGGGGACCGGTGCCCTGGGCACCGTCCCGCCCCTGCCGGAGCGTTGTGGCTCGTCGCGCCGCTCCCCGCGCCCCTTCGGGGCGCGCGTTAGGTTGGTCACGGTCCCACCGGAGCCGACCGAACGGAACCCGCGATGCCCTTCGCCCGCCTCGCCACCGCCACCACCCCGACCTGCCACATCGGCCTCGGTCTCGCCGCCGTCGGCCGCCCCGGCTACATCAACCTCGGCCGAGAGGACGACCTCGGCGAGAACCGCAGCGTCGATGCCCTCCGCAGCCGTACCCACGAACTCCTCGACGCGTCCTACGCCCAGGGCGTGCGCTACTTCGACGTGGCCCGCTCCTACGGCCGTTCGGAGGAGTTCCTGGCCGACTGGCTGAACACCCGCCCCGACATCGACGACGTGGTCATCGGCAGCAAATGGGGTTACACCTACACCGCCGGCTGGTCGGCGGACGCCGAGACGCACGAGGTCAAGGACCACAGCCTCGCCGCGTACGAGCGCCAGCGCGCCGAGACCGACGCCGTGCTCGGTGACCGGCTCGACCTCTACCAGATCCACTCGGTGACGCCGGACAGCCCCGCCCTCACCGACAAGGACCTGCACGCCCGCCTCGCCGAGGCCGCCGCCCAAGGCCTGACCATCGGCTTCTCCACCAGCGGCCCCGCCCAGGCCGACACCGTCCGCCGCGCCCTGGAGATCACCGCCGACGGCGAGCCCCTCTTCCGTACCGTCCAGTCGACGTACAACGTGCTGGAGAAATCGGCCGCGGCCGCGCTCGCCGAGGCACACGACGCCGGGCTCACCGTGATCGTCAAGGAGGGCATGGCCAACGGCCGGCTGGCCGCGCCGCACGCCCCGGAGGCACTGAAGGCCGTCGCCGAGGAGACCGGTCTCGGCTGCGATGCCGTGGCCCTCGCCTGGATCCTGCGCCAGCCCTGGGCCGGTGTGGTCCTCTCCGGCGCCGCGACGGTCACCCAGCTCGTCTCCAATCTCCACGCACCCGCTGTGGACCTCGACGCGGACCAGCTGACCCGCCTCGCCACGCTCACCGAGGACCCGCGCGCCTACTGGGACCGGCGCGGACAGCTGCCCTGGCACTGATCCACACCCCGGCCGACCAGCCGCCATGAGTCACCCATGCCTATTCTGAGACAATAATGTCTCACATGGTCTATAGTCGTCTCATGGCTCTGGACCGTGACCATGTGCTGCGCAGCGCAGCCGCCCTGCTGACCCGTAAATCCACCGCGACCATGGACGAGGTCGCCAAGGCCGCCGGGATCAGCCGGGCGACGCTGCACCGCCACTTCGCCGGGCGCGACGCGCTCGTCCGGGCGCTGGAGGCGCTCGGTATCGCGGAGTGCGAGGCGGCCGTGGACCGCGCACGGCTGGACGAAGGCTCCGCGAGCGAGGCGGTACGACGGCTGGTGCGCGAGATCCAGCCCGCCGCCGGGCTGCTCGCCTTCCTCTACGGCGAGAGCCAGCTGTGGGAGGGCGACCGGCAGAACGACGGCTGGCTGAGCCTGGACACCCGGATCGGAGCGGTGTTCCAGCGCGGCCAGCAGTCCGGCGAGTTCCGTATCGACCTCACGCCCGTCTGGCTCACCGAGGCGCTGTACGGACTGATCGCCTCGTGCGCCTGGGCCTCCCTGGACGGCCGCGTGGCCTCCCGGGACTTTCCGACGATGGTCGCCGAGCTGCTGCTCGGCGGCGCGCTACGAAGAGAGGAATCATGACCAGCACCCTGCAGTCGGCCGCGACGACGCAGGCGGTGACGCGCCCGGGCCGCTGGCTCGCGCTCTCCGTCCTCGTCCTGGCCGTGCTGCTGGTGGCCGTCGACGCCACCGTCCTCGGCCTGGCGACCCCTTACATCAGCGAAGACCTCAACCCCTCCGGCACCCAGCTGCTGTGGATCGGCGACGTCTACTCCTTCGTCATCGCCGGTCTGCTGGTCTCCATGGGCAGCCTCGGTGACCGCATCGGCCGCAAGCGCATCCTGCTCGGCGGTGCCACGGCGTTCGGCGCGATATCCGTGCTCAACGCCTACGCCACGACACCTGAACTGATGATCCTGGCACGGGGGTTGCTCGGTGTCGCGGGCGCGACCCTGATGCCCGCCACCCTCGCCCTGATCCGCAACCTCTTCCACGACCCGCGCGAGCGCAGCCTCGCCGTCGGCATCTGGGGCGCCACGGCCTCCGCCGGTACGGCGGTGGGCCCCATCGCGGGCGGTTTCCTGCTCGAACACTTCTGGTGGGGCTCGGTCTTCCTCATCAACCTGCCCGTGATGGCGGTCCTGGTCCTGGTCGGCATCCGCACCCTGCCCGAGTCCCGCAACCCGAACCCCGGCCCCTGGGACCTGATCAGCGTCGTCCTGTCGCTGGTCGGCATGATCGCCGTCGTGTACGCCGTCAAGGAGGCGGCGACCCGCGGGGTGACCGGGCCCACGCTCGGCGCGGGCCTGCTGGGCGCGGCCGCGCTCTACGGCTTCGTCCACCGGCAGCTCACCATGCCGACCCCGCTGCTCGACATGCGGCTGTTTCGGCGCCGCGGCTTCAGCGGGGCGGTCCTCGCCGACCTGCTGACCGTGCTCGGCATGTCCGGCCTGGTGTTCTTCCTCTCCCAGTACCTGCAACTCGTCCAGGGCAGGCGCCCGTTCGAGGCCGGCCTCGCCGAACTGCCCGCCGCGGTCGGCGCGGTGGCGGCCGGCCTGATCGCGGGCCGCACGGCCCGCCGCTTCTCGGTCCGCGCCGTGGTCTCGGGCGGCCTCGCGGCGGTCGGCCTGGCCCTGGCCGCGCTGACGACGCTCGGCCGGTCCACCGGCTACCCGGTCCTCGGCGCCGCGCTCCTGGTCGTGGGCATCGGCGCGGGCTTCTCCTTCACGGTCACCGCCGACGTGATCCTCTCCAGCGTCCCCAAGGAACAGGCGGGCGCCGCCTCGGCGGTCTCCGAGACGGCGTACGAACTGGGCGCGGCCCTCGGCATCGCCCTGCTGGGCTCGATCGTGACGGGCACCTACCGCACCTTCAGCGCCCCGACCGGCACCCCGGCCCAGGCCCATGAGTCACTGGGCGCGGCGGTGGAGGCATCCACCCACATGCCCCCGCACGCGGCCCACCAGATGCTGCAAGCGGCCCGCGAATCCTTCGTCCACGGCCTGCACCTGGCCTCAGGCGCAGGAGCGGCGGTCCTGCTGGCAACGGCGGCGGCGGCGTGGTTCTTGCTGAAGGGCCAGAACCTGGAAAGCGCCGGATGAGGTGAGCAGCCAAGGGGCGTGGGGAACTACGCGACCGGCCCCCACGCACCTGCACCCGAACAACCGGCCGAACTGCCGACGGCGCTAGGCCGCCTTCGCCTTCGTCGCATACATGTCCACGTACTCCTGCCCGGACAACCGCATGACCTCGGCCATCACGGAGTCGGTGACAGCCCGCAGCACATACCGGTCCCGGTCCATCCCGTCGTACCGCGAGAACTCCATCGCCTCACCAAAGCGAACCGTCACCTTGCCCGGCCGCGGAATCCCGGCTCCGCCCGGCTGCAACTTGTCCGTGCCGATCATCGCGAAGGGAACGACGGGCGCACCCGTCATCAGCGTCAGCCGCGCGATACCGGTACGCCCCCGGTACAGCCGTCCGTCGGGAGACCGCGTGCCCTCGGGGTAGATGCCGAAGATCTTGCCCTCCTCCAGCACGCGCCGCCCGGTCATCAGCGCGGCGACCCCGCCGCGACCGCCGTCGCGATCCACCGGGATCATGCCGACGCCGGTGAAGAACCAGGCCATGAGCCGGCCCTTGAGGCTCTTCCCGGTGACGTACTCGTCCTTGCCGATGAAGAAGACCTGACGGTCGCAGACCAGGGGAAGGATCATCGAGTCGATGAAGGTCAGGTGGTTGCCGGCCAGGATGACCGGCCCGTCCCCAGGGATGTGCTCCACGCCCTCCACCTGTGGGCGGAACATCAGGCGCATGATCGGTCCGAGCACTGCCTTGATGAGCGCGAAGCGGGACAACGGGTCCTCCGATGTCAAAGGGAACGTTATGAGTCTGTGCAGGTGAGGACATTACTCGCGGCCCCGGTGCGGGCGCACATCGGGTGCGCCCGGTTCACCCAGGTCTTACGAAGTGTTGACGCGGGTTTACCTGCGGTGGCGCCCCGGGGACGCGCCGTAACAGCCGTGCGACGATGTGACGGATATCGCCAACGGCCCTCACCCACCCGGCTGCCGGGCCACGACCGCCGATGCCGACCGGCCGGCACCACTTGCCTCCCACACGACACACGGCGTCACCCGCGCGTTCCGGCGAGGGACTCCCTTCGGTCATGTCCACGCCCCTACGATCGGGCCCGCACACAAGAGCGGACGGCAGGAGGGCGCTGATGGCCGGCGACCAGGCGAACCAGAAGACACAGGGCACCGGACGGCGGGCGATCCTCGGCGCGGCGGTGTTCGGCGCGAGCGGAGCGGTCCTCGGGCTGCCGGGCGCGGCCGAGGCCGCCCAGAACCGGACGGCCGGGCAGACCGGCCGGGGGCTGAAGGGCCTGCCGGTGCCGACGATCATCGGTCACCGGGGTGCCAGCGGCTACCGCCCCGAGCACACCTTCGGCTCGTACAACCTGGCGCTCGACCTGGGTGCCGACGTGGTCGAGGCCGGTGACCTGGTGCCCACCAAGGACGGCCATCTCGTCTGCCGGCACGAGCCGGAGATCGGCGGCACCACGGACGTCGCCTCGCACCCGGAGTTCGCCGACCGCAAGACCACCAAGACGCTGGACGGGGTCGCCACCACCGGCTGGTTCACCGAGGACTTCACGCTCGCCGAGCTGAAGACACTGCGCGCCGTCGAACGCATCCCGGCCAACCGGCCGCACAACACCCTCTACAACGGGCGCTGGGAGATACCCACCTTCGAAGAGGTCCTGAAGTGGCAGGACGAGCAGACCCGCAAGCGCGGCAAGCAGGTCTGGATCTACCCCGAGACCAAGCACCCCACCTACTTCCGGGGGCTCGGCCTGGGCCTGGAGGAGCGGGTCGCGAAGCTGCTGCGCAAGTACGGCAAGGACGGCCGGAACTCGCCCGTCATCCTGCAGTCCTTCGAGCCCAGCAGCATCCAGAAGCTGAACCAGCTGGTCGACAACCCGCTCGTCGTGCTGCTGTCCTCGGCGGACAGCCGCCCGTACGACTTCGTCGCGGCGGGCGACCCGCGCACGGTCGCCGACCTGATCACCCCCAAGGGCCTGCGGGAGATCGCCGGCTACGCGCAGGGCATCGGCCCGACGCTCGACCTGATCATCCCGAAGGACGCGAACGGCAACCTCACCACGCCGACCACCCTGGTCGGCGACGCGCACAAGGTGGGCCTGATCCTGCACCCCTACACCATGCGCAACGAGAACCCGTTCCTCCCGGCCGAGTACCGCAAGGGCAGCGCGGCCGACGGCTACGGCGACCCCTTCGGCGCCTTCAAGACGTACTTCGCGACCGGCATCGACGGCGTCTTCACCGACAACGCCGACACCGGCCTGCTGGCCCGCGCCGACTTCCTGAAGGGCTGACCGCGTCAACCCACCGGCCTCCCGCGCACCCCGTTCGGGGTGACTCCGCGCCGCCCCGGCAACCTGTGTCCGGGGCGGCGCGTCGTTCCGCATATGACGCACGACTTGGTAGCCGCCCTGCGCCCGCTGCTCACCGCCGAGGCCTCCGCCGAGGCATATGCCGCCGGAGGCGAGCCGGGCGACCTGGAGCAGGCCGTCTGGCTCCGTCTGCTGGAGCGGCTGGAGACCGACGGGCCGCCGCCGGACCCGCACGGCTGGCTGCGCAAGGCCGTCCGCGCCGAGGCCCGCCGCTCCCGTCGTACCACCCGCCGGGAACGTCCCTACGGCGCCGAGCCGGCCGCCGACGCCCGCACCGACCCCGAGCAGCACGTCCTTGCGGCCGCCCGGTACCGCGCCCTGCGTGACGCGGTGCGTCGCCTGCCCGGCCGCTGCCCCCGGCTCATCGAGGCCCTGCTATCCCCGACGGACCTGACATACCGGGAGATCGCGGGGGAGTTGGGTATCTCACAGGGCAGTCTTGGTCCCGAACGCTCCAGATGTCTGGGATGTCTGCGCCGATTGCTGACGCCGGAGGTTGCGGCTCGCGAAGCGCGGGGATAGGAGTGAGGGACGACAGGTGATCAGGTGAGCGGGAGGCGTGCGCACATGGGCATGAGCGTGACCATCTCGGTGGCGACCGAGCAGGACGCGGAGCAGATCTTCAGGCTCCAGTACCTGTGCTTCCAGAGCGAGGCGGCGCTGTACGGCAATTACCGCATCGACCCGCTCGTTCAAACCCTGGACTCCGTCCGCGAGGAGGTCGCCTCCGACTGCGTCTTCGTCGCCCGGCTCGGCGACGAGGTGGTCGGCTCGGTGCGCGGCAAGCTCGCCGAGGACGGCGCCGCCGCCATCGGCAAGCTCTGCGTCCACCCCCGCCTCCAGGGCCACGGCATCGGCGCGCGGCTGCTGCGCGCGGCGGAAGCGGCGCTGGCGGAAGAGCGCGGCGCCACCCGCTTCCGCCTCTTCACCGGCCACCGCAGCGAGGGCAACCTCCGTCTGTACCGCCGCTCCGGCTACGAGACGGTGGGCCGCTCCAAGGGCGCGGACGGAGTGGAGATGATCATCCTGGAGAAGCAGACGGGGACGTACGCGGCTACGGCTTGACGGTGTTCCGTGCCTTCCGCAGCCAGTACATGGCGGAAATCGGCAGCAGCACCGGGATGAAGACGTAGCCCGCCCCGTAGTACGACCAGACCGTCGCGTCCGGGAACGCCGAGTGGTCGACCAGGGTCCAGGTACCGACGAGAAGCACACCCGCGAGCTCGGCGGCACAGCACACCAGTGCCGCCCTGCGGGCCGTTTCGCCGCCCCGGACGAGCGTGTACGTGATGAACCCGTACACGACACCGGCCACCGCCGACAGCGCGTAGGCAAGGGGCGCCCGGTCGAACTCCGTGGAGATCTGGAACGCCGAACGCGACACCGCGCCGACCACCATCACACCGTAGAACCAGACGAGCAGCATGCCCGGCCCGCTGATCAACCGGGTCGGCTTCTCCTCCACCGCCGTCACCTCAGCCTCCCCAGATGTCATAGAGCCGCACCTCCAGCACGGCCAGCACCACACCGCCGGCCGCCACCGTCACCGAACCCCAGCGGGTCCGCTCCGCCAGGGACATGAACCCCGCCGCCGGCACGCACGCGAACGCGCCCAGCAGATACGCCACGAAGATCGTCGTGCCCTGCTCCGGCTTCTCGCCCCGCGCCAGCCGCACGATCCCGACCACCAGCTGGACCACGGCCAGCAGGGACACCACGGCCATGCCGATGAAGTGCCAGTCCTTGGTCGGCTGGTCCCGATAGGCGGCCCAGCCGCACCAGGCGGCGAGCAACAGCGCGGCGACGCCGGTCACCAGCGTCAGGGCATTGAGCATGCGGTGACCTTATTACGGCGGAAACGGACGCCGGCCGCCGACCCCGCCCATGGGCCATGGGGTCTAGACCACCCCGTAGGGTCTAGGCATGACGATCCACGCGCACGCCCTCCTGTTCGACAACGACGGCACCCTCGTGTCCTCCCTCGACTCCGTCGAGCGCTGCTGGACGCGCTGGGCGCGGGAGTACGGCATCACGGCCGAGGCGTTCGGGCGGGTGGAGCTGCACGGGCGGCCCGCCACCGAGATAGTCGCCGACCTGCTGCCCGCCCGCCTCGTCGCGGAGGCGGTCGCGCGCGTCGAGGAACTGGAGGTGGAGGACGTACCCGACGGAGGTGTCCGGCTCCTGCCCGGCACCCGGGACCTCCTCGACTCCCTGCCGGCCGACCGCTGGGCCGTCGTCACCTCCGCCACCCGGCGGCTCGCCGAGGCCCGCCTGGACGCCGTCGGCATCCTGCCCAAGACGCTGATCGCCGCCGACGACATCACACGCGGCAAGCCCGACCCCGAGCCCTATCTGCTCGCCGCTCGGCAGCTCGGCGTCGACCCGGCCCACTGCGTCGTCTTCGAGGACGCCCCGGCCGGACTCCAGGCCGGCCGCGCCGCCGGAATGACCACCGTGGCGTTGACCACAACCCACCGCGCGGAGGAACTGGAAGCCGACCTCGTGGTGAAGGACCTGTCGGCCTTGTCGGCACTGGTCACCGGCGAGGGTGTGGAGATCTCGGTCAGCGGCTGAGTGCCCGATCAGGGGTGTCCGCCGCTGTCCACTATCCGGACGGCGGCGACCGGTCAGGACCGTACGTCTGCTTTACTGATCGCATGACCACGACGAGCTGCCGCACCCTTGCGACCGAGGCGACCATGACGCCCGGTGCTCGTTGTATGTGTCGCCTGATGTGTCGAATGTGCGCCTTCTAGAGGGCCCCCGCATCAGCTGAGCCTCGCGCCCCGAAGCGAGAGCCGTGGCATGTCCGTGCGCCGTAGTCCGTACGAGACGCACCCCAACTCTTCATGCCTGAACCGCATGCACCCGTGCCCGGGCACACCCACGCCCGCGCACTCGACAGTGACGGAAATCCTGTGATCACCACCTCGGGCCTGACGAAAATCTACCGGGCTCACCGCTCCCACGGCCGTGAGGTCACCGCCCTCGACGGCGTCGATCTCCATGTCCGCGAAGGCGAGGTCTACGGCGTCATCGGCCAGTCCGGCGCCGGCAAGTCGTCCCTCATCCGCTGCGTCAACCTGCTGGAGCGCCCCACCTCCGGGACCGTGACCGTCGCCGGACAGGACCTCACCGCCCTCGCCGGGCGCGGACCGCGCGCCGGCAAGGAGCTGCGCCGGGCGCGCAGTCGCATCGGCATGGTCTTCCAGCACTTCAACCTGCTCTCCTCGCGGACCGTGCAGGACAATGTCGAGCTGCCGCTGGAGATCCTCGGCACGTCCGGGAAGGAACGCTCCCGCAAGGCGCTCGAACTCCTGGACCTGGTCGGTCTCGCCGACAAGGCCAGGGCCTACCCGGCCCAGCTCTCCGGCGGCCAGAAGCAGCGCGTCGGCATCGCCCGCGCCCTCGCCGGCGACCCCAAGGTGCTGCTCTCCGACGAGGCCACCAGCGCCCTCGACCCCGAGACCACCCGCTCCATCCTTCAGCTGCTGCGCGACCTGAACCGGCAGCTGGGCCTGACCGTCCTGCTCATTACCCACGAGATGGACGTCGTGAAGTCGATCTGCGATTCCGCCGCCCTCATGGAGAAGGGCCGGATCGTGGAGTCCGGCACGGTCAGCGAGCTGCTGGCCACCCCGGGCTCCGAGCTGGCCGCCGCGCTGTTCCCGGTGAGCGGCGAGCGCACGGGCGCCGACCGGACCGTCATCGACGTCACCTTCCACGGCGAGGCCGCCACCCAGCCGGTCATCTCCCAGCTCTCGCGCACCTACAACATCGACATCTCGATCCTCGGCGCCGCCATCGACACCGTCGGCGGCCTCCAGATCGGCCGCATGCGCATCGAACTGCCCGGCCGCTACGAGGACAACGTGGTGCCGATCGGGTTCCTGCGCGAACAGGGCCTGCAGATCGATGTCGTGGGCCAGGAGGCTCTGCTGGTGAAGGAAGGTGCCAAGTGACCTGGACTGATTGGTCCGAGATGCAGCCGCTGCTGTCGCAGGCGTGTACCGAGACGTTCCAGATGGTGCTGTGGTCCACCCTGATAGCCGTCGCCGTCGGCCTCCCGCTCGGCATCCTCCTCGTGCTCACCGACCGGGGCGGCCTGCTGCAGAACGTCCTCGCCGGCAAGGTGATCGGCCAGATCGTGAACATCGGCCGGTCCATGCCGTTCATCATCCTGATGGTCGCCCTGATGAGCTTCACGCGCTGGGTCACCGGGACGACGATCGGTACGACCGCCGCGATCGTGCCCCTCGCCATCGGCGGCATCCCGTTCTTCGCCCGGCTGGTCGAGACGGCTGTCCGCGAAGTGGACAACGGCCTCGTCGAGGCCGTGCAGTCCATGGGCGGCAACACCTGGACGATCGTCCGCAAGGTCCTCGTCCCCGAGGCCCTGCCCTCGCTGATCGCCAGCACCACCACCACGATCATCGCCCTGATCGGCTACTCCGCCATGGCCGGCACGGTCGGCGGCGGCGGCCTCGGCGACCTCGCCGTCCGCTACGGCTACCAGCGCTTCGAGACCGAGCTGATGTGGATCACCGTGGCGATCCTCGCCGTCGTGATCTCCCTGATCCAGTTCGCCGGCGACTTCGCGGCCCGTTCCCTGCACAGCCGCGGCGGCCGCTCCGGCCCGGCGCCGAAGCTCCGCCTGCTCAAGGCGAAGGAGCCGGCGGCGGCCGACGTCAGCAAGGCCGCGTAAGCCGCTCACGCTTTTCGAAGCGCGCCCAAAGACTCCCCGTTCGCCCACCCGTCACCCGACCACCACCCCTCAACGACGGCGCTCCGCGCCGACAGCCCCTGATTCGGGGTCGCACCACCCTTAAGGAAAGGCACTTTTCGTGCGTAACACCGCCAAGTTCACCACCGCCGTCCTCGCCGCCGGAGCCCTCACCTTCGGGCTGACCGCCTGCGGCTCCGGCAGCTCCTCCGGCTCCCACGACTACAGCGGCCCGCTGGTCGTCGCCGCGAGCCCGACCCCGCACGCCGAGATCCTGAACTTCGTCAAGAAGAACCTGGCGAAGAAGGCGGGCCTCGACCTGGAGGTCAAGGAGTTCACCGACTACATCACGCCGAACACGGCGACCGAGGACGGCTCGGTGGACGCCAACTACTTCCAGAACCAGCCGTACCTGGACGACTTCAACAACAAGCGCGGCACCCACATCGTGCCCGTCGTCACGGTGCACCTGGAGCCGCTCGGCCTCTACTCCCACAAGGTCAAGAAGGCCGACGCCCTCAAGAGCGGTGCGACCATCGCCGTCCCGAACGACGCCGTCAACGAGGCCCGCGCGCTGAAGCTGCTCGCCGCCAACGGGCTCATCACCCTCAAGGCCGGCGCCGGCAACGAGGCCACCCCGCGGGACATCGCCAAGAACCCCAAGAACCTCAAGTTCAAGGAGGTCGAGGCGGCCCAGACCCCGCGCTCCCTGGACGACGTGGACGCCGCCGTCGTGAACGGCAACTACGCCATCTCCGCGGGCCTGAAGCCCGCCAAGGAGGCGATCGTCCTCGAGACGGCGAAGAACAACCCGTACGCCAACTTCCTCGCCGTGAAGAAGGGCAACGAGAAGGACCCGCGGGTCAAGAAGCTCGCCAAGCTCCTCGTCTCGCCCGAGGTGAAGAAGTTCATCGAGGACAAGTACCAGGGCTCGGTCATTCCGTCCTTCTGACACCGGTCGCAACGCACGGGGTCCACACCCTCACCGGGTGTGGACCCCGTCGTGCGGTTCAGGGGGTTCATGCTGCATGCTGGGCAGTTCAGCAGGCTCTGAAGGTTTTCCGAAGTTACGGAGTGGCGCATGACTGGCACCTTTCCCAACGTCTCCATCAGCACGGAGCGGTTGGTCCTGCGCCCCTTCGAGGAGTCCGACATCGAGGCCTTCGCCGAGATGATGAACGACGAACTGGTCACCACCTGGACCTCCGTCCCGCAGCCCTACACCGAGGCCGACGCCCGCGCCTGGATCACCGAACTCGCCCCGGCCGAACGCGCCGAGGGCCGCGGCATCGTCTTCGCCGTCGACGAGTTCCTCACCCAGCGTCTCGTCGGCATCGTCCATCTGCAGAACACCAACTGGCGGGTGCGCTCGACGGAGATCGCCTACGTCATCGCCCCCTGGGCCCGCGGCGAGGGCTATGCCTCCGAGGCCGCCCTGGCCACCGCACAGTGGCTGTTCCACGACCAGAAGTTCGAACGCCTGGAGCTGCGCACCGCCGCCGACAACACCGCCTCCCAGCAGGTCGCCCAGAAGATCGGCTGCATCAGCGAGGGTGTCCTGCGGGGCGCCTGGATAGCCCGCAGCAGGGCCGGGGACGGGCCGTGGACGGACGTCCGCACCGACGTCATCGTCTGGAGCCTGCTGCCGGAGGACCTGGCCGACACGAGCGGTTTCGCCTCCTACTCCGACTGGAACTGAGCCACCGAGCCCCACCGGGTACGCTCACGGAGCCCACCCAAGGGCCTCGTACCCCTGACGACCTGCGAAGACCTGGAGAGAGACGACGATGGCCGACCGGGTCACGGTGATCGGCTGGGACGGCTCGCCGCTGACCGCCGCCGCACGCGCCGCCCTCGGCGCCGCTGCCTCCACTATCGCGGGAACGTCCGGTCTTCCGGTACGGACTGCACGCTGATCGAGACCGGCTATCGCCGTGCGGCGTCCCCGTCCGGCG
>NZ_JBSFGB010000065.1:0-28800 GCF_053596375.1 Streptomyces sp. NPDC001709 | reverse complement strand
GGCCTACTGGGAGTCGATGATGGCCATGAACGGCGTCACCGGCTCCGCACGGTACGTCCCCTGAGATCGAGGAAGCTTGTGTCAACCCCGCGCAACGTGAGAACCACCTTCGGCTTCTACCCGCCCGAGGACAACCCGGCGGCCTGGCAGGCTAACCTGAACACCTTCGGCAGCGCCCTTGAGCGATCCTTCCCCGGCGCCGTCCTGGAGCCCCGGGTTGACGCCTTGCGAGGTGTGGACGTGCTGGACTTCGACATCGAGATCACGCACGACGTCTGGGTCACGGGAACGGCCGCCATGCCAGCCCCTGACTACGCCTACGTCACCGTCGCAAACGTGACGGCCGACGAGGCTGCCCTGTTCGCGCAGTGGCTCCGTGACTCATTCGTCCCCTCACCAGCCGCCGTGCGATTCATCAGCAGCGCGGCCATGGAGATGGGAGAAGAGACTCCCTCACCACTGCCTGCCACAGGCGACTCATCCGAGATCGAGGCCGTCCTGCGGAACCACCTCACAGTCGCCGGTGTCGAGTGACACATGCAGGCGCAGCAGTTCCTCCTTGACTACGCCGCCGAGCACGGCAGCTGCCTGCTGTACACCCTCGATGGCTCCCTCGCCCTCACCGTTCTGGGGCCTTCTTCTGCGTTCACAGGAGGTGGGGGACGTGCGCCTGTCGCGCCCGGTCCTTGTGATGGAGGAGTGGCTGGAATCGGAGTACTACCGCGACCGCCTGCCGCGCCGGACGAAGCCCTGGCACCGGTCAGCGCAGCCGCATCACAGTGAGGACCGCGCGCCGGGTGGTTCCCGCTACGACCTTCACCACCACGTTGCCGACGGGGGGCGTGTAGGAGTCGCTTCGTGAAAGAAGGCGAAGACCTCCCGCCGCAAGGATGCCAACGTGCACGAACTGCCCGAGCCGAAGAAGAAGACGGCTTGCGAAGAAGCAGCCGGCCAAGAAGACCGCGAAGAAGTCCAGCGCATGGTGGCCCCGAAGCGCGTGATGCCGGTTCCCCATGAGGGATCGCGCCCGGCCAGGACTTCGGCAGCGTCCCCTGCGATTGCGTGGATGGCTGTCGGTGTGAGGTCTCAGGAGATGCTTGACCGTTTGTGCTCTAGACATGGTTGACACGTTCGGCTGAACGTCTGCCATCACCCGACCACCGATGCTGCAGGGCTGCTTCCGTCGGTGACGTGGATGTTCAGCAGTTGGCCGAGTACCGCTACCGGGCTGTCCGCGAGGTGCTCGGTGGGTCCCCGATCGGTGAGGTCGCGGCCCGGTACGGCACCTCGCGTCAAACGTTGCACAGCTGGCGGCGACGGTTCGAGCAGGAGGGCATGCCCGGTCTGCTGGATCGCTCCCGGCGCCCGCGGAACAGTCCCACGCGCCTCTCTGCAGAGGTTGAAGCCGAGATCTGCGAACTGCGTCGCCGGCATCCCCGCTGGGGTGCCCGCCGGATCTCCCACGAACTGGCTGCCCGCGGGCTGGAGTCGGCGCCTTCGCGGGCCACGGTCCATCGTGTGCTGTCCCCGCAACGGCCTCGTCCGCACCCAGGAACAGCAACATCCGCGCAAGTACCGCCGGTGGCAGCGCGAAGCGCCCATGCACCTGTGGCAGATGGACCTGGTCGGCGGGGTGCCGCTGGCCGACGGCCGGGAGTGCAAGATGGTCACCGGCATCGACGACCACTCTCGGTTCGTCGTGATCTCCTCCGTCGTGGCCGTGCCCAGTGCCCGCGCGGTGTGCTCGTCCTTCACCGCCGCGATGCGCCGTTACGGGGTGCCCTTCGAGGTCCTGACCGACAACGGCAAGCAGTTCACCGGCCGTCATACCCGCCCCCAGCCAGTCGAGGTGCTCTTCGAGCGCATCTGCCGGGAGAACGGCATCACCCAGCGGCTGACCAAGCCGCGTTCACCTACCACCACGGGCAAGATCGAACGTTTTCACCGCACCCTGCGCGAGGAGTTCCTCGATCATGTGGCGCCGTTCGAGTCGCTGGCCGCGGCCCAGGAAGCGATCGACGGCTGGGTGCACGCCTACAACCACCAGCGCCCGCACCAGGCCCTGAGCATGGCCACGCCGGTCAGTCTCTTCCGTCCCCATGCTGCCGTCCGCGGCGGTGACCAGCATCCCGAACAGGCCGTCGCCGAGCCGGAGTTGTCCATTGAGGTCGTCGAACCCCCCGTCCTGCCCCCGCAGGGCACCGCGATCGAGTTCGACGTGCGGGTGCCGCCCAGCGGCGAGATCACCCTGGTGACCGGCAGGCAGCGAGTTGGCATCCACCAGGCACTGGCCGGCCGGACGCTGACGGTCTGGGCGAATCACCGCAGCGTCCACTTCCTCCTCGACGGGCACCTCGTCACCACCGTCCCGTCCCGGCTGCGGCCGGAGGACCTCGCCTACCTGACCATGCGCTACGGAGCCCGTCCGGCCGGTCCCGAGCCCGCACCCCCGGCCTTGCCCAGGGCCCGCAGCGGCACGGCCATCCTCGCCGCCGGCGAACCCGTCGAGGTCGACCGCAAGGTCCATCGCGACGGGATCGTCTGCCTGGCCGGCGGCCGCTACCAGGTCGGATTCGCCCTCGCCGGCCGCACGATCACCCTCCGTCTCGACGGACACCTCATGCACGCCATCGCCGACAACGCCCTGATGGGAACGTGGCCCTGCCCCGTTCCGGCCGACCGTCTGGGGCAGATCGACGGGGCACGGACGACCTCCCCGCTGCCGCCTCCGCCCCTGCCTGCTGGTGCTATCCGGGCCCAGCGCAAGGTGCATGCGAGCGGCCGCTTCATGATCAACGGCCAGTTCATCAAGCTCGGCCCGCGGCATGCGGGAAAGATCGTCACCGTCGTCATCGAGGACACCCACTACCGGATCCTGCACGGGGAGGACGAACTCGCTGTCAGGCCCCGCAAGAACCTCGGGCCGATCACCAGGCTCTACGTCAAAGGCATGGGCACCCAGAAGGACCGTCAAGGATCTCCTGACGACAAACCGTCAAGGAAGTCCTGAGACCTCACACCGACACTGGCGCGAGCGGGAGGCCGCAGGGTCCGCCGCCGGCGCTCCGCGTCCCGGCGGCGAGCTCACCCCACCAGGTCGGCCACTGACCAGACCCGGACCGGCGAATCCCGCCGTTCCGGCTTCGCGGAAGCGGCCCGCTCGGCATCCGTCCCACCTCGACGGCCAGGGAACCTTCTACAACGCACCGGTGACCGGCTGCTGACACGAGGCCAGCACAATCGAACTGCCCCCGCTGCTTCCCAGGGCGGGGGCACGCCTCTTTCCACCCTCCCACCGAGAGCCCCATGATCCAGACCCTCCTCAACGACCACGCCCTGATGGGCACCGTCCTCGGCGTATGCGTTCTCGCCGGGTTCATCGGTCTCCTCGTAGCAAAGGCCACGCATCGGCCGCTCATCGCCAGCTGTCTGACCGCGACGTCGACCGCACTGATCCTGGGCGCAACGCTGTACCCGCTTTCCCCCAACGCCCCCGCGAACAACGTCTGCTACATCGAACGTGACCCTCTCATCGGTGCCGTCACCACCCAGGGCCTCATGAACATCGCACTGTTCATACCCGCCGCGGCAGCCTGGACCTGGCTCACACGACGCCCCACCTCCGTCGCGCTCGCCCTCGTCGGAATGTCCGCCGGCATCGAAACCGTCCAAGCCATCACACCGGGCATGGGCCGCGCCTGCGACAGCACCGACTGGATCACCAACAGCATCGGCGCACTCATCGGCACCGCAGCAGCCGCGCTCGTCCTCTGGCACCGGCACCGCAGCACCCATCTCACCCGGACCGGCCGACACTTCGTGCGAGCCTTCTCCGCCGCCATGATCGCCATCGCCGCGCTCTGCGCCACCATAGTGACACCCGTCATGTCCGACGTGGCGTGGGCGCACGACGCATCCGATCCGCAGCGTAAAGCGGCCCTTGAAGCAGCCAAGGAGTTCCTGCCGCGCACAGCGCACGTCGTGAAGGTTCAGTTCGCTTCCGGCTCGGGAGACACAGGAACCGTGCAGCTCAGCACCGACAAGGGGTCCCTGTTGATCGACTGGCCTTCACGAGAAGTGCAGTCCGGAATGATCGATCCGGCCTCTGAACGCGGAGCACCCGCGCAGGATCACGTATCCGACGAGGAAGCGGCCAAGGTGGCGAAGCGCTTCATCGACGACTATTTCCCCTGGGTCCTCCCGGCAAAGCAGTCCATCAGCCGGGTGGGACCCCACGACGAGGCACGCCTGGTGTCCTGGCGCCGCTACAAAAATGACGTGATGATGCCGATGCGCATGGACGTGGTGATCAGGCCCGGCGGACACGTCGCGTCATTCGCCGCACGTCACGTGAAGGACCCTGCGCTGCCCAAGGTCCGCATCAGCCAAGGCCAGGCTGTCAACGCCGCTTCCGTGGCGCTGGCCGTTCATCCGGTGGCCTCGTCCGTGCTTCTCGCCGCACGCGATGAGCAGGGCCGGTGGCGCCCGTACTGGTTGATCACTCCCAAAGATGTTGTACAGGACGGTGCGGTCCTGGACGGCGTACCCGACAGCTCCACCACGCAAGCCAGGAAAGCCCTTGTTGACGCGGCAACTGGCAACATCAACGACAGGATCGACCTGGACACCGGTCCAAACGCCGAATAGGTTCCGTCTCCGGCTCTGCTGGTCCGAGGAGCGTCCCGAGCTTCCGTAGACATGGCAGAACAGGCGGTCCGGGCTGGTCAGCGCGTCGGGCTGCAGGCACGGGGAGACATCAACGGCCAGGACCAGGCGCCCGTCGGCGGCCTTGGGCTGCGGCAGCATGGCCAGTGCCTTGCGCAGCCTGTCCACGTCCATGCGGCCCTGGTTGAGCGCGTCGTGCAACGCGCCGTGTCCGCGTCGGTGTTCAGCCAGCAGCGTCAGGCCGACCGGCGAGGTCACCGGGCCGTTCTCGCAGAGCATCGCGCTGCAGAGCTCGAACAAGGTGTCACCTCGCCGGGTCAGGCAGGCGTAGAAGTCCTCCCGAAAGTGGGACGTGAAGTCGAATGCGTCGTGCTGGGCATCGTGGTGCACCAGACTCACCTCTGCGGCCTTCGGATGAACGTGATTCCGTGGCGGAACGCATGCTCATGCGAGGGCGGTCCGCCTGTCCGGCGAAAGCTCGTCTGAGTGATCAAGTTCGGGACAAGGTTCGAGGCTGCATCGTGTGACGAGAGCTCAGCTTCCAAACATCTCGTCGATGGCGGGCATCGGCTTCCCGCCCGGATGCCAGCCATTGAGGAAGCTGGCCTGCCTGCCGACGTCTACGAGTTCGATCCGGGCACCGATGCTGTCCATCTGGTGATAGGCGAACGGTCGACCATAGGGACAGCCGGAGAAGTCCACGGGCATGCCCTCTTCTTCCAGACGCTGGGAACCGTGCCGCACATCGCTGGTCCAGAAGCCGATGTGATCGAACCTGGCTCCCTTGGATGCGTCCCAGGGACTGTCTGACGGCCCTTCAATGAGCTCGATGAAGGGCGGCCCGCCTGCGGTGAAGACGATGCGGTAGTCCCACTCACCGAGCCGGTCGGACAGAGGATCATTCCACTTGACCCCGGCCGCACGCTGAAGGTCCTGCATCGCCTGCTCGATGTCCGGGACCACGAAGCACACATGGTAAAAGGCAGTCATTCACTCATGATCGAGCACGTCACCCCAGAGGCCCAGAGGTTAAAAGACTTCCCAATAGCGGTCGTCAAGGTGCGGCGGCGATCGAGGGACGGGGTTCGTAGGAGGTTTCGTCGCGGATCACGGCCCAGAGAACGTTGAGGCGTCGGCGGGCCAGGGCCAGCACGGCCTGGACGTGGCTCTTGCCCTCAGTTCGTTTGCGCTGGTGGTAGCGCTGGGACACGGGACAGCAACGGACGCTGGCCATAGCGGCGAGATAGCAGGCCGCGGTGGGAGCGGTGAGGCCTGCGTAGATTGCCGCGGATGCGGCCGGAATCACGCGGGACTGGGGCCAGGCCGGCGAAGCCGGCCAGCCGATCCGGGGTGCTGAATACACCCAGGTCTCCGCCGGTTGCCGCGATGAACTCGGCTCCGAGTCGGGGCCCCATGCCGGGCAGTGTCTCGATCACCTTGGCATGCGGGTGCCCGTGAAAGCGGGCCTCGATGAGCGCATCCAGTTCGTCTATCTCCGCGTCCAGGGCCAGCACGCCCTTCGCGATCCGGGCCACCATGGCGGCGGTTGTTGCGACTTTGGCTGAAGAGGGCCAGCGGGCAGGCCAGTGCGGCGTGATCTGCTACCCCCGGTCGATGGTCGCCGCCGGCGCGGCCCCGGACGTGGGGCCCGGGCATCGGGAGCGCCCAGGCGCGCGCCGGCCCGAACAAATCCGCGCACGAGTGCCGAGAACGCAGCAAATACTCACCTCCCGCCGTGTTGCGTTGCGGCTCGCCAGCAGTCCTGCCTGTCCCGTTGCGTCCGCCGGGCGCACTACGGAACTCTTCCATCGCGTCGGTGACCTGGCCGGCGTGGCTGGTCGAGGCAGCTGAGAGAGACCGCAGGGAGTGCCAGCGCTCAATTTTCATGCGACACACCGAGGTCGTGACGCATAGCGGTTCGCATGGTTCGGAGCATGTCCCAGACCTCATACTGGGCCTGGGCCGCGGTCTCCATCGTTTCGCCTGGTCCGGGGGCACCGCGCTCGAGGCGCTTGACCTGACCGTAGACCTTGTTCAGGGCTTTGTTGACGGCACTCGCTTTCATGAGTACCTCTTCGGGGCGATCATCTGTGCTTCGGAGTATCGATCGCGATGCGCGTTCTTCGCCTCGTCGAGTGCGTCCCTGTCGGCGTCCTCCGCGCCGCGTTCCCTTATGACGTGCAGGTGGCGGTTGAGTGCGGTGGTGAACTGCCGGGCATCCCGGTTGAGTTCCACATAGCAGGTGCGTCGCAGTGAACGGTTTTCACGGATCTCTTCGTGGTCACGAACGAGTTCTATTTCCCGGCGCTTTGCCCGCTCGGAGCCGCGTTGGGTGAGGAGTGATCCTCCCAGGGTTCCTGCGACGCCTGCCACCGCGATGATCACTGAGCTGAGATCCACCGACGCACTCCGTGAACTTCTTCGGCCTCGTGCCCGCTGCACATGGCCCAGGCCGTCAAGTTTGCCGTTCCTCGGTGCGCCGGGGTTTGGTGCCGGTCTTGTGGTGGGTGGGCCGCTGGTAGGGCTGGCCGGTGGCGAGGACTCGGCCCACGTCATGGAGGGTGGCGGGATGCCTGTTCTTCGAGCCCGGTGGCCGGCCTGGGCCGGGTCGGCCGGGTTTCGGTGCGCTGGCTGGTGAACCGGCCGCTGAACGGAGGTTCCTGAGCCCCCGTCGGACGCGGGCGGGAGTGAGCCGTTCGGGTGGGGCCGGCTTCTCCCAGGGGTGCCGCAAGTCCTGCGCGAGCGGCCGGGCGAGCCTCAGCTGGGCGTGGGCGGCGACCACGAGCCAGGTCCAGCGGTCCGCGGCCTCGGGAGTGCGGATCTTGGGGCGGGTCCAGCCCAGGGTCTGCTTCCAGAAGCGGGAGGTGTGCTCGACGTCGAACCTTCTCAGGAAGGTCTGCCAGCAGCGGTCGACGTCAGCCGCGGTGGCGCCGGACTTGGACCACCACAACCAGACCGGCTTCGGGTCACTGCCCGAGGGCAGGTGCTCGACCTGACCATCCACTGAAGGACCGGCCGAGGCTCAAGATCGGCTCAACTCGCTGGAATCCGCCCGGCCACCGGTGCATCCTCCTCGACAAGACCACGTACACCAGGGGGAACCGATGAAGACCTTGCTCGGCCGCGTCGTGATGCGTGTTCGGGACGTCGTATCCGGGCGCCAGGATGTCAAGGAGTACGGCGACCCGGAGGCCCATCGCCGCGGGCCCCACAACCGCGACGCCAACCTCGCTCACCACTACATCCCGACACCGCCGCCGGTCCCCATGAACTTCACTACCGGCATGTAGTGCGGCGCGCACACGAACGCCTGTCGACTCGCTGACCTACTCGGCCGGGCCTTCCTCAGCGTGCCGGACCGCGCGCTTCACGGTCTGCTCCACCTCATAGCGGCTGGCCTCGGTGGCTTCGGCGTGCGCGGTGATGGCCGCCTGTACAGCCTGGGATGCCTCGCGCCACCGGCGTCACTGGGCGTCGTACTCGTCACCGGCTAGACCTGCGAGCTTTGCGCGTTCCTCCTCGGCGGATCTTTCCAGCTTGATCAGCTCATCGGGTACTTCTGCCACGGGCATGGATCCTAAGTGGCGGGTGCGGCGGGCCGGGGATCGTACTTACCACCCGATCGGGTAGAGCCGTCCCTGGCTGCCGGGCGGGTCGCGGGCGGGAGCCGGTACGAAGATCACGAACTGCCCGTGATGTTCGAGAGGACTCCTGTCTCGTGCGTCTCGCCCGTACCGCTGCCGCCGCTGTCGCTGCTTTCACCGCGCTTTTCATCCCGACGACCGCGCACGCCGCCCCGGCTGCCGCCGCACCCGGTGAAACCGTCATCGCCCCCGTGCGCGATCTCCTGGCTCAGCTCCCGGTGCGCGCCGAGGACCGTTCCGGTTATGAGCGTTCGAAGTTCAAGCATTGGATCGACGCGGACAAGGACGGCTGCAACACGCGTGCGGAGGTGCTGAAAGCCGAAGCGGTCGTGGCTCCGGTGCAGGGGCCGAAGTGCGCGCTGAGCGGGGGCGAGTGGTACTCGCCCTACGATGACCGCTACATCGACGGCCCGAAGGGTCTGGACATCGACCACCTGGTCCCGCTGGCCGAGGCCTGGGACTCCGGCGCCTACGCCTGGACGGCGAAGGAGCGGGAGGCTTACGCCAACGATCTGGGCGACGACCGGGCGCTGATCGCGGTGTCGGCCGCCTCCAACCGGTCTAACTGGCTCTAACAAAAGCGGTTTGATCATGTGACTGTCGGCTTGGTCGCTCGTTGATGCGAGCATGGGGAAGCGTCAGTCGCGGCCGTGGATCGTGTCGGACGAACTGTGGTCGCTCATCGAGCCGTTGCTGCCCGAGCCGGCGCCGAAGCTGGTGGAAGGGCGGCCGCGAGTGCCCGACCGTCAGGCCTTGTGCGGCATCCTGTTCGTCCTGCACACCGGCATCCAGTGGGAGTACCTGCCCCAGGAGCTCGGCTTTGGCTCGGGCATGACCTGCTGGCGGCGCCTCGCGGCCTGGAACGAAGCCGGCGTCTGGGACCAGCTGCACCAGCTGCTGCTGAACAAGCTCCGGTCGAAGAACCAGCTGGACTGGTCGCGGGCGGTGATCGACTCCTCCCACGTCCGGGCCGCCCGCAGGGGCCCAAAAGCGGACCCAGCCCGGTCGACCGCGCACGCCCGGGCAGCAAACACCACATCATCACCGACGGCCAAGGCATCCCGCTCGCGGTGTCGCTGACCGGCGGAAACCGCAACGACGTCACCCAACTGCTGCCACTGTTGGACAAGATCCCGGCAGTTGCCGGAGTCGTCGGACGGCCACGCAGGCGGCCCGACATGCTCTTCGCGGACCGCGGCTACGACCACGACAAGTACCGCCGGCTCCTACGGCAGCGCGGGATCCGCCCCGCGATCGCCGAGCGGGGACAACCGCACGGCACCGGCCTGGGCACCTTCCGCTGGGTCGTCGAGCGGACGATCTCCTGGCTGCACGGTTTCCGCCGCCTGCGCATCCGATGGGAGCGACGCGACGACATCCACGAAGCCTTCCTCGGACTCGCTGTCTGCTTGATCACCCACCGGCACGTCCAGAGGCTTTGTTAGGGCCAGTAAGGCGGACCAGGACCCGTCCACGTGGCTGCCGCCGGCCGCCGGCTACCGCTGCACCTATGTCACCGAATGGGTGGCGGACAAGACCCGCTGGGGCTTGAGCGTCGATGCCGGCGAACAGGCCGCGCTCGCTGAAGTCCTCAGCAGCTGCCCGGATGTTCCCGTCACCGTGATCCGGGCCCGCTGACCTTAGGCCCGCACCCCGGCCTCTGCGCCCGCGCCGGGCGCCGGCTCGTCATCGCCGGCGATCTTTCCCGGGTTCGGCCCCGAACCTGGCGGACGGGCTTCTGCTGTCGGCTCGTTAGCGTTCAGCAGGGAGAGTGGGGGAGAGCGGTATGCACAGCAGGAAGACCTTCCTCGAGGCGGGCGCTGCGGGCTCTGCGCGGCCATGAGGAGGTGGCTCAGCACGGCTGGGTGCTGCAGGGCATGCTGTGCCCCGACCATCACAAGGCGGTGGAGAGTGCCGCGGGGCAGGGCCGGGTCGAGCTGACCCGGCCGGGAGATGCGCGCGGAGCTGTCCGTGTGTGAGGGCGGGCCCGTTGTGTGGGCGGCCCGGCTGACGGGGCACGGCCGGGATGCGCTGGTCTACACCGAGGCCGGCCGCGCCCCCGACCGCCGGCCCGTCGGGCCAGCTGGCGGTGAGCAGCTGGTGGAGCTGCGCCGCTCGGAGATGGACGCGCTGCGCCTGTACGTGCACCTCGGTGCCCGGCTGCGGGTGACGCGGGCCGAGGGCCTGGAGGAGAAGGTGCGCACCGCGTGCCAGCTCGGCAGCCGGTGGGTGCTGTACCTGAACGAGGAGCAGATCGAGTCGGTGGCCTACGCCTTCTACCTGCGCTCGGTGGGCGGCTTTGGCGCTGAGGCCAACCGGTTCGGCCGCGAGTACGGCATCACCTTCCGCCCGACAGGCAGATAGCCGGCCGTACTCCCGCGACGGTAGCTGGCCGGCTGGTTTACGGGCCGGTCCCACAGCGCGCAGGTCGCCTTCTCCGGGTGCGGAGGAGGCGACCTGCGGTGCGTGGCCGTCTACTTGAACCAGTAGCGGACACCGTGGTGGTGGGAGCAGGTGCCCTGCGAGTGCCGCGAGTACGACAGCGAGGCATCCACGCACTTCGCGGTCTCGTACTTGTCCTTGGGCTTTTGATGGTGCGTCCAGCCGCACACGCCAGTGGTGTGGGAGATGCAGTGGTGGGCGGTGTTGGTCGACGGCAGTGTCGCGGCGGACGCCGCGGGTGCGCTGAAGAAGACACCGGCCAGGGCGACAGCCACCACCGAGACGGCAAGACGAGCGCGCAAAGGAACCCCCCTTTGGAGTTGAGCAAGTGCAGGGGGACCCTATCCGGTTTTCAACCGCTTACGTGCCGTTTTGGATTGCCGGACACGGCGGCCGGCTGCAGAGCCCGTGCGGTGCCGACCGGAGCTGTCGCGAGGTGTCTCCTCGGGGAGCAGGGAGCCGATCGTCAGGCGTCGCGTGAGGGGACGCGGGCTGCGAGTTCGGCGGCGAAGTGGCGGGCCTGGGCGCCCCAGTCGTGATCCATCGTGCCGAAGTGCTGCAGGACATCCAGCAGCTGGTGCGCCTCGGTGAGCGTGAGCAGCGGCAGGCGCGGCTCATGCAGCTCCGGCATGCCGAATGCGGGATCGAGAAGTTCGTCCATGTAGGGCGCAACGCATATTGGTCGTCCTGGTTACGGCCAGCCCCTGACCAGGGGTTTACTCCCTTCACGGCGGGCGCGCTGCGCTCCCTGCCCGTCTTGGAGCCGTGAGGTGTGGGTGAAGGCGGCGTGGGGGAGTTGTCGCATCCAGTCCACGCGCGTAGCGCACTGTGCGACGGCTGCGGTTATCTCGTATGTGCATCTCCAACCCCCCACAACCCTTGGAGAGTTCATGCGCCACGCCCTTGTCGGCCTGTCCGCAACCGGTCTGCTTCTGGTCGGTGTCAGTGCAGCCCCGGCCCTCGCCGATCCGCCCGCGCCGCCGCCGTTGCAGACGGCCCGCGCGGAGCTGGCCGCGCTCACTGTCGCCCCACCGCATTCGATGAACGGCTACGCCCGCGACAAGTTCGACATCTGGTCCACCCAGCCCGACGGCTGTACTACCCGCCAGGACGTCCTGGCCCGCGACGGCAAGAACGTCCAGGACAAACCCGACCACTGCCAGCCGGCTTCCGGCACCTGGTACTCGGCTTACGACGACACCACCGTCACCGACGTCGCCAAGGCCACCATCGACCACATGGTCCCCCTCGCCGAAGCCTGGCGCTCCGGCGCCGACACCTGGAGTCCGGATCAGCGCAAGGCCTTCGGCAACGACCTCAAAGACCCCCAGCTGCTGATAGCGTCGGAGTCCGCGAACAGCTCGAAGTCGGACAGCGGGCCGGCCGACTGGAAGCCCACCAACCACGCCTTCTGGTGCACGTACGCCGAGGACTACACCCACATCAAGTCCATCTGGAAGCTGACCACCACCGACAAGGAGAAGGCAGCGCTGTCCTCGATGCTCGACACCTGCACCAACTGACCGACCCTCGACATCAGCCCGCGCTCACCGGGCAGTTCGTCGGTGACCGCGGGCTGTATGGGGCGGAGAGGGCAGGATTCGAACCTGCGTGGACCCCCGTGGGGGTCCGACCTTGAGGCGTGCTCGCTGGTCACCGATCAACCACTCCGGGCACCTCTCCTTGTACCCGGCCCCGGTGGCGTCGCCTGGGCCGTTCACGTGAAAGAGAGTGACACGGGTCCCTGACAGGGGACTGATGTCTCCCTGATCTGGGCCGGACGGTTACGACGAGCTGATCAGGCCGTCCGTACAGCCACACCGCGCACGGACGTGGAAGCCCTCGATCTCACGGCCGATCGGTTGCGCCACCTCCAGGACGTGTGCACCCAGGCGGCCAACGACTCCCGCGCCCGCGCGGACCGCTACGTCGACCGGGACGATACCGACGGACCGCGCCCGGGGCGCGAGGACGACCAGCAGGCGCACCGCCTGCAGGAGCCCGGATCGCACCGCGGCCGGGAGGCCGGCCACTGAGCGCACCCGATGCCGGGCACCCGATGCTGCGGTGCGCACCGACGATGCACCGCCCCACTCGGCATGGAGTGGACTCCACCGTCGGGGAGTACATGGCATCGTGGGGGAGTGGGCGGCATCGTCGGTGGCGATGCCGCGCATGCATCTGCCCGCTGTTAGTTCGGGGCTTTGGCGCCACCGCCGTGACGGACACGCTCGAGCACATCCTGATGGAGAGCGTTCAACCCGCCGGAGGGGAGGGGGGCGGGGCTGCCGGTGAGTGTGTACCACTCTTCGGCGCCCGCGTACTGGATCGCGATCTGGGCCCTTCCGTCAGCGAGCCGCGTCGTGGCCACGGTCAGCTCGCCCGTGATGACTCCGACCTCGTCGGTCATGGCGCCACCGGGCCCGGCCTCCACGGTGTCGACGAGTGACTCAGGGGTTGTCTCGGCGCCAGCCTTGTTCATGAGGCACAGCCTCTTTCCTCGCGCTGAGTGATCATCCGCATTCAGAGCCTAGCTGCTCGCACTCACCAGCCTGGGCTGATCCGCGCCGCGTCACCCGGTAGCAGGAGGCGGCCAGGCTGGCGGAACGGTTCTCCGTGTCCACTTTGTGCAGCGCCATGCCGCGACCGGGCGACAAAGCAGCAACACGGCTGCGTGCTCTGGTAGTTGATGCATCGTGATCATCTCATCTGTGCGGCGCCGCGCCGCCACCCTGGCCCTGACGTGCCTGTCCCTCCTCGTCACGGCAACCCCCGCGCCCGCATCCGCTGCGCCCCCCACAACCACGGCCGCCTCCACGGTCGTGCGGCGTGACCTGCCCGAGCCGCCGGCCACCGACGTCGCCCTGAAGGAACTCGGCGAACTCACCATCGACGCCCCGCACTCGATGGCCGGCTACTCGCGGGCGAAGTTCCCCCACTGGATCAAGCAGTACGGGGAATGCGACACCCGGGAAGTCGTCCTCTCCCGCGACGGACGAGGCGTCACTCAGGACTCGATGTGCCGGGCTATCACGGGGACCTGGTACAGCCCCTACGACGGCAAGACCCTCGATGCCGCCTCCAAGGTCGACATCGACCACATGGTCCCCCTCGCCAACGCCTGGCGCTCTGGCGCCGACACCTGGACCACCGACAAGCGCAAGAAGTTCGCCAACGACCTCGACCACTCTCAGCTGATCGCCGTCTCCGCCGCTTCCAACCGCTCCAAGGGCGATCAGTCCCCGGACCAGTGGGCGCCGCCGAACAAGGACTACTGGTGCACCTACTCGCGGGCCTGGACCGACATCAAGTACGTGTACGGGCTGAGCATCACGCCGCCTGAGAAGACCAAGCTCACCGAGATGCTCAACACCTGCGACTAACGCCTCGCGGCGGCTACCGCCCTGCATGCCGGCGTCAGGGTGCAGGGCCTGTCGCCTTCCGCCCCGTCTCCCGGGAGATGGGGCGGATGCGCCACCGGGGTCGCGCCTCTGGTCGCACTTCCGGTCGCGCGTCTGGGCGCGGCTCCGGTCACACCTCTGGTCGCGTCTCCGGTCGCAGCGGACCGCCCTCCGGCGCGATCTCACGCAGGGCTTTGACCAGCAAGACAAGGGGCTGTTCGGCGAATTCCCGGAACGCCGACTACTTACCTGGGGAGCCTCCGTCACCGGCATCCTCAACTCGCCGGTCATCAGTGGAACGCTGGGAAGCGTGCTCGCCTCGTACGCCGGGATGGTGCTTCTGGGTTTCTTCCTCCCGCCTCATAACGCTGAGCTGCGACGGGTCGCGCTACGGTGCCCCGGAAGATGGCGGCTCCCCACCACCGAAGCGGTTCATGGACCTGCTGATGCTCAGTCCGCAGCTCCGGCGCCCGCAGAAGACGCAGAGGGCGAAGGCGGAACCACTGCTTTTCGACCGAGCTCCCGGGAACTGCCGGGTCCGGTTCGCCGATGCCCGTCTCCTGAGCTGTGGCGACCACCGCGGTGACCACCGTGGCGGCGCCTGCGACCACCGCGGCGGACCCCGTTACTGAGGTGATGGTGGGTGCACCGGCTCATAGCCCGCCTGGACAGCGCGCTGGCCGCCTTCTCCGGGCGCGGAGGAGGCGGCCAGCGTGTGGGAGAGAGGGCTACTTGAACCAGTAGCGGACGCCGTGATGGTGGGAACAGGTGCCCTGCGAGTGCCGCGAGTACGACAGGGAGGCGTCCTGGCACTTGGCCGTCTCGTACTTGTCCCTGGGCTTTTGGTGGTGTGTCCAGCCGCACACGCCGGTGGTGTGCGGGATGCAGTGGTGCGCGGTGTTGGTCGACGGCAGCGTCGCCGCGCACGCGGCCGGTGCACTGAAGAAGACGCCGGCCACGGCGACAGCCACCGCTGAGACGGCAAGACGAGCGCGCAAAGGAACCCCCCTTGGAGACGAGCAAGTGCAGAGCGACTCTATCCGGGTTTCACCCGCTTACGTGCCGTTTTGGGTTGCTGGACGCGGAGGCGGGCTGCGGAGCCTGTGCCGCCGCCGACCGGAGCTGTCGCGCCTCGCCTCCTCGGCGAGCAGGGCGGGCCGATCGTCAGGCGTCGTGTGAGGGGACGCGAGCGGCGAGTTCGGCGGCGAAGTGGCGGGCCTGGGCGCCTCAGTCGTGATCGGTCGTGCCGAAGTGCTGCAGGACGTCCAGCAGCTGGTGCGCCTCGGTGAGAGTGAGCAGTGGCAGGCGCGGCTCGTACAGCTCCGGCATATCGAAGGCGGGATCGAGAAGTTCGTCCATGTAGGGCGCAACGCACGCCTGTCGCGCCGGTTACGCTCGCCTGAACAGGTATTTCCTTCCCGTGCGCGTGTCCCCAGCCCATCTGTGGGCCCGTGAGGGGTGAGTGAAGGCGGACTGAGGGAGTTGTCGCATCAGGTCCACGCGTGGAGTCTGAGGTTGGCCCGTCAGTTCCCGGTTTTGGCCTTCACGGCGGTCGTGAGTTTGCGTGCGTTCTCCTCGGCCGTCTGTCTCGCTTGAGAGCGGGTATCAGTGGAGGTGGAGAAAATGATGTCGTGCCCGATCCGGGAGACGATTGCGGTGGTCCCCGCGATTGGGTTGACATTGGAGGTCATGTCGATTTCGAGGCTGTCGTCGCTCACGCCTGGCAGTGCTTTCGTCGTTGCTGTGACGGTGATCGGTGCTCCGTCGGTGTCCTTGAAGGTGGAGCAGCTTCGCGCGTACTTCTTGAGGCGGTCCATGGCGGTCCATGGCGGTCCAGGCGTCGGTGCTGCGGTAGGAGTCGATATCCTCGATGTACTCGTTTTGCGCGGCGTTGGCGAAGTAGGAGCTGGCGTAGGAGGCGGCCCCGACGTTGGAGGCCTCAGACCACGTAGTGCTCAGGAGCCATTCGCAGTGTGCTTTGACAGGCTTGGTGAATGGACCGCCGAAATGTGTACCGCTGTTGACTGGGTACCCTTTCTGCACCTTGTATCTTTTGCCTTTGGGTAGGTCGCGGACCGATAGCAGCAGGGTTGACAGGTCTTCCCCGGTCCACACGTCGTGGTCTGGGTCTGCGGACTGGGCGGAAGCCCGCCGGGGGGGCCTCGATGGTCTTGGGGGCCGACGAGGATGAGCACGCACTCACGTCGACCGTAATCGGCACCAACGCCACGCCGATGAGAAACCCTTTGGTTCTTCTACGCATCATGACTTCACCGGGTCAGTTGGCAGGGGCAGATCACGAACACTTGCTCGAACCTCCGTAGCGGGCATCGTTTCGCCTCAGGGCTGGTGGTACTGCTGCCGGCTGGCGAGCGGGTGTCGGCATGCGGGCCCCGGCTCTGGGAGAGCCGGGGCCCGCACCGCGTGGTTGTTTAGCTGAGTTGTGTGTAGGGGGTCTGGTCGTAGTCGAGTGCGCTGATCTCGGATGGGGGGAGTGCGGTGCCGTAGAGCTGGACGTTGCTGATGTCGGCGTTGGCGTATTCGCCGTAGGTGCCCTGGTAGAGGCGGCGGCCGATCTGGACGGGGCCGGTGGCGGGCCAGGGCGCGCCGGCGAAGGTCTTGGTCGCGGTGAGGGTTCCGTTGACGTAGAGGTTGAGGGTGTTGGTCGGTCCGTCGTAGACGCCGACGAGGTGGGTCCATGTGCCGGTGGTGGCTTTGGTGCCGTAGACGGCGGTGAAGTCGGTGCTGGTGGTGTCGTCGTTGTGGCGGCTGAAGGCCCATTTCTGGGAGCCGGAGGAGTAGTACAGCTGGTAGGCGTTGGCGTTGCCGGCGCTGTCGGACTGGGAGACAAAGGTGGAGTTGTTGGTCAGGCTGTTGAGCTTGACCCAGGCGGAGACGCTGAAGCTGTTGTTGTCGGTGGTGGTGCCGTCGGCGGGGTCGGTGTGGGTGCCGGTGGGCAGGGCACTGGAGGTGCTTGCGGCGTAGCCGGTGGTGCCGTCCAGGCCGAGGACGGTTCCGCGGCTGGAGTCGTTGGTCCAGGTGGCGGCGCCGTTGAGGGTGGCGTTGTTGGTGCCGACGGAGTCGGTTGCGGTGATGCCGGTGGCGTCGTTCAGGGGCCAGGCGGCGCTCGCGGCGTTGTAGTAGCCGACCGTCACGGGCGAGCCGAAGGTGGCCACGTGGTTGGTGTCGGGGGTGGCGCCGGGGTATTCGATGAGTTCACCGGCCGGTGTGGTCGTGTAGAGGTCGGGGTAGCCGGCGGTGGTTCCGTTGAGGTTTCCGGGCGAGGCGATGGTCGGGTAGTCACTGGCTGGGAGCGTGACGGGCAGAGCGGTGGCGGCATTGCTGGACCAGGTGCTTGGTGTGCCGGAGGTCCAGCTCTGGGCGTTGGTGCCGTTGCAGGTGTGCAGCTGCAGCTGGGTCCCGGGAGTGAGGGAGGAGCTGGGGTCGTCCAGGCACTTGCCCGATTCGGGGTTGACCAGCGAGTGGTTGGAGCCGGGTGTCCACTGCTGCGCGCCGGTGCCGTTGCAGGTCCACAGGTCGATCGGGGTGCCGTCTGTGGTGCCGCTGTGGGTGACGTCCAGGCACTTGCCGAGCACGCGGATCGAGCCGTCCGCTGCGGGGGTCCAGGACTGGGCGAGGGTGTTGTTGCAGCCCCAGATCTGGATCTTGTTGCCGTTCTGGGTGGCGGAGTGGGAGTCGTCCGCGCACAGGCTGGAGCCGTCGGTGGCGGTGAGCCCGGAGGTCAGCGGGGATGAGACGGGTGCGGTCAGCGACGGGGGCAGGCCATTGCTGTCGGCGGTGAGGGGGAAGGTGTAGAGCGTTCCGGTGTTGTTGTCCCGGGCCCACAGGGTGGGGGTGCTGCTGACGGTTCCGGGGGCGATGAGGGTGAAGTGGGACCAGTCACCGGTGCCGAGCAGCACGGGTGTGGTGCTGGTGGTGCCGCCGGTGGCCGGGCCGAGGTAGCTGCTGTCCTGGGCGGAGCCCTTGTACAGCCAGAGTTGCTTGTTCTCGATCGTGATCAGGTCGGGGTAGCCGGTTCCGTAGACGTCGCCGGGAGCGATCATCTGGGCCACCGAGGACCAGTCGGCCGTGTTGTACGTGTCGCAGTTGTGGGTGTTGTCCGCCGTGGGGAGGCACTGGGGCCGGGCGAGCGGGCCGTAGACGTCGGCGGTGTCGGTGAAGTGGCCGGCGGTGCCCGAGGAGATGGCGCCGTCGTTTTTGTAGACGTACAGGTTGTGGCTGTTTTTGTTGTAGGCGAACAGGTCGTCCAGGCCGTCCTGTTTGATGCTGCCGCGGTGGGTGATCAGGTACTGGTTCCAGCCGGTCTTGCCGTCGGGGCTCTGGGATGTGGTGGAGGCGACGGTGGGGGAGTTGCCGGGGTCGGTGTTGCCCGGCAGGAGCGTGAGGTCGCCGCTCTTGGTGGTGCCGAGCAGATCGGGGACGCCGTCCCCGCTGAGGTCGCCCGCAGTGACCTTGGTGGCCGGGTTCCAGGGGGCATAGAAGGTGTATGTGGCCGGCAGGGCCTGGGTGTTGCCGGCGTGATCCTCGGCTTCGACATAGAGGGTGTGGGTGCCCCATGTCGTCGGGTCGAGCGGGATCGAGGCGCTGGGTGTGCCATTGGAGTTGGCCGTCGCGGTCACGTAGTCGGGGCAGTTGACCGCCGGCTGGACGTCGAGCGCGTAGCAAAAGCGCCAGACGTCGCTGGACAAGCAGGTGCCGCGGGTGCATCCGGTCGGGGTGGGGTCGCTGCTGGTGACGGTGATGCTGCTGGTCTGCCCGGCGTACCCGGTGGGTGTCTGGCCGCTTCCGGAGGGCGGGAAAACCGTGCTAGGCGTGGTCACGGCAGCCTGGGACGGCGGGGTCAGGTCGACCTTGAAGCCGCACGGACTGTTCCAGGAGGAATAGAGGGTTCCGTCGTAGGCGCGGACCTGCCATCCGTACTGGTGGCCGTCCTGCACGGTGGTGCCGATGTTGATGTGCACCGTCGTGCCGGAGGCGACGTAGCCGCTGCTCGGTGTTGAGACCGTGGCCGCGTTTCCGCTGCTGTTGGCAGTCTGGTCGTCCCAGACGGTGTAGTCGGCCTTGACATTCTCGCCGCTGACGTTGGAGGTCAGTTTGGCGTTGAGGGTGATGTCGCTGTTGTTGCCGTCCAGCGCCGTCTGACCGAGCCAACCGCGGGTGCTGCTGCCGCAGTTTGCGCCGGAGGGGTTTTGTGCGTTGGGTGTGGTGGCCTCGCCGGTCGGAGTGTCGGGCGGGATGTCGTAGGTGGTTTGGATGTAGGGGTTGGTGGAGTACCGCATGAAGTCGATGTCGCTGGTGGAAGAGTCCTCGTCGCCGTACAGGCCCACGGTCCATGTGTCGTCGTTGTGTGCGGCGACGGATGCGATCTGGCCGGTCACCGTGAACTTCACGCTCTGGTCGCCGCAACTGGTGGGCTGATTGACGTAGGCGCCGTTGTAGGCGCTGGTCGGGTTCTTGGTGCCGATCGTGGAGACGACGCTCGGCTGGGTGTCCCAGTACATGCCGGAGGAGATGCGTCCGGTCCACTTGAGCGTGAGGGGTGCGGTGTGCGTGCAGCCGTAGGCCTCGGCGTAGGTCTCCGTCAGATGCAGATCTGCCGAGATGATGTGCATGCTGCTGTTGAGATTGCTGGTATCCAGCTCGTAGAACGCGCGCTCGGCGCCGATGCAGTCCCCGTTGGACGAGGCGTAGCGCTGGTAGCCAACTCCTTCGCCGAAGCGCTGCGGGTAGTCGTACTCGTGAGAGCTCGCCGATGAGGAGTCGCAGCCCCGCTGAGCCTCGAAGTAGTGGTTGGTCGTCTCGCTCGGTGCGACGCCCGGGTCGATGTACACCGGCCAGGTGGTGCTGGTGTCGGTGAGCATGGCCGAGTCGGGGGTGAGGGTGAGGCCGCTGCTGGTGGTCGTCATGGTCACCGGCGCGACGTCGGCTCCTGGCGCCGGCCCGTCGGTGGGCGAGGTGGTGCTCGTGGTGTTGTCCATGCGCAGGGACGCGGTATGAACACTGGTCGTTGCGGTTGTTGAAGGTGAATCCCACATCATGGGGGCGCTGGCGGTGTAGGCGGTGGTGCCGTCGGCCGCCTTCGCGGTCATCCCGCCGTCAGCCGTACCGGCGAGGGTGAGTCCTTGGGTGGCAGCTGCCAGGGTGAGGCGGCGCAGATCGGGGTTGGCGGCGGCCGTGGCGTCGTGGACGATCAGCACGTCGCTGAAGCCGCCTTGGTCGCTGATGGTGGCCTGCAGATCGACGCCGGGCAGGACCGAAGCGTACAGCGCGGTGTCCCCGTTGACCGTCGGGGCCGGCAGGGTGAAGGGCACGGAGAGCGCGAGGCTGTGTCCGGCCGGGTCGGTGAGGCTGACGAGCGGACCGCTGCCGCCGCCTGAGAGGGTGACGCCGTTGGGTGTCGCCGCCGTGCTGAACGAGCCGTCCGAGTTCTTCACCAGCGATGCGTCCACTGGTGTCCAGGTGTCGTTCTTCATCACCCGCACCGGCTGGACGTACTCGGTCGTCGTGAGCGATCCGTCCGGATTGGCCGTGGTCGTCGACGTCTCGCTGGTCAGCGAGTCGACCGGGACGGATTTACCGGTGGCCTGGGCCTGCAGAAGGGCGCTTTGCGTGGGGTTGCCGGCGGTGGGGTCGCTGCTGTCCGCGGTGGCGGTCGGGGCTGCCCCGAAGGTCAGCGCCCCCAGGACCGCCATGACGGCCAGGTGGTGCGGCGCGGTGCGCCACCGTCTGCGGTGCAGGTGCGTTCTTCCCCCCATGGGAACCCCTTCGAGGTGTGGATCAGGACTGGTGTCCGGTCCGACGAGCCATCAGTGACGTACGCGTACGCGGGCGGACTGGACGTGCCCCGTGTGTCGTCGCCGGGCGCTGATGGGCGAGTTGAGTGACAGGAGCGGCCGCAGTTCCAGGCGGGACCGCCGGCACAGGGTATTGCCGAACTGATGTCTGATCAATAAGGTTCCTCCGTTTCTACCGTCACTGCGCCGTTACGGGTTCCTTACCGTTTCTTCACCTTGGGGCGCTCGGTAAGAGGGGGGCTTCGAGGTGGGTTCTGGCGTGCGCTGGTTCGCGACTGTGCGCAGACAGATATGGGGGCGTGGGCTCACGGTGGCGACAGCGACCGTCGCCGCTTCCACGCTGGTCGTGTCGGCGGCTGTCGCCCAAGGGGTGCCGGAGTATCACTACGACGGCAAGCTGTGGAGCGCCGGGCCGACCTACAAGACGCCCAGCGTCGGCGGACATCCCCTGACCAGACGCACCGTCAAATCCCTGAAGCCGAACAAGCTGTTGCCGACCTACCGGCCGTCCCGCCCGTCGTGGCCGAGCGCCGGAAGCAGCACGGTCGTGCTGACACGGAGGAACCAGTCCTCTGTCACCACGTCAGCCGCAAAGCGCAAGAGCGGCAGTGAGCCTGCAGCTTCCTCTTCCGCGCGGGCCGGCAACCTGCCGGTGTGGGTCGCTCCGGCCAAGCAGGCGGCGAAGAAACGCGGTGCGGCTCCGAGCGCGCCGAGCTCGGTGCGCGTACAGCTCGCGAGTCATGCCCAGGCCCAGGCAGCTGGAGTGGACGGCATGCTGGTCGGCTTCGCACGCGGCGATGGCGCCCGGTCATCGGGCCGGGTGGCGATCACCCTCGACTACTCCGCGCTCGACAAGGCATACGGCGGTGGGTTCGCTTCCCGCCTGCACCTGGTGACCGTCCCCGGCTGCATCCTGACGACCCCCCAGAAACGCGCCTGCCGGGTACGCACCCGGCTCGCCTCGACCAACAACCCGGTCGCCAAGAAACTCACGGCCACCCTCGACCTGCCCCGCGCCGCGACGTCTGGCACGGCCGGCACAGGCATCCACGCCGACGCCACGGCCGGATCCGCCTCGATGGCGCCGATGACGGCCGTCGAGGCGATCTCCGGAACGTCCGGCTCGCAGGGCGACTACACGGCCACCAGCCTGAACCCCTCGGGCAGCTGGACCGCCAACGGGACGGGCGCGTTCACCTACTCCTACCCGATCTCCGTACCGCGCTCGCTCGGCGGGGCGGCTCCTTCCGTCGCCTTCTCCTACGACTCCCAGTCCGAAGACGGCGAGACCTCCGCCCGCAACTCCCAGTCGTCGTGGATCGGTGACGGCTGGTCGTACTCGCCCGGCTACATCGAGCGCTCCTACAAGCCGTGCAAGCAGGACGGCATCAGCGACTCCGCCGACCTGTGCTGGGGCGGCTGGCTCGCCACCCTCTCCCTGGGCGGCCACTCCGGCACCCTGGTCCGCGACGACTCCAGCAACTCCGCCACGCCGACAGCGAACCAGACCTGGCACCTGCAGGGTGACGACGGAACGAAGATCGAGGAACTCGGCGGCGCCGACAACGGCCTGTGGAACGGCGAGTACTTCAAGGTCACCACGACCGACGGCACCGCCTACTACTTCGGGCGCAACCACGCCCCCGGAACCACCTCGGACGCCGCCACCAACAGCGCCTGGGGCGAACCGGTCTACAGCCCCAAGTCGACAGATCCCTGCTACGACTCCGGTCAGGGCAAGGACTCCCAGTGCACGATGGGCTACCGGTTCAACCTCGACTTCGTCGTCGACCCGCACGCCAACGTCCAGCGCTACACCTACGCCACCGAGACCAACTACTACGACCGCGGCGGCGGCCAGGTGGCCGCCACCGGCGGTTCCGGAACGCTGACCAAGTACGTCCGCGGCGGCTACCTGACCGAGATCGACTACGGCTACCAGCTGGCGGACGAGAACGCCGGAAGCAAGCCCGGCGCACGCGTGCTGTTCAACACCGCCCAGCGCTGCCAGACCTCGTCGACCTTCACCGACTGCTCGTACTCCAACCTCAACGACAAGACCGCCACCAACTGGCCGGACGTTCCCTACGACCTGAACTGCGCATCGACCGACACCACATCCGGCACCGGCTCGAACGTCTGCCTGACCACGGCCCCGTCCTTCTGGTCCACCGATCGGCTGGACTCGGTCGTCACCCAGGTCAACGTCGGCGGCACCCTGACAGATGTCGACAGCTATCAGCTGACCCAGACGTACTCCGACGCCGGCGGCACCGTCGACCCGGTCACCGGCCAGACCGGCAAAGACGCGGCCGACGCAGGCGAGCTGCAGTCCGTGATGTGGCTCAGCTCCATCCAGCACACCGGCAACGACACCACCGGTGGCGGCAGCAGCAGTGCGATCACGCAGCCGAAGGTCAGCTTCCTCGGCACTGAGATCGACAACCGGGTCGACGGCGGCAACGAACCGGCGCTGTTCCACCCGAGGATCTCCTCCATCACCACGGAAACCGGCGAGTCCATCGCCGTCACCTACAGCGACCCGGACTGCTCCCGGCTGAACCACACGATGCCGTCCTCGCCCGATGCCGACACCATGTCCTGCTACAACGTGTACTGGACCGTCCCCGGCGGGGTCACACCTGTCTCCGACTGGTTCAACAAGACCCGGGTCAAGACGGTCGACGTCTCCGACCTGACCAGCACGGGCTCACCCACACAGGTCTCTAACTACACGTACTCCGGGGCCGCCTGGCATCGCGACGACTCCGAACTGACCGACGACACCTACCGCACGTGGGACCAGTTCCGCGGCTACCGCACCGTCACCGTCACCACCGGTGCAGGATCCGATCCGATCACCCAGAAGACCACCACGTACCTGCAGGGCATGGACGGTGATGTCCGCGCGGACGGGTCCAAGCGCTCGGTCAGCGTGACGGACAGCGTCGGCGACACCGTCACCGACAGCGACTGGCTGAGCGGGACCCCGCTGGAAGCCGACACCTACACCGCTGCCGGCGGCAGTATCGACGCCAAACAGATCGATCTCCCGCAGTCCTTCACCACCACGGCGACCCACAGCAGCGGCTCCTCGCTGCCCGCCGTCGTCGCCCGCATGATCAAGACCAGCCAGCAGCGGACCTACGGGCTGCTCGCGAGCGGCAGCTGGCGCGAGGCCGAGACCGACACCTCGTACAACGGTGACGCCCTGCCCACCACCATCGACGCCAAGGGCGACGTCAGCGTGGCCTCCCAGGAGAAGTGCGCCACCACCACCTACGCCACCCCGCCCAGCGGCAACCCGATGATGCGCTCCTACCCGGACGAGATCCTCGCCGTCGCCGGCCCCTGCAGCACCACACCGGGCACCAGCACCACCATCTCCGACAAGCGGATGTTCTACGACGGTGACGGCACCGTCGCCAACCCGGGCACGTTCGGCCACCTGGGCACCACCGGCGACCTGACAGCCACCCAGATCATCACGGGCTACAGCGGGGGAACCCCCGCCTACCGCACGACCCAGGCGATCGCCTACGACCCCTACGGGCGCGCCGTCCAGGTCCAGGACGCGGCTGGCAACACCACCAAGACCACCTTCACCCCCACCACCGGACAGCTGCCGACCCAGCTCGTCACCACCAACCCGCGCAACTGGACCACCACCTCCGTCATAGACCCGCTGCGCGGCCTGACCATGACCAGCACCGACCCCAACGGCCGCACCACAACCATCGACTACGACGCCCTCGGACGCCGCACCGCGATGTGGCTGCCGGGACGCCCGACCTCACAAAGCGCCAGCCGAACCTTCGCCTACGCCGTCAACGGCACGGCACCCAACACCGTCACCACCAAAACCCTGCGCGACGACGGCAACTACAGCACCGCCATCAACATCTACGACGGCATGCTGCAGCTGCGCCAGACGCAGTCCACCACCGCCAACAACCAGGCCGGACGGCTGATCTCCGACACCTTCTACGACAGCCACGGCTGGGCGCGGAAAACCAACAGCACCTACTACGAGAGCAGCACCTCCCCGACGACCACCATGTGGGTCGCCGACGACAACCAGGTGCCCTCCCAGCAGGTAGCCGTCCACGACGGGCAGGGACGCACCACCGCCACCCAGCTGTGGTCCAAGGGAACGCAGCAGTGGCAGTCCACCACCGCCTACCCGGGCGTCGACCGCACCGACACCACCCCCGCCGCCGGTGGCACAGCGACCTCGTCCTTCACCAACGCCCTCGGCCAGACCACCGCAACCTGGGCGTACAACGACACCGCCACACCGACCGGCAAAGCATCCGACGCGGTCGTCACCAACTACACCTACACGCCCGCCGGCCAGGTCGCCACGATGAGCGACAACGCGGGCAACAAGTGGACCTACAGCTACGACCTGCTGGGCCAGGAGACCAAGCAGACCGACCCCGACACCGGCACCACCACGTTCGACAAGTACGACAATCTCGGCAACCTGCTGCAGACCACCGACGCGCGCGGCCAGATCCTCTCCTACGCCTACGACGTCCTGGACCGTAAGACCGCCGAGTACTCGGGCGCCTGGTCCGCGACCCCGGACCCGACCAAGGAACTCGCCTCCTTCACCTACGACACCCTGGCCAAGGGATACCCCACCTCCTCCACCCGCTACGTGGGCGGCACCGGCGGAGACGACTACACCCAGGCCGTCACCGGCTACACCACCGACTACCAGCCCACCGGCGCCTCCACCACCATCCCGACATCGACCGGCTTCCCCAGCAACGGCACCGGCAGCAACTCCAACACCTACACCGTCAAGTACAGCTACACCCCCGTCATGGGGCTGCTCTCCGAGGCCGACTACGGCGCGGACGGCGGCCTCCCCTCCGAGACCGTCGGCTACGGCTACGACCTGCAGGGCCTGCTCGACGGATTCGGCGGCAACGGCACCTACCTCGACACCACCGACTACACCCCGCTCGGCCAGGTGACCGACACCCGGTGGGGCCTGTACGGAGAACAGGTCGAGCCGACCTTCTCCTACGACGCCGCCACCGGCCGCGTCACCCAGTCCAGCGTGCAGCTGCAGACCAGTGCCACCTCCGCACTCGACGTCACCAGCTACCGCTACAGCCAGGCAGGCGACGTCACCGCCGTCTCCGACGCCCAGTCCGGCGGCACCACGGACACCCAGTGCTACACCTACGACCACCTGAACCGACTGACGACAGCCTGGACCGACACCGCAGGCCTCACCACCGCCGGGGCCGGCAGCACCGGCGGATGCACGACCAGCACCCCCTCGGCTCCCACCGTCGGCGGCCCGGCCCCGTACTGGCAGTCGTACACCTACAACGCCCTGGGTGACCGAACCCAGCAGGTGCAGCACGACCCCTCCGGCACCACCGCCAACGACGTCACCCAGACGGCGACCTACCCCGGCAGCGGAACCTCCCCCGCCACCCTCGCCAACGCCGCCACCAAGATCACCACCACCGGACCGGGCGGCACAGCCACGATGACCCCGGCCTACAACGGAGCCGGCGGCACCACCGGCCGAATGGTCACCATGACGGGCCCGCTCGTCTCCGGCCTGACCCGCTCGGGCACGAAACTGTGCGTCGACGACTCCTCCTCCGCCACCACCGACGGCAACAAGATCGACCTGTGGACCTGCAACGGCTCCGGCGCCGAGCAGTGGACGATCGGCACCGACGGCACAGTGCGCGTGCTGGGCAAGTGCCTCGACGCATCAGGTGGCGGTACGACCAACGGCACCAAGACCGACCTGTACACCTGCAACGGCAGCGCCGGTCAGCAGTGGAAGGCCGGCGCGAACGGCTCCCTGGTCAACACCGCGTCTGGCAAGTGCCTGGACGATCCGTCGTCCTCGACCACCAACGGCACCCAGCTGCAGATCTGGACCTGCAACGGGACGTCGGCGCAGCGCTGGACGAACGCGACCATGGGCGCCGTCCTGCCCGGCGCCACCCAGTCCTTCGCCTATGACGCCGAGGGCCGGACGGCCTCGGTGACCACGCCGTCCGGCGGCAAGGACCAGACCACCAGCTACCTCTACGACGCCGGCGGCAGCCGGCTGCTGCAGACCACACCGACCAGCAAGATCCTCTACCTCTTCGGCGGCGCCGAACAGCTCACCCTCAGCACCGGCGCGGGAACGGTCAAGGGCCAGCGCTACTACCCCGGCCCGGATGGCATCACCGAGGTGCGCTCCTCCGACGGCACGCTGGCCTACGAGGTCTCCAACGCCCAGGGCACGGCCACGGAAGACCTCGCCGCCTCGAACCTGGCGGTCACCCGCCGCTACTTCGACCCCTACGGCAATCCCCGCGGCCCCCAGCCGGCCACCTGGGCCGACAACCACGGCTACCTCGGCAAACCCGCCGATCCCACCACAGGCCTCGACCTGCTCGGCGCCCGCAACTACGACCCCGTCCAAGGCCGCTTCCTGACCGCCGACCCCCTGATGGAGGCCGGCGACCCGAACCAGATGAGCGGCTACTCCTACGCTGGCGACGACCCCAGCACCGGCAGCGACCCCACCGGCCTGCGCCTGGCCTGCGGCGACGGCCCGGAGGACATCCCCTGCCCCACACACGGCTCATCCGGCGGTACGGACTACTCCCCAACCACCAGCGGGGGAGGAAACGGCGGAACCACAACCTCCAGCGGAGGCACCACAGCGGCACCGTCCAGCGGCTCCGCCTGCAACATCTCCTCGAAGTTCGGGTGCGATATCGCCGAGGCCCAGCAGATGGGCACGTACGGGCCGCCGACGTCGGGAACCATGCGCGACTTCCTGGCCGGTGCGCTCGATGAAGTCGTCCACCAAATTGAGCAAATGTCACCCGGCTGGGCGATGATGAACGCCGGGCACGATGTAGCAAATGGTATGACTCCGGGCATTGCGGGGCCGCCGCGGGCCGTCGAGCCGCGCAGCCCGGTGGCGCACATCCTGAAGGCGCACACCAACACGGACGCTTACAAGGCTGGCAAAGCCACGACCGTCCTCTTGGAGGTGGCAGCCAGCGGTGGCGAAGATGCCCCCGAAGCGGCAGCCGCGGCCCTGGCCGACGCCCGTGACGCACAAGACGCCCTCGCGGCAGCGGCCGAAGTCAAGAACGTCGTCAGCGAAACCACCGAAGAGGCCACAGCAACCGCCGCAAAGCCTAGCGAACCTGACGCCGGGGCCTCCGGTAACGGTGAACGCGGCTGCAGCTTTAGCCCGTCGACCCGCGTATTGCTGGCGCACGGCAAGACCAAGGCCATCGCTGCGGTCAAACCCGGCGACAAGGTGGAGGCCGGCGACCCGACAACCGGCAAACACCGAGGCCCCCGGACCATCCAGCACGTGTGGATCAACCACGATCACGACCTCCTCGACGTCACGATCCGCACCAAGGACGGCCACACCGCGACCCTACACACCACCGCCAACCACCCCTTCTGGGACGACACCATCCATAGCTGGGTCCCCGCCGGCAAACTCCACCACGGCGACACCCTCAACACCGCGGGCAACGGCCACGTCTCCGTCACGGCCACCCACGCCACCCCCGGCGCGGCAAACCGCTGGAACCTCACCGTCAGGCAACTGCATACGTACTATGTGATGGCCGGGGCCACGCCGGTCCTCGTCCATAACATCAATTGCCCGACTGATGTGGCTCTTGGCACCAGAACCGCCAACGCCGACAAATGGGCCGACTCCAAAGGGTTCACGCACTACATGGACCCGAAGTACAAAGATAGCTGGATAGGCTATGTGAGGTCTGCAATCGATAACCCTGGGACGACTGTCCATGTTTACACCGAGGG
>NZ_JBSFGB010000064.1:0-29238 GCF_053596375.1 Streptomyces sp. NPDC001709 | reverse complement strand
CCCACGAACACGAGACCAACCACTACGCTCAACACCAGCCCCAACCGGCGGCTGGAGCCAACACATAGAGCCTCCACCGACCCCGGAGCGCTTCACCCCGGTGCCCAGCCGCTAGCTGTGCCGGGGCCTGTCGGCGGTCTTTGAAAGGTGACCCGGTGTTCGCTGTCACGGGATCTGGCCAGAAGAGGGACCCCGGGCCGGCCTTGGTGGTCCCGTTACAGGGCGACCACAGGCTGGGCCTTGGCTGTTACTGATTGGCCAAAGCATCGGCACAGTGGCCACGTTGAGCTCGACCGTCAGCGCGGCACGAGCGGCAAACCGTAAATGTGCCGCGCCTGTTGAAACCCCTCATCCTCGACGGTCCAGGCCAGGCCGAGTCTCTCCAGTTGCCGCATCGCTGATTCGGGCGTGAATTGCCGTGGCGAGTTCCGAGATGCCGCTCTCCCTCAGGACGCTGTAGTGGTCACCGGTGAGTTCCACGACGGTCGGCGAGGTCGTGGACCAGCCGGAGTGGCTCTCGAGGGAGGAGTAGTCGTCCCCGGCGGCCTTGAAGACGGTCACTGGTGCCCGGAGCCGGTGCTCGGTGAGTTCGCGGAACGTGTAGTCGAACTCGTAGGTGGCTGCGACGATCCGGATGATGCGGCGGATCAACGCCTCGTCAAGAGTCGGCATCTGATGGTGGATGAAGTTCGTGAAGGTGTCCTCGTCCTGTGCCGCCGCGAGGCACGCGTCCACCTGGGGGCCGCTGACGCTACTGGTGAACACGGAGCACAGGATCGCGACGTACACGGGATTGCGGTAGGACGCCTCCCGGACGAAACGGCCGGCGCCCGCCACCCTGTCCCGGGGGTTGCCGGGGCAGATCAGGAACAGGTGATCGACGGGGTACCCGGCCTGTTCGAGCTGCCAGGCGGCCTCGAAGGCGAGGCGGGCGCCGAAGGAGTAGCCCCAGAGGCTGTACGGGCCGTCCGGCTGGGCGCGCAGGATGGCGGCGACGTCGGCGGCCGCCATCTCGCCGATGGTCGGATACGGCGTCTCACCCGCGTTGATCCCGTGCGCCTGGATGCCGTAGAACGGCCGGCCGGCGCTGGCCTCGCGGGCCAGCAGGCGCAGGTTCATCGGGTAGCCGCCCAGACCCGGCCAGCAGAACACCGGACGGCCCGTGCCTTCGGTGGTGAGCGGGACGAGCCGTGAGGCGGGCGCGGTGTGCTGGTCCTCGATGCGGGCGGCGAGATCGGCGAGCCGTGGGGATTCGAAGAGGACCTGGAGCGGCAGGCTCAGGCCGAACACGTGGTTGATGCGGCTGACGAGTGCGACCGCGATCAGCGAGTTGCCTCCGGAGGCGAAGAAGTCGTCCTCCACGGACACGTCTTCGTACTTCAGCGCCTCCGCCCATGCGTCGGCCAGCCACCGCTCCGCCGGGGTGGCGGGCGCGACGTAGGGCCTGCTGGTGTCGGCGGAGCGCACCTGCTCCAGGGCGGCCACGGCCGGGACGTCGACCTTGCCGTTGGCGGTGAGCGGCAGCTCGTCCAGCACGAGGACACGGTTGGGCACCATGTAGTCGGGCAGCCGCTTGGCCAGGTCGTCACGGATCATCTCGGAGGGTCCGTTCATGTGCACCGTGTCCTCGTGCATGCCCTCGCTGCGGATCTGCTCCTCGCTGACCTTGCCGCCGAGGAAGAAGTACGACGGGCCCGTGGGCAGTGCGCAGGAGGCGAGGATGTCGTGGACGCGCCGCGCGGCGGGCAGCGGGTGGCCCGTGTTGGAGCTGTAGCCGGAGGACATCAGGCCGATGCGCCGGGCATTGCGCTGCAGATGGTGCAGCTTGGCTCCCAGCGCGATGTACTGCAGCCACGGTTCCGCCGCCCGGCTCACGGCGGTGATACCGAAGCTCGACCGCTCGTAGACCTGCTGGTTGATGGCGATCACGTGCTTGGGCAGGACGACCGCGTCCGATATGTGTTCCAGATTGTGGCCGGTCCACCGGTGCTGGCCGGCCGGCAGACCGTGCACGCGGCCCGGATGAGCCTGGACGTAGATGTCGGTGGGGGTGTCCGCGGGCGCGCCGTCGTTGCGATCGACGGTGAAGGTGCCCAGGTAGTGGTCCTCCGGGGCGACATGGAGGTTCTCCTTCGCCGCCGGCCGGAAGGAGTCGGGACGGATGGCGAGCCCGTACTCCGGGAGGATCTCCTCGAAGACACCGAGCATGTGCCCGGCTTCCAGTTCGAGCACCTCGCGGATGTTGTGCGCGTAGACGGGCTGGATGGCCCGCTTCTTGCCCAGGAAGTGAAAGGTCAGGCGGGCGTCGGGGCTCTGCGGGGCACCCGCGATCCGCACCAGCGTGTGATGGACGGGATGGTAGTAGTACACACCCGCGCCCAGGCCGTCGAGCCCCCCGGTCTCCAGATAGAGCTGCGTGGCGTACAGCGCGCCGGGTGAGGCGTAGAAGTACTTCGGCAGAAGCCGTTCCGCGCTGCGAAACTGACCGAACCAGCGCAGCAGCCCACCGAACTGAGGCCAGGTGAGGTCGGTCAGGCCACGTGCCTGCCTGGCCGGTGGGCGCGGGGAGAGCAGGGCGACGATGTCGTCGCGGGTGACCTCTCCGCCGTCGAAGAAGCGGTACGTCTTGCGGGCGAAGGCCTCCCGGCGCTGCCGCGCCGTCTCCCGCCGGCCGGGCAGCCGCACCACCGGTCTCCCCTCGAGCTCATGCGCGTCGCGCAGACCGGGATCCGACAGCTGGACCTTCACCTGGAGCTTGTTCGCCTTGGACTGGTGGTGCGTCCCCGCGTCGCCCTGGTCCATTAGGACGGCTTCCTTCGGGTTCAGCTCAACGCAGGCCACCAGGTTGGTGGAACCGGTGCGCGGATCGTCTGCCGCGATCACGGCGGCACGGCGTACCCAGGTGTGCTCCTCGATGGCCAACGCGATCTCGTCCAGTTCCACGCGGTAGCCGCGCAGCTTGATCTGGTTGTCGGTGCGACCGGCGAACTGGAGGGTGCCGTCGGCATTCCAGGAGGCCAGGTCTCCCGTGCGGTAGAGCCGCTTGGTGGGGACGAACGGTGAGGGGACGAACTTGTCGCGGGTCTGCTGGGGCCGGTTCAGATAGCCGCGCGCCAGTTGGATGCCCCCGATGTAGAGCTCGCCCTTCTCGCCGATGTCCACAGGAGCCAGGTTCTCGTTCAGGACGTAGCACTGGGTGTTGTCGACCGGCATGCCGATGGGGACCGAGCCGGGCGCCTCACTGAGCGTGTCCGGACTGACCAGGTGGGCCGTGGCGTTGATGGTGCACTCGGTCGGACCGTACAGGTTGATCAGGGAGGACCAGGGGACCGCGTCGAAGAAGGACCGGGACACCTGCCGGGAAAGCGCCTCTCCGCCGCAGAACACCCGCTGCAGGGTGGTGCACGTGCCCATCTGCTCGGTGTCCAGCAGCGCCTGCAGCAACGTCGGTACGCACTGCAGGGTCGTGACCCGGTTCGTGGTGACGGCTGCGATCAGCGCCTCCGGGTTGCGGTAGCTGCCCGGGGCGGCCATCACCACGCGGGCGCCGACGGCGGGGGCCAGGACCTCCCACTGCGCCGCGTCGAAACTGATCGGGGTCTTCTGCAGCACTGTGGCGTGCGGGCCGAGATGCCCGCACGACTGCATCCACCGCATCTGGGACAGGATGCTGCCGTGCTCGATCATCACGCCCATGGGCCGGCCGGTGCTGCCGGAGGTGTAGATGACGTAGGCGAGGTCGCCGGGCGCGGGCTCCAACGACGGGCGCGGCGGGGGCGGGTGGGGTCCCGTGCCGGTGAGTTCCACGACGCGGATGTCGTGCGGGGCGAGGTCGCGGAGCCGGGTGGCGAGATGCGGCTGGGTGACGACGACGCGTATCCCGCTGTCCTCGATCATGAGACGCAGCCGCTCGTCGGGATAGTCCGCGGACAGCGGCAGGTAGGCCGCGCCGGCGAAGAGAATGCCCCACACGCCGGTCATCAGGTCCAGCGACGGTTCGGTGTACAGGCCGACGCAGTCGTCCCGGGCGATGCCCAGTGCGTTCAGGCGGTCGGCCAAATGCGCGGCGGCTGCCTCAAGTTCCCGGTAGGTGAGGCTGCCGGCGCCGCTGGTGACGGCGACAGTGGTGGCCTGCGATGCCGCCTGCTGGCGCAACAGACCGGGCAGGCTCCCATGGACGTGGATGTGGTCAGCACAGGCTGTGGGGCGCGCGGGTTCTCTGGTCACGGTCTCCCCTTGAGTCGGGTGAGTGGTTCCAAGCCGCCGTCGGGGTGAGGCCGTCGACCCTTCGATTGCCGAACACCTGGCTGCTGGCCAGGTCCGGGCCCGGGTTGTCAGTGACTCGCCCAATGGAGCGGCGCGCCAGACCAGCACGAGGAGGGAACCAACAAACAGGGGCGCAGCCAGCGATCACGGCCGAGACCCATTTGATTTCCGATCGACCTGCGCTATCTGTGCATCAGGCAGCGATACCGAGGCGTGGCGCCGTGGCCAGGCGGAGCGGCGGCAGGCCCCTGCGAGTACGACATCGATGTCGTGGAAGTGCTCCGGAGCGGTAATGCGCTTTGGAGTAACCATCATTTCCTCCACTCAATCGTCGGTCCTGTGTCCGTAGTGAGCGCAGTGGAAGAATGAGTTCTTCGCGAGGAGACAGTTGGCGGCTACCCGCTGCTGACGTCATAGTGCCTCGCTCTTATGGCGCACACAAGGTGATCATGTTTGCCTCGTGGAATGGCGGAGTGAGACGTCGTTGACTTGGCGTAGGCGCCGCAAGGGGCCGACCTGTCAAGCTGGTGGGCCGTTCCTCGCGCAACCTCGAGTCGACTGGACCCATCGCTCTTCCCTGGCTGCGGCGCCGTGTAAGTCTCCATCGGCACGAGATCGCAGGCCCTGACGCGGCGCTCTCCAGCTGGCAAACCGCGCGTTCGGAACTAGAATGTGAGTACTTAGAAAATCAGGCCCATCAAGAGCGCCGCGTCGGCGCAGGTCGGCTGAGGGTACGTAGTCGCATGACCTGCCAGATACTTTCCGACTGCCGAACCTGGGCATGCCTACGCTGCACTGAGATGCATCGATTTATCTCCTGCTGTGGGCTCAGGGGCGGCGCCGACGGTAGACCAGTTTACGGAAAGCTATGAAACCTGTGGTGGTAGGCCCGCCGTCACCGGAGGGTCGGCGCAAAGTATGGGTGAGTGGTCAAATGGTTGCCACTGCTCGTTCCCTTCACGACTTGACTGCAATCCTGCAAAGCACAGGGTTTGGGAACCGGGACGAGTTGGATATAGCGGCGTGGAACGACATTCACTGGGAGGGGGGCGGCCCGGATTCCTGGGCGTGGGTTTAAGGGGCGTCCGCGTCCACGTATTCCTCGGCCTCAGTTTCGAAGGCGTCATAACCTGCTCCGACGGCGACGTCGCGTTGCTCGCAAAGGACGGCTAGGAGATCGGCGACCCCGGCTGCAACGCGTTCATCGCTGGTCTTGGCGACGAGTCCCTGGATGAGGCGGGGGCGGTAGCGCATTCGCTTCAGCCGCGACCACACGCCCTCTCAAACCGATCCGGGGCGCGCCTCAGGTCTCGACGCCCCACAAGTCCCGTTCAGGAAGCGTGTGTTGCCCTCAGCCCGTCACCCCCTCGCCGATCACCGGCCCGAAAAAGGTCCAGGCGAGTTCCGTGGCCTTCTCCTCCACCTCCAGCAGTACGCGTCGCCGATAGCCCATGTCCCTGCCGCGCCAGACCAGTCCGAGGCGCTCCAGCCGATCCACCAGGGCGGTGGTCCCGGCCGAGTTCAGGCGCAGTTGCTCGCCGAGCCACCCGGGTTCGTACGGCACCTGGCTGGCCGTCTGATATGTACTGCATGCACCGCAGCGGGTCGACCGCCTCGCCCTCGTCGATCCCACCCAGGTCTTCGCCGGGATCCGCCCGAGCCAGGCCCGTGCCCGCGCCTTCCTGGTCTGGGGGACGGCAGATGTCCACCCGGACGAGACCGGACAGGGCCTCTATGCGCTGGCCACCACTGTTCCGGTCCGCAAGCTCGCCACCGGCCGCCGTCCCCGGAACGCCGACCTCCGTATGCCGGCGCGAAGACCGAAGACCACATCGGCCAGCCATCACCGTGCGGTGCACCAAGGGCGACAGCCGTCAGCCTAACCTCGACCTGCGCGTCGACCAGAAGCTCCGCTACGAGACCTACGGCTGCAGGTGCTCGGACGAAGGGATGGGCTCAGCGTCCAGCCGCGCCCTCGCCAGCCGCATCCGTCAGGGACTGGGCCTGGCCTCCCCAGCCGAAATGATCAGGAACAACGACCGCAAGCTGTACCCCGGCCTGGCGCTCCTCGCCGACGCTGAGGCAGAGCCCGACGCATGACGCTCGGGACAGAGCCTGTGGAGCAGCCTGCTCAGAGTTCTTACGATCAATACCGGGATCCCGTGCTGGCGCGGAGCTGGGGCGGGTCCAGGACGGTGACCGTCTCACGCGACGTCCGGGTGCGCAGCGCTGGGCATCCTGCGGGGGCGCGGCTTGATGTGTGGAAGAGTCAGACGCCGTTGCCCACACCGGCCATACGGGTCGAACCGGTGGTCGAGAGGATCAGGAGTCGTTCCATGTCCGATGAGATCACGCTGCGCCCGGTGACCGCCGACGATCTCGACCTGTTCGAGCGCGAGTTCAATGGGCCGGACGGGACCGGCCAGTACCAGTGGTTCGGCTTCGGTTCACCGGCCGGCCTGCGCCGGCAGTTCGCAGAGACCGGTCTACTCAGCCCCGACGGCGGTGTTCTCTCCGTCGCGGAGGCGGGCCGGACGGTGGGCCGGGTCGAGTGGTTCGCCAGCACCTGGGGGCGGCCCGCCACCTCTACCTGCTGGACCCTGGCGATCGGCCTGGTGCCGGCCGCGCACGGCCGAGGCATAGGCACCCAGGCCCAGCGACTGCTGGCCGAGTACCTCTTCGACCACACCAGGGCCGAACGGCTCCAAGCCTGGACGGACTGCGCCAACCTCGCCGAGCAGCGTGCGTTGGAGAAGGCGGGCTTCGTCAGGGAGGGCGTGCTGCGCTCGGCGCAGTGGCGCGGCGGCCGGTGGCACGATCAGGTGATCTTCTCCATGCTCCGTGCGGAGCGGTCCGGCGGCGAACCGAGGTGAGCACAAGCCGTTGATCGACCTGACGAGCCTTAAGTTCCTGATTTAGAGCACCTAACAGCAAGTCTGGTCGTAGCCATATCCCCTCCCTGGCTGAGTCGGCAGTGCTGCGGGAGGCGCTCGGGCCCGAGCTGTACGAGGCCGTACTGGCCGTCCGCCGCGCGCAGGCGGAGCTGTTCGCGATGCTCACCGACGCGGACGTCGTCGAGGCCGTCCGCTGGCGGTATTGACTGGCTACTCCTCGGGCTCCCAGGCGATCAGCTGCTCGAACACCTGCTGGTCGCCCTCGATCTTCAGGTCGCTCAGCGTGAGGCGGCCCCAGACGAAGAGGAGCAGCTGCTCGGCCGTGCCCGTGGCCGAAGCGGAGGCGTGCGCGGCGTCGTCCGTGAGGGGTGCGGGCCAGGCGCCGGTGCCGTCCAGCGTGAGGAGCCAGGAGCGGCCCTCGGTGGCGTGGTAGTGGATGGTGGCGGCCTCGTGCGGCCAGGCCGCCGGGGTGGAGTTGCAGGTGTCGAGAAACTCGGCCACGCCGTCGATCGCGACGTCCGCCGGCATCGGCTGCACGGCGCCTGCGGCGAGCTGGGCGTCGTAGGTGTGCACCAGCACCTCGTGCACCCGGCGCCGCGCAACGCCCCAGGCATTCGCCGGCGACACACCGGCGCCCCACCACGCCCAGCACTCGCGCTCCGGGCCGGCCTCGCGCAGCGCACTCAGCAGCAGCTCGTTCGACTCGGCGTACCAGGCCAGCAGCGCCTCGAGCTCGCGCGGCACCTCTACGGCATCCTTGGCCGGCGGAGCCTCGGCCGGGCCCGCGGCGACGATCGCGGCCCACCAGCGCTGGCCCGTACCCAGGTGCTGCACCAGATCGAACAACGTCCACTCGGGGCAGGACGGCACCGGCGCGTCAAGGCTGGGCGCGGCGGCAACCGCACTCCGGAACGCGGCCGACCGCTCGTCGATCAGTTGCAGCAGGGCGGAATACTCAAGACTCTCTGTCACATCGCCTACCTATCACCCCAGTTCAGCCGACCGCACCCTATTTTCCAGGCCGTCAGCTGCGGGAGTTAGAGCACCTAATAGAAAGCCTGGTCGTAGCCATATTCCCTTCCTGAATGGCTCGTTGAACGAGTCATAGGGAAGGGGAACGGTCCTCCGTGGATGGTGCCGGATGACCTGTGGGGGCGGATCGAGCCGTTGCTGCCGGTCAGGCAGCGGCGTCCGCGCCATCCCGGCCGGCTGCCACTGGACGACCGTGGTTGCCTGCAGGGCATCCTGTTCGTGCTGCACACCGGGATCCAGTGGGAGTGGCTGCCGCAGGAGCTCGGCTTCGGGTCCGGGATGACGAGCTGGCGCCGGCTGCGGGACTGGCACGAGGCCGGGTGTGGGACCGGCTGCACCAGGTGCTGCTGACCGAGCTGCACCGTGCCGGGAAGCTGGACTGGTCCCGGGCGGTGATCGACGGCTCCCACCACCAGGCCCGTCGGGGCGGCCCAAAACGGGGCCGAGCCCGGTCGACCGTGCCCGGCCCGGCTCGAAGCACCACGTCATCACATTGTTCGCCGACCGGGGCTACAACTTCGACAAGTACCGTCGGCTCCTGTGGAAGCGCGGCATCAAGCCGGTCATCGCCCGACGCGGAGTTCCGCACGGCTCCGGCCTGGGCTCGGCCCGCTGGGTAGTCGAGCGGACGAACGCGTGGATCCACGGCTTCCGACGGCTACGGATCCACTGGGAGATCCGCGACGACATCCACGAGGCGTTCCTGAAGCTCGCCTGTTGTGTGATCACCTACAGGCGAGTCCAGGCATTGTGTTAGCTCCTCTTCGAGCCTTGCCTGGCGCCTCTGTCGAGTTCCTCCCCGAACTGTCCCGCTGCCCCGCCGGGCTTCATAGTCGATCTCGACGGAGCGATGATCGGCCAGATCACGCTCACCAGAGAAACGGGGCACCTTCGTCAGGCTGCCGGAAAGACCGAGCTCGGCTACCTGTTCCTGCCACAGGCATGGGGACACGGATACGCCGCCGAGGCGTGCGCAGCGGTACTCGACTGGTTCGCCGGCGCGCTTCCCGGCGAACCAGTGGTGCTCGCCACCCAGACCGCCAACGTCCGCTCCATGCGCCTCGCGGCGAAGCTGGGGTTCAGCGAGGTAGAACGATTCCAGGCCTACGGCGCCGAGCAGTGGTTCGGCGCGTGGTCCTCAGTCACGCCGTCCGGTTGATCTCGTGCTCGACAGCACGGATCCACGAGGCCACCGATCCGGCCGGATCGGCGGTAGATGCCCAGCCGCCAGGAGGGGCATCGTGGTCGGCGTCGGGGCGCAGGTGCTGGGGTCAGTCGGCGCGCCGCACGGTGAGCCTGGGGATGTCCGTGTCGGGAGTGATCAGCATCGCGGCGGTTACGTGTCAGCCGGCCCCGGTTGGGCCCTGATAGGTGCCGACAGATGCCGCCGGCCGTAAGCGCGGACGACCCACGGTTCACCTGACGCCATCAGCGCGATGCACGGGAAGCGGCCGTCTGCGGGGAGGCAGCCGCTTGCTTGGAGTGCCTGCCGTTTGGGCTTGTTTCGAGGTTGCCGGGGTAGCGGGGAGTTCTGCCACGCAGTTCTCGTTGGTCTCCGCGGGCTGCGCGAATTGGGTAACCGCCTGATCGAGACTGGTCCAGCGGTCGAACCTTTCTTCTATTCAGTGGAGGTCGTCGTTCATGGGGTCGGGTAGTCGGCGCCGTCACCGAGGTCCTTGGAGTTGGCACTGGCGAAGTAGACAGTCTCCGTTGTTTTCTCGCCCCTTGAAACGATGGCCGACCTACCTCTCTCGCCAGTAGCCGCGGATGTCGTCCGGATCGAATGGCGGGAGATCAACCGTGGAGCCTCCTCCGGTCACCTGCCGCTGGGACTTCAGGGCTTGCGCTGCAACCTCGTACTCCTCCAGGTACTTGATCGCCTGCTGGGCAGAGCTGACATCCGGACGCAGTAGCGGCATAACCCCCAACGCCCCCCAGGCGCCCCGGACATGAGGGAAGACGAAGCAGCGAGCACAGCAATCTACGGATCTTGAGCTTCGGGAACTCCGTGATCCACAGGGGTCGTGCCCGCCTCACATCAGCGTCATCCCTCTACTCACTTACTCAAACTCGGGCAAGCGCGGAACACTCCGAGATACGCCGGGATACTGCTACAGAAGTTCGAGAGAGTCGCGATGCAGGACGCGCCCGACATCCTGGCCAAAGCCCGAGAACTGTTCACCATCCACCTCGAGTAGAACATCCATGCGACCGAAAAGGCGCTGAAGCGCAGGGGATTCACTCCGGTCCAGGCCGTTGTGAGCGCCCGTACTTTCGAGTTGCCCGCTGCACCACGGCAGTGCTGGCTTCCTTCGGCGTCCTGCACGGGCCTCCCCGCCGAGCGGGTCAGCAGCCGGCACACCGTGGCCTCGGCGGGCAGGTCGCGCCGCGGCATCCGGATTCGGGCCGCAGGCCGACCGCTTCGAGGACGTGGGCCGGGGCGTCGGCGATCCACTCGCCAACTGCCAGCAGTGAGGCAGCGTCGGCCAGGACCGCCCACACAGTCAGCCCAGCACCCCGACCAGGAGGCGGCGCACGAAGGCGCGGATCGCGCGGGTCCGGCACCTGGCTCTGACTGGCACCGGGGAAACGTCGAGGCCGTCGCGGCAGTGCGCTTGAGGACCTGCACCGGAGCCGAGACGCGATCATTGGGGAACAGGACGGGGGAGATGTTCACGCGCGCCATCGGGATTCGACGCACAGTTATGCAACAGTGAGCTACTCCCGATTACCCCAGCCTCATACGTAACATTGGAATTTCCTATTGCGGCCCCTAGGTGGCTAGCTGTAGCCTGCGGTACGCAAAGATAAGGGCACGCCAAGTAGCATATCCATCGCGTGGAATGATCACGTCTCAGGCTGCTTCAGAATTGCTCTCTGCGGGTCAGTGAAAAGCTGCCATGGGACCTGCTGCCGGAAAGCCTCTGCATCACGCGCTTTCTGAGAAAACGGGGGGACGAAGGGATGCATTCCCTATTAATGCGATTATGGGAATGGCGTCGACTCGGGCACCTGATTCAGAGTGTCATCGTCGGCCTGACGGCGTTGTCGTGCGCCACTCTCCTCGCCGCGTCCCCTGGGCGAAAGCATGAGTCCGAGATGATCGGTTCGCCTGCCCTGCCCGGCAGGCGTGTGCCACCGCCGGAGTCCCGCGGGGCCGCGCGCCGCCTGGGAAGTCATGTACAGGCACGGGTTCTGATGCTCATTCAGGTCACCGCAACTCGTCCGGTCAAAGCAAGTCCCGTGACTGCCCGCGCATCCTGCCGGCCATCCACGTGCATGTCTCACGAGAGCCCTGCCGCACCCGTGCGGCCGCCAGGTGCGGTGATGGGCAGGTCGTGCCCCAGATCGTCAGAGTCAACCGCAACGCGCCCGCGGCCCACTCGGCGATCTCGATGGTTCCCGCGCATCGTCGGTGACGCGGCAGTGCTCTGCGCGCCAGGCGTTACCAGCAGCGATACCAACTCGCAGCCTGGCCACCGAAGTCCCTAGAACAATCTGCACCCCTGCGCCGTCCATCCGGCTTGCTCGCGTCGAGATCCCACGCACCCGTGGCGGCAGCCCATGGCGCACCCGGTTCCAAGCCCTTCTATCCGCGTGACCAGGACGCCGACCGCCGGCCGGATCCGACGGATCCGCTCGAAAGATAACGGAGTTCAGCAATGTCCGAGTCCACCACGCCCGACACGCGCGCCCGCACCAACCGGCCGTCCGACGCTTCCCGAGAGCGTGCGAGCGTTCAGACCTCCCTGGCCCCGGGAGCGGTCGATCTGCCCTCGCTCGTGCCGATCATGTTCACGTTCATGTTCCGGAACATCGCGAGCGACGGCTTCGTCTACAGCGACCCTCAGTCGCCGGGCGACGTTTCCCGCGACTCGAAGCCGGGTTGCATCATCGCCGCCCCGTCCTTCCCGGCCCTGACCCCCGGCATCGACGAGGACTACGTCTTCAACTGGGTGCGCGACGGGGCCATCACGGCCATGGAGGTGGCGAAGGCCCAGATGCCCGTGAGCCCGGGCGGGACGGTGCAGACGCTCAACGACTACGTGCAGTTCGCCGACCTCTGCCACTCCAACGCCCAGCCGACCAAGGGTCACGCCTGCTTCAACATCGCCGGCGACGCCCGCCCGTGGACCGAGCAGAACGACGGTCCGGCCCTGCAGACCATCACCATCCTGGCCGCCTACGACCAGCTCGACCTCGGCACCCAGAAGCGGGCGGTCGACCTGGTGAACTCGAACGTGTCCTTCCTCCTCGGCGTCTACAAGGACCCCACCACGAACCTGTGGGAGGAGCACAGCGGGTACAGCTTCTTCGCCCGGTCCGCCCAGCTGCGCTGCTTCGAGGAGATCAAAGCCTCGAAGATCGTCGGTATCAACAAGCCGACCGGACTCCGGCCCGCCATCGAGTGGCTGCGCCAGGCCCTCGCAGGCCACTGGGACGGAAGCAAGTACGTGAGCATGATGGCCGACCCCGGTAACGGAGACCAGCCATCGCCCCAGAACCCCGTCGTCAGCGGGTACGACCCGAACATCGACATCGTCCAGGCGGCCGTCTACGGCGCCGTTCCCGTCACCGACACCAAGATGCTGGCCACAGCGGCCCAGCTGCGCTCGCAGTGGGAAGAGGGCGGCATCGCCTTCTACCCGATCAACAAGTCGGACAAGGAACAGTTCGGCATCGGGCCGATGTTCGGCCGCTACCCGGGCGACGTCTACGACGGCGACACCGCGCACCCGATCCTCGGCGGCCACCCCTGGGCCCTCTCCACCTGCAACGTCGCCGAGCTGCACTACAAGCTGGCCACCGAGATCAAGTCGAGCGGCAAGGTCCCCGTGGACGACCTGTCCGCGCCCTTCTTCGCCCAGTCCGGCATCGACGCGTCGACGGCCCCTGCGGCAGCCGCCGCCGCCCTGACGGCCACCGGTGACGCCATGGTGATGGCCGTCATCTACCACAGCGACCACTTGGAGCTCTCCGAGCAGTTCGACGGCACCACCGGATACCAGCGCAGTGTCCGCAACCTGACGTGGAGTTACGCCGCCTACCTGTCCGCCATGCGAGCCCGGTCCGAGGCCGTGTGACCGTGGCCGACCGACCCGAATCCCGGCCGCCACGCCGGTCCCGGCTGCGCCTGGCAGAGGAGGAGTGACTGCCCCATGTACGCGAAGTTCCCTCACGGGGCGGCGAAGCGCACCGACCCCGCGGCGGCGGCCGAGGATCTCTACGACGCCGTCATCGTCGGCGGCGGGATTTCCGGCGCCCTCATCGCCGCACGGCTGAGCGACGCCGGCAGGAGAGTGCTGATACTCGAAGCGGGCCCGGCCGAGGACCTCACCCTGAGGGGCTACGAGAGCTACCTCGACCGGTTCTACTCGGCCAGCAGCAAAGACAACCAGGCCCCCTACCCGGCCATCGCCAACGCCCCGATGCCCCGCGGCACCGACGCCCGGCGCATCACCCCGGGTGCGCCCGACACCTCGGCCTACATCGTCCAGAGTGGACCCCTCGCCACGGACACCACCTATACGAGGGTCCTCGGCGGCACCACCATGCACTGGGAGGGCAAGACGCTGCGGATGCTGCCCGAGGACTTCCAGATGCGGACGCTCTACGGCGAGGGGACCGACTGGCCGCTCACCTACGAGGACCTCTCCCCGTACTACAACGAGGCCGAACGCGAGATCGGCGTCTCCGCCGACGTGGAGGACCAGGCCTACCTCGGGATCACCTTCGACGAGGGCTACGTATTCCCCATGAAGGGGCTGCCCCTGTCCTACCTGGACGAGGTGGTCGCCAAGGACCTCGACGGGATGCCGGTCGAACTCGACGGGGAGCAGCGAGAGCTGCGGGTCCGGCCGTTCCCGCAGGGCCGGAACGGAATACCCAACCCCGCCTACGACGGCGGGAAGGGCTATGTGCCGCAAGGAGCCGTGAGCACCTACCAGGTCGAGGTCGGCGAACGGTGCCAGGGCAACAACAACTGCGTGCCCATCTGCCCGGTGCAGGCCAAGTACAACGCCGGCAAGACCCTCGCCGTGGCCCTCCAGAGCGGCCGGGTCGACCTGGTGGCCCAGGCGGTGGCCTACAAGGTGCACATCGACGAGCACACGCGCCGGGTGACCGAGATCGAGTACCGCCGCTACGACCGGCCCGACAGCCCCGGCTTCACCACCATGCGAGCCCGCGGACGGCTGTTCATCCTGGCCGCCAACGCGGTGGAGAACCCCCGGCTGATGCTGGCCTCCGGCCTGCGCGGTTCGAGCGGCCTGATGGGGCGGAACTTCATGGACCACGCCTACCTGCTGGCGTGGGGCCTGCTGCCCGAGGTGGCCGGCACCTTCCGTGGCACGAACTGCACGGGCGGCATCACCGACCTGCGCGGGGGCCGCTTCCGCAGCCGCCAGGCGGCGTTCAGCGTCGACATCCACAACGACGGGTGGGGCTGGGCCCGGGGCGCGCCGATGACCGACCTGATCGACCTGGTGGACTCCGGTGGCCGTTACGGCGAGTCCCTCCGCCAGGGCCTGGTGGACCGGGTGTCCCGCCAGCTTCAGCTGGCGTTCATGGTCGAGGTCCCCGCCAACCCGAGCAACCGGGTCACCGTGAGCCCGGACTTCACCGACAAGCTGGGGAACATGCGGCCCATCCTCACCTACGACATCCCCGAATACACGATGCGGGGGGTGGCGTACGCCCGGCAGCTGTCGAAACGGATCTTCGCCCGCCTCGGGGCCGAGGACCACACCGCGTACGACCCGAACTTCTGGGGCTACGCCGTCCACGAGGGCGAGGGGTACGAGATCCGCGGGGGCAACCATCTCGCAGGCACCCATGTCATGGGCCGCGATCCGTCGACTTCGGTGGTCAACGCGGATCAGCGGTGCTGGGACTACGAGAACCTCTACATGGTCGGCGGGGGAAGCATGCCCACCGTGGGCACGTCGAACGTGACGCTCACCATCGCCGCCCTGTGCCTGCGCAGCAGCCGCGCCATGCTGGCCCAGCTCGACTCCGAGACCGCACCGATCGAGGTCACCTCGACCGGCGCCACCCAGCACCCATCTCAGGAGGCGGCCCGGTGACCGAGTCGACCATTGAGAACCGTGACGACCTGATCAACTACCTGCACGCGGCGATGGCGCTCGAGCACGCGACCATCCCCCCGTACCTGACCGCGTACTACTCCATACGTTCCACCACCAACTCCGACGCCGCCCACATCATCCGGGTGGCCGCGGTGGAGGAAATGCTGCACCTCACCCTCGTCGCCAACGTCCTGAACGCCATCGGCGGGAAGCCCGACCTGACCCGCCCCGGCTTCGTGCCGTCCTATCCGGCCTACCTTCCCGACGGGGAGGACGACTTCACCGTCGACCTGCGGCCCTTCTCCCCCGAAGCGGTGGAGACGTTCTGCAAGATCGAGCGGCCGGGCAGGGCCCCCAGCACCGACTCACGGCTGGTGAAGACATCGGACGGCGGGACTCCGCTCCTGGTCTCCAGCCCGACGGCCGAGGGGCTGCACTTCTACAGCATCGGCGAGTTCTACGAGGAGATCATCGAAGGACTCGAGAAGGTGGCGGCCGGCGACCCCGGGCTCTTCTGCGGGGATCCGGCCTTGCAGGTGGGGCCCGAGTACTTCTACTCCGGCGGCGGGGGGATGATCGTCGTCTCCGACCTGGAATCGGCCCAGCGGGCGCTCAGCTTCATCGCCGCCCAGGGCGAGGGCCTCGATTCGGGCATCTACGACGCGGACGGGGAGCTGGCCCACTACTACCGGTTCCGGCAGCTGCAGCTCGGGCGCTACTACCAGGTCGGCGACCGCCCCGATGCACCTTCGGGGCCCCCACTGAGCATCTCCTGGGACGATGTGTACAAGGTGAAGGTGAGTGTCCGGCTGGCCGACTACCCGGCGGGATCGGAACTCGCCCGTGTCGCCCGGGACTTCAATGCCGACTACGGGGCCTTCCTCGCCCTGCTCACCAAGGCGTTCAACGGGCAGCCAGGCCTCTTGCAGGAGGCTGTCTGCGACATGTTCCGCCTGCGCGACGGGTTCAACCGGCTGATACGCAACCCCCTGCCGGGCAGCGACGGCCTGCACGCCGCACCCACCTTCGAGATTCCGGCCGCGGTCGGGTCCGATCCGCAGCCCTCACCGGGTGCCGGCGGGACAACCGGGGCGGTGACGCGATGACCGCCCCGTCGTTCGAGGAGTTCCTCTTCCTGTCGGTCGACCTCACCGCCTTCGAGGAGACAGATCTGCTCGGCACCGGCATGGCCCACACATATCTGGCGAAAGTCCGGGCCGCCTGCGGCGACGAGGTCGTCACCGCCCTCCTGCACGCCCACCGGGCAGCCCGGGCCGACGCGGCCGGTGACGCCGGAAGCCATGCCCGCACCCCGCTCGACCAGGATCTGTTCGACCGGGCCCTGCGCCACCGGATCTTCAGCGACGACCGGCTCGGCCCGGTGGCTCGCAATGTCATCAAGCTCTGGTACGCCGGGATGTGGTACGCGCTGCCACCCGAGTGGATCGACCGCTACGGGGCCCGTACGTCGGCCGAAACCTCCACGGTTACCGCCGCCTCCTACCAGGAGGGGCTGCTGTGGCGGGCCATAGGGGCCAATCCTCCAGGTGCCAAGGCACCCGGATACGGCTCCTGGGCCCAGCCACCCCGCATCGCGGACCGCTACCTGAAAGGGGCGACACGATGACAGATTTGGCTGCCCGCCTCAGCCCGGACAAGGTGAAGCTCGGCGTCTGCTGCACCCTGTGGTGGAACGACGACTTCCCCACCATCGACGCCGGTATCTCCTTCGGCCAGGCCGTGAGCGAGATGGCGCTCGCCGGCTTCCAGGGCTGCAGCATCGGGCACAAGTACCCCTCGGACGCTGCCGAGCTCAAGGCCGCCCTCGATCTCCGCGGCCTGCGGGTGTCCGAGCCCTGGACGAGCACGTACTTCACGATCGGCAAGATGCGGCAGAAGACGATCGCCGCTTTCGAGGAGACGCTGGCCCATATCAAGGCGCTGGGCGGGACCGAGCTGGTCGTGGCCGAGTTCGGCGCTTCGTCGCACCTGCTTCCCGTTGACGTGTTCGCCAACCGCCCGGTTTTCACCAACGCCCAGTGGGACGCCTTGACGTCCGGCCTGAACGAGCTGGGTAAGGTCGCCAGTTCGGCGGGGATGAAGCTCAGCTATCACCACCACATGGGCACCGGCGTCATGACCCGGGCCGACATCGACCGGCTGATGGCTTCGACCGACCCGGACCTGGTGCACCTGCTGCTCGACACCGGCCACATGGCCTTCGCCGGCGACGATCCGCTGGCCCTGGTCCGGGCCTACGCCGACCGCATCGGTCACGTCCACATGAAGAGCATCCGGCCCGAGATCGTGAGCCGGGTGCGTGAAGAAGGCCTGTCGTTCCAGGAGGGCGTCGAGCTCGGCGTCTTCACCGTGCCCGGAGACGGTGCGATCGACTTCCGGCCCATCCTCGAAGTGCTGGCCGAGGCCGATTACCAGGGGTGGCTGGTCGTGGAAGCCGAGCAGGATCCGAACAAGGCCAACCCTCTCGAGTACGCCAAGAAGGCCCGCGCCTACCTCGCCGACGTCCTGGGCTGGTGACGATGAACAACGTGACATTGGCGCGGGGCTTCCAACCGAACGTCGAGCGGGACGTGTACTTCAGCTTCTTCATGTTCACGGCCGATCTGCGTCCGCAGGACACCCGCTACACCCAGATCCTGATCACCCATCTGAAGGCCCTGACCGAAATGGGCTACGCCGGCTTCGACGTGCATATCGCCGCCCGGCCCGCGACCGTCGACCACAAGCTCGAGCTCGACAGCTACATCGGCTTGCGGAAGGCCTTCGACCAGGCGGGCCTGCGGGAGGTCAGGTTCACCACCAACGTCGGGACCACGCGGACCTTCGACCCGACCTCGCCCTACGGGGAGCAGCGTGCACAGGCCCTCTCCTATCTGAAGTCGCGCGTCGACATCACCCGGGCCCTGGGCGGCGGCGACACGATCATGTCGGGTCCGTTCCTCTACCCCTACGGCGTCTTCCCGCTCACGGACGACGGTGAGCCGCTGTGGAGCGACGACCTCCAGGAGTGGATGAAGCCGCGCTTTCACGCGGCCCGTGGAGTCTTCGAGGAGCTGTCGGAGTACGCCGCGGCCCGGGAGGTGAAGCTCGCCATCGAGCCCGTGAAGAGCTGGGAGACTCCCCCGCCCAACATGGTCTCGGAGGTCCTCGACTTCCTCGAGGGGCTCGAACACCCGCAGGGCGGCGTGACGATCGACACCGCGCAGGTCCTGATGGAAAGCCAGGGTCCTTCGGTCTTCCGGAACAACATCGCGCGGGCCGTGCGGCAGAACCGGCTGCACTACGTCCATATCTCGGCGCCGGACCGGGGCGCGGTGAAGGACAGCTGGATTCCGTGGGACCTCGTGCGCAGCGAGGTCGAGCCGGTGTACCGCGGGCCGTATCTGATCGAGGTGTTCAACGCGATCCCGCCGTTCGTCAGCTCGATGCGGATGGCGCGCAGGCGCTTCTGGCGGCCCGGCGAGGACGCGCCGGTGCGGGGCGCGGACAGCGCCTACGACGTCGCAAAAGCGGCGCTGGAGGAACTCAACACGCGCATCGCCGCATAGCCCCGCCCGTTTCTCGTCCAGTCCCTATCGGGGAGGTCCCGGATGCCGGCTCAGATGTCGGACCCCATCGTCATGGTCGTGAAAAAGGCGGGCGACGTCCGTATTCACACCTTCGTTTCCTCTTTCAGCGACGGCAACATCGCGAACGCGACGCACATCGTCGAGTCCAGAAACTGCCTCGTACTCGTGGATGGACAGTTCCTCGCCCCTTATGCGAGGGAGTTCAGGGCGTACACCGACAGCCTGCGCAAGCCGATCGACCGGCTGTATCTGTCCCACCGGCACCCCGACCACTGGTTCGGCCTGGGCGCCGCGTTCCGCGACGTCACGGTCTACGCGCTCTCCGAGACCATGACCTTCATCCACGAGCACGGGGAGGAGTCGCTCAGCGACCACTGGAAGCTCGGTGGTCTCGTCCCGGAGCACATCGTCGTCCCCAAGCAGGTCGCCAGTCCCGGGCAGGAGACGATCGACGGGGTCCGTTACGTCCTGGACCGGGTGACGGACACCGAGACCGACTTCCACCTCACCCTCGGGCTTCCCGAACTGGGGGTGTACTTCGCCCAGGACCTGCTCTACAGCGGCACCCATCTGTATCTGACACCACACCTGGGCCACTGGATCCGGGTGCTGCAGGACCTGCTGGTGTCGGAGTACGAGCTCTTCCTGCCGGGCCACGGCCTTCCCGCCGACAAGAACGAGGTCGCCCGCAACATCGAGTACCTCTCGGCGGCCCGTGAGGCCGTAGGCGACGGCCTTACGGGCGCCGCCTTCAAGGACTTCCTGCTGCAGCGGTATCCGGAGCGCAAGTGCCCGGGCATCTTCGACATCTACCTGCCCCGGCTGTTCGGCGGTGCAAGCGAATACTGACCACTGATCACAGAGGAGTTACACCATGGCAGAGCGCTGCACGGTCGGGCAGTACCTGATTGACCGGCTCCACCAGTTGGGCCTTGACCACCTGTTCGCCATCGCGGGCGACTACTCCATCGACTGGCTGAACCGGTATGTCGCGCCGAGCAGCGTCGAGGTCATCGAGGAAGTCAACGAGGTCAACGCCGGCTATGCGGCGGACGGATACGCGCGGCTGAAGGGCATCGGGGCCCTCTGCGTCACCTACTCCGCCGGCGCGCTGTGTGCCGTGAACGCCGTCGCCGGCGCCTACGTCGAGCAGGTGCCGCTCGTGCTGATCAACGGCACGCCGAGCATCAAGAAGACCATCACCTTCGAGCAGACCGGTTTCATCGCGCACCACTTCATCACCGGGCGGGAGACCGACCTCCAGTCCTTCGAGCACATCACGGCCGCGGCCATCCGGATCGACACCCCGGAGCTCGCGCCGGGCCTGATCGACCACGCGCTGAGCACGTGCATCACCCAGCGCCGCCCGATCTACATCGAACTGCTCCAGGACATGGTCGACCTCGAGTGCGAGCCGCCCAGGGGCGCCCTCAAGCCGGCCAAGCCCCTGTCGGACCGGGACAGCCTGACTCAGTCGGTCGCCCAGATCCGCGCGAGGCTCGAAACCGCCGAGAACCCTCTCATCTGGGTGGGTCCTGAAGTCGACCGGTTCGGCCTGCAGGACAAGGCCGCGCGCCTGATCCAGCAGCTGAACATCCCCTTCGTAACGGAACTCCTCAGCAAGTCCGTCCTCTCCGAGGACGATCTGCTGTTCGCCGGCGTGCTCGACGGCCAGGCCTCGTCCGAGGCTGTCACGGAGCTGGTTGCCGCCTCCGACTTCGTGCTTGCCCTGGGCGTGTGGCTGACGGACATCAACTCCCTTGGCTGGGAGCCGGATTACGACAAGACTGCCTTCGCCTCGTTCGACGCGGTCAAGCTCGGCACCTTCTTCGGCGGGCATGTAGCCCTTGAACACCTGATAAGCGGCATTCTGGCGGAGAAGATCACGCCCAAGTCCCGGAAGCTCCCGGAGCGTCCCGCACGCAGCGCACCTGCCATGAGTCCCTCCGAGATCATCACGTACCAGGGGTTCTACGAGTTCATCCAGCGGTACGTCGACCGGAACACCGTCATCAGCAGCGACGCGAGCATGAACTATTTCGGGAGCCTGCTGCTCGATGTGCCCGCCCCGGGAGGGTTCATCGTTCAGTCGTCGTACTCCTCGATCGGCTACAGCGCGGCGGCCGCGACGGGTATCTGCCTGGCGAAGAAGCCCAATCAAAGGGTGATGGTGTTCTCGGGGGACGGCGGCTTCCAGATGACCGCCCAATGTCTCTCGACGCAGACCAGATTCCAGCTCAATCCCATCATCTTCGTCATCGACAACGGCGTTTACGCCGTGGAGCAGTGGCTCGCCGATGCGGGGGTATTCCACTCCGACCAGCCATTCTACAAGCCCTGCGTGCTGCACCGGTGGAATTACAGCATGCTGGCAGAGGTCTTCGGTTGCCGGGGATGGGAAGTCGGCACGTACGGAGAGCTGAGTAATGCCGTGACGGGCGCACTGGAGAACTCGAGCAGCCCGTCCATCATCCAGGTGCGAGTGCCTGACAAAACGATCCCCGACAATGCGAAGTGGAAGACTCAGTAGCAGGACAAACAAGGAGGCAAGAACAATGCCGACGAAGATCACTGCAATCTACGAGAACCCGAAATCCCCCGCCGCTTTCGAAGCCGGTCACGACGAGCAGATCGCGCTTGCGAAGAAGATCCCCGGTGTCAATAGGATCGAGAGCTCGAAGGTCTGGCCGAAGGAAGACGGCAGCGCGACGCCGGCCTATCGCGTACTCGACATGTACTTCACCGACTACGACGCAGCCAGCCGGGCGGTGACGACCGAAGAGGCATCGGCATTTGTCTCCAAGGCTTTCGAGCTGGCAACTGGCGGCGTGCGGCTCCTCTTCACAGATGTCGAGGACGTCTGACCTCGAATCTTCCGAGGCGTGACGTCCTCGCCGTGAGCGGCTGGCTGCCCTATATGCCCGCGCCGTGACAGGGGCTGGGCCGAGGCCCTGTAGGCCAGCGGGAGCCCGCTCTCGGACCAGGGCTGATGCGTTCTCAGCTGGCGGCATGAGCTGGGAACGTGTCAGCCCTGACCGGATATCGTCCGGTACCTCATCCGCTAGACGTTGTCCCGTGCGGGGCGTGAGCCATCCGGTAAGAGCCAGGCTGTGGAGCCGACCAATGTCGAGCATGGCGCCTGGCGGTGGACGGCATTCCCTGCTTCCTGCCGTGGGCTGAGGTGCGTCTGACCTCGCCGTTTGCGGTGCGGGACGAGCAGGTCGGCGCCTTGCTGTCCGGGTAACTGCCGTCCGAGCATGTCGGCGACCACGTCCCACTGGGTGCGGACGGCCGTGGCGGGGTGGTCGGCGCGAAGATGGTGCGGATCGTTGCCGCACTCCGCGGAGCGGGAAACCGCGTCTGCGCGCGCCCCGTGCTCGGGACGGTGCGCAACAGTCGCCTGTTTTGGCAGCCGACCACTGGCACATGTAGCCCATCCCGGTCGAAAACCGCCCAAGCGCATCGCTCCCGCTCTGAACGCCCGCCGAACTGCCCGATGTTCTGGCTGATCGATCCCATGGATGTCGATGCCGACAACGGCGGGTGTGGACGACGCGAAGGCATCGAGAGCTGGGACCGGACGCTCAACTCCCCAGCAGCGCAAGGTTGTCGGCGCTGGCGCGCTTTACTGCATCGGCAACTGCAAAGGGGCCTCGCTGACTTATTGGCGTTTGCTCCCTTCTGACTTGTTGATGGTGATTCATTACATAAGAAGGCAAGTGTCACAATCTTCATTCAAATTCTTCCAAGAGTTGGCAAAGTGCCACCAGGGCTCGCTTATCACTCTCTAAAGAGGGCGTCAACAAGTGGACAACTTGCCCAAAGGGCCCGTTCTGGCGGCCCTCGTGCCGTGATTTGCCGACGCCGACCCGCCGCGAAGATTCGCATCCGGGGCTCTGGCCTCAGCATTAGGCCATTCCTTGACCATTCCTTGGTCTTGGTAAAGCGGGTCGGGTGAAGGTGTGTGGATGATTGCCGCGCACTTTGCATGCGTGCACGCACACTCTGTTCCATTCCTGATCACGGAGCTCGTTGATGAGTCACGGACGCCCAAGACCCTGGGCGCGAACGCCGGGTCTGTTCAGACCCGCCCCCACGCGGACGGCCCGCCTGCGCCGCATAGCCGCGGGGGTCTCCTTCATGCTGGCGGCCGAAGCCGCGCTGATCGCCGGGTCGGCGGGTACCACCGCCGCCCTGGTACCCGCGAACCTCGGGCAGGCCGCTCGCACGCCCGCCCACCCGTCGCCGCAGAAGCCGGTGGACGGCCCGTCGGCGGTCGCCGACGCCGGCTCGGCACGGCTGCAGGCCCGCCTGCAGCAGCGGAAGATCGAGGTGCTGTCGGAGCGCAGCGCCGACTCGACGACGTACGCGCTGCCCAACGGCCAGCTGCAGACGGTCACTTACGCCAGCCCGATCCGAGTGAAGCGCGACGGCGAGTGGCGGGATGTCAACACGGCGCTGACCGACTCCGGTCCGCACCTGACTCCCCGGTCGGCAGCCGCGGACATCGCGGTCTCCGACGGCGGTGACACGACGCTGGCATCCGTGTCCAAGGGTGCCAAGTCCTTCGGCCTTGGTTGGGAGAAGAAGCTCCCCACCCCGAAGGTGAAGAACAACACCGCCTCCTACGACCTGGGCAGCGGGCAGACCCTGACGGTCACCGCGCTGGCCCAGGGCTTCTCGCAGAACGTGGTCCTGGACCACCGGCCGGACGGCCCCGTCTCCTACCGGATTCCGCTGAACCTGGACGAGCTGAAGCTCTCCCAGGCCGCTTCCGGCCACCTGCTGCTGAAGGACTCCGCCGGCAAGCTGGTCGCCGAGGCGCCGGCCCCGATGATGTGGGACTCCAGCAGGAACAAGGTCTCCGGCGAGCCGCAGCGGCAGGCGAGGGTCGCCACGAAGATCGAGACCGCCGATGACGGCAAGCAGACGCTGGTGCTGTCCCCGAAGGCGGACTTCCTGGCCACCGCCGCCTACCCGGTGACGGTGGACCCGACCTCCACGCTCGCGGTCACGACCGACACCTGGGTGCAGACTCCGGACTACCTCGACTCGCAGGTCTCGTCGACCGAGCTGAAGTCCGGCACATACGACGGTGGCGCGGACGTGGCCCGCTCGTACCTGAAGTTCGATGTGACCCCGTACAAGGGCAAGCACATCACCGACACCAACCTGGCGCTGTACTCGTACTACTCCTCGACCTGCGCCACGACGGGTGCGGGTACGCAGGTACGGCGAGTCACCTCCGACTGGTCCTCCTCCACCGTGACGTGGGGTACGCAGCCGTCGACCACCACCACGGACGCGAAGACCAATACCGCTGCGCTGGGCTACAGCTCCTCCTGCCCCGCGGGCACGATGAACTTCGACATCGACGCCATCGTGCAGGCATGGGCCAACGGCTCGGCCAACTACGGCCTGCAGGTCCGCGGCGCGAACGAGACCGACACCCTGACCTGGCGCCGGTTCCGCTCGGCGAACTACATCTCCGGTGACAACTCGGTCGAGCCGCACCTGACCGTCACGTACAACTCCTACGGCACCACCTCCTCCGCGGCGATCTCGCCGAGTGTGGTGAACGCCTACAACGGCAAGCGGTACGTGACGTCGCTGACCCCAGCGCTCTCGGCGAAGGTCACCGACGCGGACGGCGGCAACACCCAGGCCCAGTTCGAGATCACCCCCGATCCCGCGTACGCGGACACCACCTACACCTACACCGCCTACGGCAAGTCGGTGGCTTCCGGCTCCACCTCGACCCTGACGATCCCGTCCGGCTCCGCCTTCCCCGCGGGCGCGCACCTGCGCTACCGAGTGCGCGCCTACGACGGCACCGACTACGGGTCCTGGTCCGGCTACTCCACCTTCGTCCTGAACACCGGCCTGCCGGTGGCTCCCACGGTGACGTGCGCCACCTACGGCCCGAACACCTGGACGCCCAAGGCCAGCGGGTCGGTGACCTGCACGCTGGACACCACCTCCACCGACGGCCAGGGCTTCTACTGGGGCCTGGACGATCCGGCCACCCCCAAGCGGGTGGACGACACCACCGACGGCAGCGGCGGCGACCCGCTGACGATCTCCATCAGCCCCGCCGACGGTTGGCACACCCTGTACGCCAAGACCGTCGACTCCGGTGGCAACCTGTCCACCGCGGCCACCAAGTACTCCTTCGGAGTCGGTGCCGACGGCGCCGCCCTGCTCGCGCCAGGCGACGGAGACCGGCCCGCGCGCCGGGTCGCCCTGGTCGCCACCGGCAAGCCGACCTACACCGGCGTGACCTACCAGTACCGGCGCGGTGAGACCGACACCTGGCACACCGTGCCGCTCGCGGACGTGACGCGCAACGCCGACGGCTCTCCCGTCGCCTCGTGGCCGCTGGCCGCGACGAACGGCGCCCCGCCGGCCCTGACCTGGAACATCACCAGCAGTCTGGCCGAGGACGGACCGGTCGACCTGCGCGCGGCCTTCACCGACGGCACCATCACCGGCTACTCGCCGGTGAACACGGTCGTCGTCGACCGCACCGCCGGTACCGCCCCGTCCCAGGAGGTGGGACCCGGTCAGGTGAACCAGCTGACGGGCGACTTCCAGCTCTCCGCCGTCGACGCCTCGGGCTTCGGTCTGACCGTCGGCCGTATGGCCTCTTCGCGTCGCCCCACCGCAGGGGCGGATGCCGAGGGACAGGCGGCGATCTTCGGACCGCAGTGGACGTCGGGCACCATGGCGGAAGCCTCGGACTCCCTCTGGCTCTACGTGCGCAAGACGTCCGCGACCTCCGTCGCGATCATCGACGCCCACGGCGAGCAGACCGGTTTCACCGCCACCACCGCCAACGGCTGGAAGGCCGAACCCGGTGCCGGGGATCTCACCCTCACCGGGTCGCTGAGCGGCTCCTTCACGCTCAAGGAGACCGACGGCACCACGACGACCTTCGCCAAGGTCGACCCGGCCGCCACCACGTGGCAGGCCGCCACCACCTACAAGCCGTCCGACAACACCACCACCACGGTGGTCTCGGAGAAGGTGATCTCGGGGAGCACCACCCTCGCCCGCCCCAAGATGGTGATCGCACCCACGTCCGCGGTGACGGCCGGCACCTGTGCGGCGACGCCGTCGACCAAGGGCTGTCGTGCCCTGGAGTTCGTCTACGCCACCTCCACCACCGCGACCAGCGGTGTCTTCGGTGACTACAGCGGCCGGGTCAAGGAGGTCCGCCTGTGGTCCACCGCCCCGGGTGCCGCGAGTGCCACGTCGAAGACCGTGCAGTCCTACGCCTACGACGACACCGGCCGGCTGCGGCAGGCCTGGAACCCGCAGATCACCCCGTCGCTGAAGACGGAGTACGCTTACGACACCGATGGCCGGGTCAACCAGGTCACCGAACCCGGCAAGCTGCCCTGGACCATCACCTACGGCAAGGCGGGCAACGCCGCAACCGCCGGTGACGGCATGCTGCTGAAGGTCGCGAGGCCCACCCTCACGCCCGGCAGCAAGACCGCGACCAACGGCACCGCCACCACCAGCGTCGTCTACGACGTCCCGCTGACCGGCACCAATGCCCCGTACGCCATGGGCACGAGCGACGTGGCCGCCTGGGGGCAGACCGACGTTCCCACCGACGCGACCGCGGTGTTCCCGTCCGATGCCGTGCCCGCCTCCAACAGCGGCACGTCCTTGACCGCGGGAAGCTACGCCCGCGCCACCGTCTCCTACATCGACGCCTCGGGCCGTCAGGTCAACACCGCCAGCCCGGGCGGACACATCGGTGCCGCCGAGTTCGACCGGTTCGGCAACGTCGTCCGCGAGCTGACGGCGGGCAACCGGGAGCTGGCGCTCGCCACCTCCGGGCCCGCTCTCGACACGCTGACGCGGCTCGGTCTGAACGGCCAGTCGACCGCCGACCGCGCCAAGCAGCTGTCCACGACGTCCGTGTACTCGACGGACGGACAACTGCAGACCGAGGAGTTCGGCCCGCTCCGGCTGATCACCCTGGGGCAGCCGCTGGCCGCCGGTGCCGGAGGCACTTCCCTCGCGGCCGGTACGGAGATCCCCGCGCGCAAGCACACCGTCAACACCTATGACGAGGGCCGTCCCACCGACGGCAGCGCCACCGCCTCCGGCCTGATCACCACCACCCGGGTGGGTGCCTACGTCGACGGCTACCCCGCAGACGGCGATGTGCGGACCACCGCGACCGCGTACGACTGGGCCAAGGGCCTGGCGACGTCCACCTCGGACGACCCCAGCGGGCTCAACATCACCAAGCGGACCACGTACGACGCCTCCGGTCGCGTGATCAAGGTCCGGAAGCCGATGTCCAGCGGCACCGACGCGGGCACGACCGTGACCACCTACTGGTCCGGTACCGGCACCGGCGCGTGCGCCGGGCGACCGGAATGGGCCGACCTGGTCTGCTCGGTGGGACCGGCGGGGAACGTCACCAACACCGGTACCAACCCCACCGAACTGCCCACCACGACCACCGAGTACGACTGGTGGGGGAACCCGGCCAAGGTCACCCGCACCGCCAACGGAACGACCAGCACCACCACCACGACCTATGACAGTGCCGGACGCGTGGTCCAGGTCTCCGTCACGGGCGGCGGGGACGCCGTCCCCGACACCACCACCACCTACGACAGCAAGACGGGCAGCATCGCCAGTGTGACCGCAAGCGGTCACACCATCGCCCACGAGTACGACGACCTGGGCCGCGAAGTCACCTACAACGACGGAGCGGGCAACACCACGGCGCGGGAGTACGACGCCCTCGACCGCCTGACCCAGGCAACCGACTCGGCGCCGTCCACCATCACATACACGTATGACACGGCGAAGGACCCCCGCGGGCTCGTCACGTCCCTCACCGACTCGCAGGCCGGCACCGTCTCCGGCACCTACGACGCGAACGGCAACCTCGAAAGCGAGACGTTCCCGAACAACTACCAGCTCAGCGTCGCCCGGGACGCCACCGAGGCCGAAACGGCCCGCACCTACACCAACACCCTCGACCAGACCGTGCCGGTGGCGGACATCGCCGCCTACACCGTGCACGAGGAGAGGGCGAACCGGGCCCACACCGCGGGCGCCACGGTGCCGTCGTCCTTCCAGTACGACGCGGCCGGCCAGCCGACCCGCGTGGACACCGCCGATGACACGTCGTGCACACGAAAGGCCGACGAGTACAACGGCAACAGCGACCTGGTCAAGCAGACGACGTACACCGCCGACTGTGCGACCATCGACTCGGCCACCGGCAGCGCCCAGACGTTCGCCTTCGACAGCGCCGACCGGCCCGTCGACTCCGGCTACACCTATGACGCCTTCAGCCGCGGCCTCACCCGCCCGGACGGAAGCAGCCAGAAGTACTTCGCCAACGGCGCCACCAGCCAGGAAACCGCCAACGGCACCCGCAAGACGTGGCAACTGGACGCCGAGAACCGGCCTGCGTCGTCGTCGGACGAGCAGCAGAACCCGGACGCCACGTGGAGCCTCATCGGCGAGACCGTCAACCACTACGCCGAGGAGGGGGGCGAGCCGACCTGGGAGACCAGTGCCGCGGGGCTCACCCGAAACGTGTACGACCTTGACGATCGCATCGCGGTGACCACCGACAGCGACGGGGGACTGCTCCAGCTGACCGACCTGGACGGCGAGGTCGCGGCGCAGATCCCGCTCCCGGTGCAGAGCACCGGGGCCAGCACGATGTCCGCGGTCGGGTCCACCTCTCTGGGCAGCTTCACCTACCAGTGGGACGGATTCACCCTCAGCGTTCCCCTCGGCTGTTTCTTCACCCACAGCATCAACGGCTCGGGGCGGCACATCAACTGGGAGCTGGCCGGCGTCGACTGTGCCGGTCTCGGGGCCTTCTCCAAGTTCTGCAACACGAGGATCGACTACGCCTACGCCGACACGAACAACCACACCTACAGCACCAGCAGGGGCAAGACGCACTACACCTGCTACACGGGTTACGTACCCACGCGCTACGCCCCCGGTAACCGGTACCTTCCGCACTACGGCAAGGCATGCGCGAAGCTCTACATCAACGGGTCCCGGAGAGCGGCACAATGCCACTACATCACCAGGTGAACCGGCAGGATGACGACCGGCCGACCATGGGAATGTGGCTGGCCGAGATCGCGGTCTTCCTTGTCGCCTCGGCGGTGACGTTCATCGTGTGCCTGGCGGTCATCGGCCGCCCGGTCACGCTGGACGCCGGGACCACCGCCCTGCTGATCGCCGTATCAGCGGGCGTGGGTGTCCTCGTCAGTGGCCGCTTCAGGTCTTGGGGACTGCGCCGCAAGAAGCACTAGTCCCTCGGAACCACCCGCTGCCGCCGGCCGGCCGACGTCTCGGCCGGCC
>NZ_JBSFGB010000063.1:0-29344 GCF_053596375.1 Streptomyces sp. NPDC001709 | reverse complement strand
GGCCGCCGCGGCCGAGCGGGTCCTGACCGGTGCGCCGGCCGGCCCCGAGACCTACGCCGCGGCGGCGGACGCCGAGCTCGCGGCGGCCCGGCCGCTGCCGCACAACGGCTACAAAGTGGACCTCATCCGCAACCTCGTGGTGGCCGTCCTGTCCGAACTCGCCGAGGAGGCCGCACGATGACCACCGTCACCACCGGAACTCCCGTACGGACGGGGTCCGTCGGCACCGCGCACACCCGCGTCGAGGGCCGGGACAAGGTCACCGGAGCGGCCCGCTACGCCGGCGAGGTGCCCTTCGCCGACCTGTCGTACGGCTGGCTGGTGCTGTCCACGATCGCCCGCGGCCGTATCCGCGCCCTGGATACCGAGCCCGTCCTCGCGATGCCGGGCGTTCTCGCCGTCCTGGACCACGGCAACGCACTCCGTCTCGAGACCGACTACACGAGCCTGCTGGGCACACGGCCGGACCCGACCTGTGCCGTCTTCCAGCACGACCGGGTGCCGCACCTGGGCTGGCCCGTGGCACTGGTCGTCGCCGAGACGTCCGAACAGGCCAGGGAGGCCGCCGAGGCGCTCGTGGTGCACTACGAAGAGGAGCCCCACGACGTCGAGTTCGGCAGGGAGCACCCGGACGCCCACCCGGTGGACGGCCACCTGCCCGCGGTGACGGAGAAGGGCGACCTGGACACCGAACTGGCCTCCTCGGCCGTCGTCGTGGACGCCGAGTACACCACCCCCGAAGAGCATCACAACCCCATGGAGCCGCATGCGGCGACCGCCCGCTGGGACGGCGGCCGGCTGGAGGTGATCGACTCCAACCAGGGCGCCACCTGGGTCGTCGGCGAGCTCGCGAACCTCTTCTCGCTCGACCCGGCGTCCGTGCGCGTACGCTCCGAGCACGTCGGCGGCGGCTTCGGCAGCAAGGGCGTGCGCGCCCACCAGGTGGCCGCCGTGATGGCCGCGACCGTTCTGCAACGCCCCGTACGGGTCGTCCTGACCCGCCGTCAGATGTTCTCGCTGGCCGGCTACCGCAGCCCCACGGCCCAGCGGGTCCGGCTCGGCGCGGACGCCGACGGTCGGCTGCGCGCACTGGAGCACCGCTCGGTCAGCCTCACCTCCACGGTGCACGAGTTCGTCGAACCGAGTGCCGGGGTGGCACGGGTGCTGTACGACGCCGACGCCCACCACACCGCCAACCGTGTCGTCCGGCTCGACGTGCCGACCCCGACGTGGATGCGCGCCCCGGGCGAGGCGCCGGGGTCGTTCGCGCTGGAGGCCGCGCTCGACGAACTCGCCGAGAAGTGCGGGGTCGACCCGATCGAGCTGCGGCTGCGCAACGAACCCGACAAGGGGCCGGTCTCCGGCCTGCCGTTCGCCGGCCGCAATCTGGCCGCCTGCTTCCGGGAGGGCGCCCGCAGGTTCGGCTGGCCGGACCGGGACCCGCGCCCCGGGCTGCGGCGGGACGGCCGCTGGCTGCTCGGTACGGGTACGGCGGCGGCCTCCTTCCCGTCCGGCGCCGCACCGTCCACCGCGACCGCGACCGCGCACCCGGACGGCACCTTCACCGTCCGGATCTCCGCGGCCGACATCGGCACCGGGGCCCGTACCGCACTGACCCTGGTAGCCGCGGACGCTCTCCAGGTGCCGCCGGAGCGTGTCCGTGTGCGCATCGGGGACAGCGACTTCGGGCCGGCGATGATCGCCGGCGGTTCCATGGGCACCCGCTCCTGGTCCTGGGCCGTCCAGGCCGCGGCCGGCGAGCTGCGGGAACGACTGGCCCTCGGTGCCGGCATCCCGCCCGAGGGGATCACGGTACGGTCCGACACCACCGCGGCCATCGGTGCCCTCGCCCCCGCCGAACGGCACTCCTTCGGCGCCCAGTTCGCCGAGGTCGCCGTGGACGTGACCACCGGCGAGGTGCGGGTGCGCCGCATGCTCGGCATCTTCGCGGCGGGCCGGATCGTCAACCCGCTCACCGCACGGGGGCAGTTGGTGGGCGGCATGATCTGGGGCATCTCCATGGCCCTGCACGAGGAGGCGCTACGGGACCGCGCCTCGGGCGGCCACGTCGGCGCCGACCTCGCGGGCTACCACGTGGCGACGCACGCGGACGTACCCCGCATCGAGGCCGACTGGATCGACGACACCGACCCCGATGACCCGGTGGGCATCAAGGGCATCGGCGAGGTCGGCATCGTCGGCGCCGCGGCCGCCATCGCCAACGCGGTCTGGCACGCGACCGGCGTACGTCACCGCAGCCTGCCCATCCGACCGGACCGGGTCCTGTCGGCCGCCGCGGGAGCACCGGATGCTTGACCTGGCCGAGGAGCTGAACCGCTGGATCGAGGAGGGCCGGGAGTTCGCCGTCGCGACCGTGGTGGCGGTGGACGGCAGCGCGCCGCGCGGTCCGGGCGCCGCCCTCGCCGTCGACAGCGCGGGCACCGTCATCGGCTCCGTGTCCGGCGGCTGCGTGGAGGGCGCGGTGTACGACCTGTGCCTGGAGGTGCTCCGGAGTGGAGCGAGCGTGCTCGAACGGTTCGGCTACAGCGACGAGGACGCCTTCGCCGTGGGGCTGACCTGCGGCGGAACGATCGACGTGCTGATCACGCCCGTGGCCGGACAGGCCGCGCCGGTCCTGGCCTCGGCCGTGTCGGCCGCAGCCCGGAACGAGCCGGCGGCCCTCGCGCGGGTCGCCCGCGGCCCGGCCGCACTCCGCGGACGCGCCCTGCTGGTCCGGCCCGACGGCACGCACGAAGGCGGTCTCGGCGGCCACCCGGACCTGGACCGGACGGCGGCGGCCGAGGCCCGGGCCCTGCTGGAGGCAGGCCGCACCGGGACGCTGGACCTCTCCGAGGACGGCTCGCACTGCCCCGGCGGTCTCACCCTGCTGGTCGAGTCGAACGTGCCGCCCCCTCGCCTGATCGTCTTCGGCGCCGTCGACTTCGCGGCGGCGCTGGCCCGGGCCGGGAAGTTCCTCGGCTACCACGTGACCGTCTGCGACGCCCGCCCGGTGTTCGCCACGCGGGACCGTTTCCCCGACGCCGACGAGGTCGTGGTCGACTGGCCGCACCGCTACCTGCGGCGCACCGGGACCGACGCCCGTACGGCCTTGTGTGTGCTCACCCACGACGCCAGGTTCGACGTACCCCTGCTGAAGGCGGCCCTGGGCATGCCGGCGGCGTACGTCGGTGCGATGGGCTCGCGCCGCACGCACGAGGACCGCCACCGCCGCCTGCGCTCGGAGGGAGTGACCGAAGCGGAACTGGCCCGGCTGCGCTCGCCGATCGGCCTCGACCTGGGCGCCCGGACACCGGAGGAGACGGCCCTGTCGATCGTGGCGGAGATCGTCGCCGTCCGGCGGGGCGGGACGGGCGTCCCCCTGACCGGTTCGGACACCCCGATCCACCGGGACGGCGCAGCGCAGGGGAGGTCGGCGGCCGCCTGAGGGGGTAGAATATTCATCGTACGATGAATTACTGCTCTCCCGAAGGGCAGGACTGCCATGGAACAGACGACATGCTGTGTGGTGGGAGGCGGCCCCGCCGGCATGGTGCTCGCCCTGCTGCTGGCCCGGTCCGGCGTCGACGTGACGGTGCTGGAGAAACACGGCGACTTCCTGCGCGACTTCCGCGGCGACACCGTCCACCCCTCCACCCTGGCGCTGCTGGACGACCTCGGTCTGGCCGAGCGCTTCGCCCGGCTGCCGCAGCGCCGGGTGCGCACCGTCCAGCTGCCGGTCGGAGCCGGCCGCTCGGCGGTCACGGTCGCAGACCTCACGTTCCTGCCCGGCCCCTACAACTACGTGGCGATGGTGCCGCAGTGGGACCTGCTGGACCTGCTCGCGGACGAGGCCGGGCGCGAGCCGGCCTTCCATCTGCGCATGAACACGGAAGCGACCGACTTCCTGATCGAGTCCGGACGGGTGACCGGGGTGCGCTACCGCACCTCCGGCGGCCGCACCGGCGAGTTGCGCGCGCTCCTCACCGTCGCATGTGACGGCCGCGGATCACTGGCCCGCGCCCGGCCGGAACTGGGACTGCACGGTTACGCCTGCCCGATGGACGCCTGGTGGTTCCGGCTGCCGCGCGAGGAGAGCGACCCGCAGGGGCTCGTCGGCGCCGCCGGCGACCGCTTCCTGACCGCGATGATCGACCGCGGCGACTACTGGCAGTGCGCCGCCCTCATCCCCAAAGGCACCGACAGCCGGCGCCGTGCCGCCGGCCTCGACCACTTCCTCGCCGACTTCAGGGCGGCCGCCCCCTGGCTCGCCGACCGCGCGTACGCCGTGCGCTCGTGGGACGACGTCAAACTCCTCGATGTACGCCTGGACCGGCTGCGCCGCTGGCACCGGCCCGGCCTGCTGTGCATCGGCGACGCCGCACACGCGATGTCCCCGGTCTTCGGTATCGGCATCAACCTCGCGGTGCAGGACGCCGTGGCCGCCGCCCGCTATCTCGCCGAGCCGCTGCGCCGAGGGACCGTGCGGCTGCGTGACGTACGCCGTCTGCAGCGCCGCCGCCGTCCCACCACGGTCGCCGCGCAGACACTCCAGCGGATGGCCCACGCCCGGTTCATCACTCCCGTCCTGCAGGGCCGGCCGCCCCTCGGGAGCCCGGCCAGGGCCCGGCGTATGGCGCGCCTGCTCGCCGAATCACGGTGGCTTCGCCGCCTGCCCGCGTACTTCGTCGCCTACGGCGCCCTTCGGGAACGCCCACCTGCCGCGGCGGTCCGATAATGATTGCCTTGACAAGTGTTGTCGTGACAACAATGATGTATGCGTGAGTAAGACGAGTGGACTGCACGACCACCTCGGCTACTGGCTCCGTCGCCTGTCCGACGAGGTTCACAGCCGGTTCGAGGCCGAACTCGCCCGCCATGACGTCACCGTCTCCCAGTGGGGGGTGATGATCAGCGTGTTCCACGGCCACGACACCACCAAGGCCGTGGCCGCACACATGGACATCGATCCGGGAGCCGTCTCCCGCCTGGTCGACCGCCTCATGGCCAAGGGCCTCATCCGCCGCGAGCCCGACCCTTCCTCCCGGCGCACGGTCCGGCTCGTCCTGACCGACCAGGGGCAGGTCCTTGTACCGGTGCTGGCCGAGCTCGCGGACCACAACGACACCCACTACTTCGGCTCGCTCGACGCCGGTCAGCGCCGTCAGCTGGAGCAGTGGATCCGGCGTCTGCTGGGCGAAGCCCACCCCGCGGCGCCGCCCGACAACCCTTGAGGGAACGCACGATGAGCATCAAGCACTCCATCACCAAGACCATCGGCATCGACCGCCCGCACGAGCAGGTCTTCGCCTTCCTCGCCGACCCCGCGAACTGGCCCGAGTGGGCCGTGGTCAACGTCCGCTCCATCGAGCCCACCGACGACCCCGACTGGTGGCGCATGTCCACCCCGCTGGGCCCGGCAAGGCTGCGCCTGCGGGCCAACGCCGAGTTCGGCATCCTCGATCACGACTACGTCGACGACACCGCTTCCTGGCGCGTCCCGGCCCGCGTGGTCCCTAACGGCGACGGCACGGAGTTCATGATCACCTTCCATCAGCCGCCGTCGCTCAGCGACTCCGTCTTCAAGGAGCAGACCGACCTGGTCGACACCGAACTCGCCACCCTCAAGAGGATCCTCGAGTCCGGTGAGGTGTGACCGCCCTCGTGGTCACCGGTCCCTCAAAGAGTGAGGACCATCGCTTCACGTGCGGCCAGGACCTCCCCGTCGTACGCGGCACTCGCCTCCGCGACGGACCGTCGGCGCTCGGTGCCGGGCCAGAAGTGTGTGAGCAGCAGGCGCTCAGCTCCCGCCTCGGCGGCCAACCGGCCTGCCTGGGCCGCGCTGAGCAGGAACGGCTCGGCAGCCGGACCCTGCAGTGTCGCTCCGGCGACCAACAGGTCGGCTCCGGCCGCCAGTTCGGTCAGCGCACGGTCGGGACCGGCGTCGCCGCTGTACGCAACGGTCAGGCCCGGCCCTGACAACCGCACGCCCGCGTGCGGCACATGATGGGGAAGGAGCCGCCCGTCCAGCTGGAAGGGGCCGACCTCGTAACCACCCGGGAGTGGATGCGGGGCGAAGACCTCGCGCAGTTCCTCGGTCGGCTCCATCGCCTGTACCCGCTCGAGCACTCCCGGCGGGCAGTACAACGGGACGCGCCCGCGGTGCTCGCCGCCGAAGAGCAGCGCTCGGCAGAGTGCGCTCAGATCCGCGCAGTGATCGGGGTGTTCATGGGTGATGACCACGGCGTCGAGCTCGCTCGCCGCGCACCGTTCCAGCAGCCGGGGGAGCGTCGCGTAGCCGAGGTCGAGGACCAGGCGGAACCCGTCAACCTCGAGCAGGAACCCGCTCGCCGCCCGCCCGGCCTCCGGCCATGCCCCACATGTCCCCAGCACCGTAAGCTCGCGCACCGGCGTATGGTCCCACAGGGACGGTCGAGATGAGAGAACATCGAGGCTGTGCCAGACGGCGTCCGATGTGCCTATCGAGGAGTCATCACGTGAGGGTCGTCATCACCGGCGCGTTCGGTTTCCTGGGGCGCCTGCTTGCCGCCTCACTGCTGCGGACGCGGACGTTCGGCGGCACACCGATCGAACGACTCGTGCTCGCCGACCGCGCGGTGCGGCCCGACTCACCAGCGGCGACCGACCCCCTCGTGGACATCGTGCACGGCGACCTGATCGACCGTCTCGACGACGTGTTCGCCGAGCCGGTCGATGTGCTGTTCCACCTGGCCGCCGCGGTGTCGGCCGAGTGCGAGGCCGACGTGGACCTCGGCATGCGTGCCAACGTGGACACCACCCGCGCCCTCCTCGACGCCGCCCGCGCTCAGTCGGCCGCCGGCGGGCCGCTGCCGCGGGTGGTGTTCTCCAGCAGTCTCGCCGTCTACGGCGCCGATCCGGCGTTGCCCATGCCCCCGGTGGTCAGTGAGTCGACCCTGCCCATGCCGCGGTCCAGCTACGGAACTCAGAAGCTCATCTGCGAGCACCTGATCGCGGACTACACCCGCCACGGCTTCCTCGACGGACGCGTCGCCCGGCTGATGACCGTCGCGGTACGGCCGGGCACACCGAACGCGGCCGCATCCGGCTTCCTGTCCGGCATCATTCGCGAACCGCTCGCCGGACTCCCGGCAACCTGCCCGGTGCGCCCCGACCTGCGGGTGGCCCTCGCCTCACCGCGACGCACAGTCCACGGACTCCTCCGTATCGCGGAGGCGGAGCGCGGCGCCGGACCGGGACGCCTCGAAGGCCAGGCGCCGGTCAACCTTCCCGCACTGACGGTCTCCGTCGCCGAGATGCTCGCAACGCTGCGACAGGTGGCCGGCGGCGCCGTCACCGACCTGGTGACCGTCAGGCCCGACCCTGCCGTCGAGGCCATCGTGGCCTCCTGGCCGGCGGTCTTCGACAACACCCGCGCCGCCGCCCTCGGCCTCGAGCCCGACGCGAACTTCGCGTCCGTCGTACAGGACTACCTCGCCGATCACCCCGAAGCAGTCCGGATCACCCCACGATCGCGGCCGGCGCGGCGGCCAACCTCATAGCTGTGCCGCACTTCGGCGGGCGTCACGTACTCAGGGTCATGATCGGCAGCCTCGTCGCGACCGCCGTCGTTTCCGCCGTGATCGCCGCCGTGCCATGAGACGCACCGTTACAGCGACGCGAGGTTCTCGACCAGGTCGGTGAGGCCCAGCGAGCCCTGGGTGAGTGCGTTCATGTGCCAGGTCCGCAGGTCGAAACCGGCACCGAGTCGCCGGCGGGAGGCCGCACGACCCTCCAGCCAGGCGCGCTCTCCCAGTTTGTAACCGATGGCCTGGCCGGGCCAGCCGAGGTAACGGTCGATCTCGCTGGTACGGCGGGCGGTGTCGCTGCCGTGATGGGCGGCCATGAACGCGGTGGCGAGGTCCGGGGTCCAGCGTTCGCCGGGGTGGAAGCCGGAATCGGCGGGAATGGCGAGTTCCAGATGCATGCCGATGTCGATGATCACGCGGATGATCCGGAGCATCTGCTTGTCCAGATAGCCGAGGCGGCGGGCGGGGTCGGTCAGGAAGCCCAGCTCGTCCATCAGGCGCTCGGCGTACAGGGCCCAGCCTTCCTTGTTGGCGCTGACCGCCCCGAGAGTGATCTGGTAACTGCTCAGGCGGTCTGCGGCGGCGGTCCATCGAGCGGTCTGCAGGTGGTGGCCGGGGACGCCCTCGTGGTACCAGGTGCTCACGATCTCCCAGGTCGGGAAGGTCTGTTGGCCCAGCGTAGGCAGGTAGGTGCGCCCGGGGCGCTTGAAGTCGAGGCTGGGGCCGTTGTAGTAAGGAGCGCCCGAGCTGCCCGGGGGTGCGATCACTGTCTCGACGCGGCGCAGTGGGCCGGAGATGTCGAAATGGGTGCCGTCGAGGGCGTCGATCGCCTCGTCCATGATCTGCTGGAGCCAGGCGCGGATGTTCTCCTCGCCGACGACGGTGTGACCGTGCCGGTTCAGGTGGTCCATGGTCTCCCGGACGCCGGCGCCCGGAAGGATCCGCCCGGCCTCGGCCCGCATCTCGGCGACCGTCCGGTGGAACTCCTCCCAGGCCCAGGCGTAGGCCTCCGCCGGGTCCGGATCGGTTCCGTTGGCCCAGCGGGCCGAGCGCAGGTAGCGCTCGCGGCCCACGGCGTCCGGAGTGCCGTCCGCGGCGGGCAGGTAGGTGCGGCGCAGCCAGTCGCGGAAGCCGGCTACCGCGGCCGTCGCCCGGTCGGCGGCGGCCTCCAGCTCCGGCCTCAGCCGCTCCGGACCGGCGTCCACGAACGTCGAGAACCAGCTCGCGCCGCCGGCGTCCTCGCCGGTCCAGGCGGTGAGCTGCCCGATGACCGCCCGGGCCTGGCGGGGCGCGCACAGCAACCCGCGGGCGATGCCCTCGGTCAGGGTCGCCCGATAGCCGTCCAGCGCGCCGGGCAGGTTGCGCAGCCGCCCGGCGACGCTCGCCCAGTTCTCGTCCGTGTCGGTGGGCATCAGGGTGAAGATGCTCCGCACCTTGTGCAGGGGCGAGTTGACGTTGCGCAGCTCTCGAAAGTGATCACCCGCCTCGTGCAGGGCGAGTTCAGCGGTGAGCCGCTCTCGAAGCAGCCGGCCGCAGTTCCGCTCGGAGTCCTCGAACACCACGCCGTCCTTCTCGGCGTGCCGCTCGGCGGCGTCGAGCGCGGACAGCGTTCGCCGGGCCAGCTCGGCGAGCGCCTCGAAGCCCTCCGGGGACAGATCCGGCTGCCGGGCGTCCTCGGGGTGCAGGCCGAGTCGGGTCGCGATCATGGGGTCGAGGTCGGCGACCTGCGCGACATGGTCGTCGGCGATACGGCGCGGGGTGCTCGCAGTCTCGGACACGTCCCTCATGCTGACGTACCGCCGCCGACGGTGTCAGCAGCCCCGGGGCGGCTTTCGGCCGCTCAAGACCGCACGCCGACGCAAACCAGAACGCAGCCGAACTGAATACCCGTCAGTTACTCTCGCTCTTCTGGAACTCGCCTCTGCCGTCACGTTGGCACGAGCGGCAGCAGCCGCGCGGCCGGCCGCAAGTCGCAGGAAGGCGTCAGAGCGCATTCGGACCGTCGTCGGACCCTCGCCCAGCGTCGATCGACGCGCCGACGGAAATTCCCTGGCATGGTGGCCGGAAAGGGCGCAGGCTCGTCCCATGGCGGACATGGGGGCGTTCCTGGAGGCGGTCACCGCGTGGGCGGCCGGTGGCTCCGGCGACCCCGCGCGCGAGTTGGCCGCGCGGCTGTCTGTCCGGGCGGTCGTGCTGCTGGAAGGGCCGAGCGATGTCGCGGCGGTCAACGCGCTGGCCGCGCGCCACGGCCGGAACCTCGCGGCCGAAGGAGTGTCCGTCCTGTCGATGGGCGGTGCGATGAACGTCGGCCGCTTCGCCGGCCTCCTCGGGCCACCCGGCCTGGGCCTGCGCCTCACGGGACTGTGCGACGAGAGGGAACGCCGCTATTACGCCCGCGGCTTCGAGAGGGCGAGCGCGGCACAGCAGAGCTTCTTCGTCTGTGCGGCGGATCTGGAGGACGAGCTCATCCGCGCGCTCGGCGTGACACGGGTGGAGGAGCTCGTACGGGCGGAGGGCGATCTGCGTGCACTGCAGACCTTCCTGCGCCAGCCCGCGCAGCAGGGCCGCACCTCACAACAGCAGTTGCGGCGTTTCTTCGGCACGAAGAAAGGGCGCAAGATCCACTACGGCCGCGTCCTCGCCGAGGCCCTCGACCCCGACCGAGTCCCCGGCCCGCTGTACGGTCTGCTCGCCACCCTCTGACCGCTGGGCGACGTGTTCGGCCACGAACTTGCTGCTCGCACCGGATCATCGACCACAGTCGGGGACACCACTGCCGCAGGCTCCCGCACTAGGACAGGTTGTTGATTCTGCTGCGGACCTTTTCCACGATCGTGGCCGGGAGTGTCGCGTAGCCCTCGAAGCTCAGGTCCTCCTGGCCCTTGGCGCCTGCGATGTATGTCAGGAACGCCTTGGTGGCGGGCCACGTCGCCGGCTTGTTGCCCTTGTCGCAGACGATTTCGTACGTGACCAGGTCGATCGGATAGGCGTACGGGGCCTTGGTCGCGTAGTCGAGTTTGAGTACGAGGTCGTCGCCGCTGCCGGCGATCGTGGAACCGGCGAGTGCCTTGGACGCGGTGAGGACACTGGCGTCGACCGGAGCGGGGGCGCCGGTGGCGATCGACACCGTGGGAATGTTGTGGGCGATTGCATAGGGCAGCTCGGCGTAGCCGATTGCGCCGACGGTTTTCTTCACCTGTTCGACGAGACCGGAGGAGCCCTTGGCGGACAGGCCGCCCTTGGCCGCCCACTCCTTGTTGTGCCCGTAGGGCCAGGCGCTTGGTGCGGTGGCGCTCAGGTAGGAGGTGAAGTTGTCCGTCGTACCGGAGGAATCGGAGCGGTGCGTCGCCTGGACCGGCGTCGACGGCAGCTTGGTACCGGGGTTGAGCTTCGTGATCGCCGGATCGTTCCACTTCGTGATCTGTGAGTCGAAGATCTTGGCGAGTGTGGGGGCGTCCAGGACCAGCTTGCTGACCCCCGGCAGGTTGAAGCCGATGGCGATCGGGCCGCCGACCGTCGGCAGGTGAACGGCCTGACCGACATGGGAGCAGACGCTCTTGGACTGGGTGATCTGGGCGGCGCTCAGTGCGGAGTCGGAACCCGCGAAGGCGGTCTTGCCGTTCAGGAAATCGGTCTGGCCGGCACCGGAGCCGTTGCCTTCGTAGCTGATCCGGGTATCGGGACATGCCCGCGTGTAGTTCCTGATCCAGACCTTCATCGCGAACTCCTGGGCGGTGGAGCCGGATGCCGACACGGTGGCCGCCTTGCCGCAATGGACACCGCCGGCACCGGCGGTGGCGGACGATGCGGGCATGGACGCTCTGCCGGCGGGCCGGGAGCCGCCGCTCGAGCCGCAGGCCGTCAGGAGCAGGGAACCGGAGACAACCGCCGCACCGACCGCCAGGCCGCGCAGTCCACTCTTTGGCTGAAGCATCACTCTTCGGCTCTCCTCAATGAGCAGCGAGGCCTGCACGGAAAGACACCATGGTAACTATACGCAATCATGTGATTGCGTTCAGTGATTAAGGTTCGGGCGCGATGCCGGAGTGTTCCGCTCTGACGACTGGGTCCATCCAGGCGGAGACTGGAGCTTGCCAGCTGGGTGCTGCTGTCGGCACGCGTCCCACCACGCTGACCGGCGTGCTGGACCGGTTGGAGCGACGCGGGCACATCACCCGGGGCACGCGGGCCGGTGACCGCCGCTCGGTGCTGATCCAACTGACCGAGTCCGGACGCGCCACGGCAGCCCTGATCAGGCAGGCGCTGGCTGACCTCGAGAGCCGCGCGTTGGCCGGACTGCCTGCCGAAGCGATCGCCGACTTCTACGCCGTTCTGGATGCGTTGATCAAGGAGGGGGCATGAGCACGAACGAACACGATGCGCATGACCGGACTTCGGTGTTCACGGGGCTGATGGGGAGGTGATGGCCACTGCCGAGCGGTTCGGGCACCGCCAGCACGTTCACCTGACCTGGCTGGCCGTTCGCCGCTATGGAACCGCCGCGGCGGTGGACCTGATCAGCGACGGTATCCAGCGCACCGCCCGATTCGCGGGCGCCCCGCAGAAGTACAACGCCACCGTCAGCCGTGCGTGGGTCGAGCTGGTGGGCCACCACGCGGGCCAGCCGGGCACCGCCGACTTCGGCGACTTCGACGCCTTCGTCGACCAGCACTCTGGCAGCACGCCGACGGGCGAGGCTGAACCTCCTCGCAAGTTGTCTCGGCGATGCGACGTGGGAGCGGAAGGTGATTGCCGGCGGCTGCCCGTATCCACGGTTCCACTGGACTTCGGTCGACTGCGTGTCCCGGGTATCGGGGAACTCCCTGCACGGCCGCAGGGATTCGGGAATGCTGGCTGACCGTGACCGAAAATTTGAGCGAAAGAACGCCAGGTGGTGAGGTCGGGGCGCTTCTCCGCAGCCTGAACGGACAGCGGCGCCACGTCCTCGGCATCCTCGACGGGCTCGACGCGAAGGACCTACGACGGCCCGTGCTGCCATCCGGATGGCACTGCCTGGGGCTGGTCCCGCACCTCACGCTGGATGTGGAGCGATTCTGGTTCCGAGCGGTCGTCACCGGGGACGGGCAGGTCATCCGCGGCCTGACGAACGGTGATGAGGCGTGGAAGGTGGCCCCGGAAGTGCCGGCCATCGACGTGTTCGACCGATACCGGCAGGAGGCGGAACTCGCCGATGCCGTCATCACCGCCACCCCTGCCGACGCCCCGTTGGCCTGGTGGCCCCATGACCTGTTCGGTGAACCGCACCTGCACACCCTGCGCGATGTCCTGCTGCACGTCATCACCGAGACTGCGTGCCACGCCGGCCACCTCGACGCAGCCCGCGAGCTCATTGACGGCCGTCGTTGGCTGGTCCTGAGCTAGTACTACTGCCGCAGATGCGAGGGGATAGTATTCTGTCACTTCGCATGCGCTGAATCATCCATGTGTTGGCATGGCATTTGCGTTTCTACATGACGGGAGTTCGGGTACGGTCATCCGGGAGGTGGTAGCCCGTGAGCCAGTCCCTCGAAGCTGCCGGTACGGCCACCGGCCAGGTGGCGGAACTCGTCCTCACCGGCGACCTGGCCCGTCCGGCCCGGCTGACGGTGCCCGACCTTCTCGCCTGACCCCAGCACCGCGCCGAGGTCGCGTTCGAGTGCGCCACCAGCGGCGTCCAGCACCACCGCTTCACGGGACCGCTCCTCCACGACGTCCTCACGGACGCGGGGCCTGCCTTCGATCCCACCCGCCGAAAGGACCGCCTGCCCTTCCCGCCGCCCGGTGTCCTCGGCCACGAGGGGGCCGGGGTGGTCGAGGCTGTCGGCCCGGACGTGACCGGCGTCGGGCTCGGCGACCACGTCGTGCTGTCCTGCACCTCCTGCGACGGCTGCCGCAACTGCCGTGACGAACACCCCGCGTACTGCGCCACCTGGCTGCCGCTGAACCTGGTCGGCGGCCGGTGCGGCGATGGCACCAGCACCATCGGCCGCGACGGCATCGCGCTCGGCGGGCACTTCTTCGGCCCGTCCTCCTTCGCCGAACACGCGGTGGTGGACCGGCGCAGCCTGGTGAAGGTCGACCCCGACGTGCCGCTCTAGGCCGTCGCCCCGCTCGGCTGCGGTGTGCAGACCGGGGTCGGCACGGGCGATGTCGCCGTACTGCGCCAGGGTGCCGACGCGCTCGCCGCCCGTGGCAGCCTGGTCGTGGTCGGCGCCCCGCCCTTCGGCACTGAAGTCGCCCTGGACGTCAACGGGTTGCTGTCCGGCAAGCGGATCGTGGGTCTCACCCTGGGGCACAGTGAAACGCAGACCTTCATCCCCGCCCTCGTGCAGCTGGTCAAGGAGGGCGGCTACGGCTGCACCGCCTGATCAGCACCTATCCCTTCACCGACATCGACCAGGTTGTGCGGGACATGAGCGCCGGCAAGACGATCAAGCCTGTACTCAGGTGACGTGGAGGTTGGCCATCATGCCCATGTCCTCGTGTTCGGCGTTGTGGCAGTGGAAGAGGTAGCGGCCCCGGTAGCCGTCGAAGCGGGTGATGATCTCCGCCGACTCGCCGGGCCGCAGCGAGACGGTGTCCTTGAGGCCCGCGTCATGGGGGAGCGGCGGGTGTCCGCCGCGGGACAGGATCCGGAAGCCGACCAGGTGCAGATGCACGGGATGGTGTACGTCCGCGATCAGCCGCCACACCTCGACATCGCCGAGGCTGGTGGTGACGTCCGCGCGGGCCGGGTCGAACGGCAGCCCGCCGATCAGCCAGCCCCGGCCGCCGTCCATCCGCCCGGCTCGGAACGCGAACTCCCGCACCCGGGCGGCCTCCGAGCGGCGCCAGCGCGGCAGGTCGGTGGACAGGACCCGGGGGACCCGGCTGTCGTCGGCGGCCCGGCGCGCGACCCGAAAGGCCATCACGTCGCGGGTGCGGCCGGAGCCCAGCCGGTTGAGGAGGCGGACGCTGCCGCCGACCGGCACGTCGGCGAAATCGATGACCACGTCGTAGCGTTCGGCCGGGGCGAGGGGCAGCCGCCGGTGGATGACGGGGGTCGCGAGCAGCCCTTGGTCGGCCCCGACCTGGACGAGATCGAGCCGCCGCCCGTCGTCCGCCACCGCCTCCAGTTCGTAGTGGCGGGCGTTGGAGGCGTTGAGGACACGCAACCGGTACCGGGCCGCGTCGACCTCGTGAACGGGCCACGGCGCGCCGTTGACGAGGATGACGTCACCGAGCACGCCGGCCGTGTAGTGCTCGTCGACGCCGGGCCGCTCCCGCAAGGTCGGGTCGAGGGAGGGGTAGGCGAGGTTGCCGTCGGCGTCGAACGCCCGGTCCGCGATCATCAGGGGGAGTTCGCGCGGGCCGGAGGGCAGGCCGAGGGCCTCCTCGGCAGCGTCGCGCACCAGGTGCAGCCCGGCCAGGCCGCGCCAGATCGCGGGCGCGGTGAAGTCCATCCGGTGGTCGTGATACCAGAGCATCGTGGGGCGCTGCTCCATCGGGTAGGTGTACTCCCGTGTCAGCCGGGTCGTCATCGCCCGCCCGTCGTGCATCGACGCCGTGGACGGCGTGCCGCCCATCCTGCTCATCCCGCCCATCCCGCTCATCCCGTGCATGCCGTGCATCCCGTGCGTGGCATGGCCGTCGTCCGGCCATCCCGTGGGCAGGACGAGGTCCGTGGGGTAGCCGTCGGACTCGGGGCGGGTCCGCCCGCCGTGCAGGTGCACCACGGTCGGCACCGGCAGCTCGTTGCGGTGGGCGACGGTGACGCGCCTGCCGCGCCGCGACTCGATGGTCGGCCCCGGAAACGTGCCGTCGTAGGTCCACATCGGCGTCCGCACCCCGGGCAGGATCTCCAGGTCGGCGGCGCGCTGGGTGATCTCGTAGCGGTCGGCGCCGCCCGAGACGTCGACCGGCCGCAGCACGGACGGGAGCGGCAACGGTACCCGGAACGCGGGCGGCAGCGGCACCGCGCTGCGCAGCTCGGCGCCGGTGAGGGACGGATGGCGCGCCAGCGCTGCCGAGGCCCCGAGTCCCCCGGCCGCCAGCAGTCCCAGCGCCCCGCCGATACCCAGCGCCCGGCGCCGCGTCAGATCATCCGCCCACAAGGCAGAGCGCTCACGCATGCCGCGCCTCCGTCCCTTCCGGCACCGGACGGCGCCATACGGCGATGAACAGCACCACGAGCCCGGCGATGGTCATCACCCCCAGCGGCAGATGCAGCCACAGCGCGCCCGCCGTCCCGGCGAAGTACTGCACGGTCTCGGCCGCCACCAGCGCCAGGGTCGCCAGGAACGGCCAGGCCCGACGCAGTCGCACCCACAGGACGACGGCCGCGATGAGCTGCACATACCCCAGGGAGGTGACGACGTCGGCGCCGATGGCATGCCAACCAAGGCCGTCGTAGACGCCGCTGAGATAGATGCCGGCGAACACGGGCTGCCCGACTATCGCCACCAGGTGCGCGCTGACGACGGCCCGCAGCACTGCGGTGGTCATGTGGCATCCCCTCCCTTTCTCTCTTCGAAGCGGGAACGCCTTCGACGCTATTGCGCGTTGTCTATGCTGTCTAAGATCAATATTGCTATGCCGTTATAACTCCACGGGCATGACAGCCGAAGACGACGGAAAGCGGGGGCGGGGCCGTGGATCTCACCATGCTCAGGCAGTTCCTGGTGGTGGCACGCCTGGAGCACCTCAGCCGCGCCGCCGGAGAACTGCGTATCGCCCAGCCGTCGTTGAGCCGCACCATCGCCCGACTCGAGGCCGAGCTGGGCACCCCGCTCTTCGACCGGGCCGGACGGCTGCGGCTCAACGACGCGGGGCGGGTCTTCCGCGCCCACGTCGAGCGCTCCCTCGGTGAACTGGACGCGGGGCGGCGGGCCGTTGCGGAGACCGCCGGCCAGGGGTTCGGCGCCGTCCGCCTCGCTTCGGAGACCTTCCTCGCCCTCACAGGGCCGCTCGCGGCCTTCAAGCGCGCCCACCCGTCCGTCGAGATCGAACTCCACCAGATGCCCGTCGAGGAGATGGCCCGCCGACTGCGCGCCCAGGAGGTCGACCTGTGCGTCGCCTCGCAGCCGATTCCCGCCGATGACCTGGAGCTGGAGACCATCCGGCTGCTCGAGGAGCCGGTGGTCGTGGCCGTGCCACTCGGCCACCGGCTGGCCGACCGCGCTTCGGTGGGCATCGACGAGCTCGCCGACGAGCCTTTCATCACGACCCGTCAGGGCCACTGGCTGCGGCGGCTGCTGGACCGGCTCTTCGCCGGACGCGGCCTGGTGCCGAGGATCGTCTGCGAGGGCGACGAGCCCGGCGCCATCCAGGAGCTGATCGGTGCCGGGCTCGGCATCGGCCTCAACCCGGCCTTCGCCCGCCGCCTCGCCGACCGCGTCCCCGTCGCCTGGGTCGACATCGACAGCCCCGACTGCCGCCGCACCCTCACCCTCGTCCGGCCCGCCTCCGGCCACCTGTCGGCCGCGGCCGGGCTGATGCGCGACGCGATCGCAGGCTGGGACTGGAGCGGCGGCGGAACGGCCGGGTGAGGATCACGCCCGGTCGGCGGCCTTCAGGGCCGCGAGCACGCTCTTGAGGTGCTTGCGACCCGCACGTTCGGGGCCCGGGCGGAGCGGGAGCGGCAGGCACCGCGCCGGTCATCTCGCCCGCCGTCACCACGCCGGCCGACCGCGACGGGCAAGGCGTGCCCGACGATCACCGCGCCATTCCGCTGTTGCAGAGATCGCTTCCGCAAATCCAACCCCTAGGGCAACCACCCCGGCCGGAGGCTGGAGCTTGCTACAACCGTTGCTGTGAAATCGCCGCCCTGCTCTGGTTGTTACGTTCATGGACCCGGCTCGGCGAGTGCGGTCTACTGCACGGCGTGACGAACATCCTGCTGATCGAAGCACTCGCAAACTCGGGCCCCTATGTGCTGGATGCCGCGCGTGGACTCGGCGCGCGCGTCTTCGTCGCCACCCACGGGGACGTCTACGAGAACTACCCCGCCGCTCTGCGCGACAAGATCCACGGCACGGTGTTCACCGACCTCACCGAACCGGTCCGGGCGCTGGCGGACCTGGTCGCGTTCGCCGAGGCGACGGGGATCGACGCGGTGGCCGGCTGCTGGGGGTTCTTCACCCCGCTCGTCGCCCACCTCGCCCGGCGCCTGGGGCTGCCCGGCAACGACCCCCGGCGCGCCCAGGCGTGCCGGAACAAGGCGGAGATGGCCCAGGCGCTGCGCGCGGGCCAGGTGCCCGCGCCGAGAACGATCAGCGCGCACACGGCCGGACAGGCGGCACATGCCCTCGGCCGCGCCGGCATCGCATTCCCGGTCGTCGTCAAACCCGCCGAGCAGGGCGGCTCCTGGGGCGTCAGCGTGGTCGGCAGCCCCGAACAGCTCGACGGCGCCGTACAGCACGCCCAGTCCTGGCCGATCACCGCCCCGCACGGCCTGCCGACGGATCAGCGTGTCGTCGTCCAGGAGTACGTCCCCGGACCCGAGTTCAGCCTCGACACCGTGGTCTGGCGTGACGAGTACTTCCACCTGCCCCTGGTCGAGAAGCACACCACCGGCGGCGCCTGCGCGGCCGAGACGGGGCACACGTGTCCCGCCGCGGTGCGGCCCGACGACCTCCGTGCCGTGCGGACGGCCGTCGAACGGGCCCTCGGGGCGCTCGGCATCCGCAACGGCGTCGCCCACACCGAACTCAAGATCTCTGCCGACCGGGGCCCGGTCGTCATCGATGTGGGCGCCCACCTGCCCGGGGACCACCTCGTGGACGTCGTACGCCGTGCCTCCGGCATCGACGAGGCCCGTGCCTACCTGCAGGCCGTCCTCGACGAGAAGCCGGACGTACCCGCTCCCCGGCAAGGGGCGTGCGCGATTCGTTTCCTCACCCCGCCGCGCGCCGGCACCTTCCACGGGGTGACCACCCTCGGCCGGCACGCTGCCCTGGTCGACCAGGACATCACCACACCACCCGGCGCCGCCGTCGGCAGCGCCCACGAGGTCTCGGCCCGCATCGGCCACCTGCTCTTCACCGCCGCCACGCCCGCGCAGGTCAAGGCCGACGCCGCCCACGCACTCGCCCACACCCGCGTAGAAGTGAGCTGACATGCAGCGCATCGCCTTCCTCCGGTCCGCCGACATCCGGCGCGCCGACCCCTACATCCACGGCATCGCCCCCGCCCTGGCACGGATGGGCGCCGAGGCCCGCCTCTTCCACACCCACGGCGACTGCGGCCCGGATCTGTTCCCGGGTACGAGTGAGCGTCTCGACCCCGCCGCGACACCGGACGAGTTCGTCGAGCGCGTACGCGCCTGGGGGGCCGACGCCGCCGTGGCGATCTCCCTGCCGGACGAGAACGCCCTGCGTGACGCCGTGGTCAAGACCAAACTCGAGGACCTCGGCATCCGCACCGTCATGACTCCCCTCGCCGCCACGCGCGTCCTGTGCGACAAGTGGGAGACCAAGCGGGTACTTGAGGCACACGGCATCCCCACCCCGCCCGCCGTCCTCGTCGACAGCGACCTCCTCAACGACAGGGCGCTGCCCGTCCCGGCCTACCCGGACGCCGTACGCCTCGCCGCCCGGGACATCGGATTTCCGCTCCTGGCAAAGCCGTTGTGGGATTCCACGAGCATGGGCATCGAGTTCATCCCGGACCCGCCCGCCCTCGATGGTCACCTGGCCGCACGCCCCAAGGCGCACGCGGTCCTGGAGAAGTGCGTCAGCGGACGGCTCTGCTCAGTCGACATCGTCGGGGCCGGCGGCCACCACACCGTCATGCCGCTCGTCTGGACCGGCACCGCGGGAGGCCCACCCGCCTTCACGTTCGAAGACCTGCGCTACGTCGCCCCTGCCCGGGACGACGACTTCCGGCCCACCGCGCAGCGCCTCGTGGACCTGTGCACGGAACTCGGGGTCGAAGGGTCCGTCAACGCCGACATGATCTACGCCGATGGTGTCTACCACGTCCTGGAGATCAACCCCCGGATCGGCGGCGCCACCACCCTCTCCATCGCCGCCGGCGGACTCAACACCTTCGTCGCTCTGCTCGACATCCTGGGCGGCGTCTGGCCGACCCACACCGAGGCCCCGGCCCAGCGATTCGCGATCGAGTGCCTCACCGCGAACCCCACCCCCGCGCTGCTCGCCGAACTCCGCGCGCGTGTCGACCTAGTCACCTGCCACGACCTCATCATCGACGGCCACAACCACGGCGGCATCCTCACGTTCACCGTGAACCCGGGGGACGAACAGCGGACGGTGAAGGAACTCACCGCCCTGTGCGCTCAGACCGGCTTCATCCCCGCCCCCATGCTCAACAAGATCCGCCGCCTCCTGACCCCCACGGGCCGGTGAGCATCCCCACCAGCGGACGATCGCCGCGCCGCGCTGCCCTGCCGGGCCTGTGGCCGCGCCGGCCGCGTCTCCGCGGCCTCGTCCCCTCCCTGGCGTCAGCGGACAGTTCATTCCGAGTGACAGGCTCACCAGTACAGCAGCCACCGCCCGTCGCACCACACCCCGTGTCCCTGGAGGGTGAGCCGTTCGTCGTCGGGCTCGACGCGGGTGCTGGGCGCGACCTGGTGCAGTGTGTGGCCGGAGTGGATCACCATGTGGCCGACCGTATAAGGGACGTACCGCATGGCGTGGAAGCGCTTGAGGTCGGCGACGGACTCGATCCAGCCCTTCTCCAGTGCGCGCCGGAACTGCTCGTGGCTCACGTCCCATAGGTTCAGGCCGCCGCCTGCCGCGGGCAACCGGACCGGCAGGGTGAAGGAGATCTGCCGCTTCAGGTCCGTCCCGGGCGGCCAGGAGAGGGCCCGGTACTGCAGATCGAAGTGCATGGGTGCGGTCGGCTTGGTGAACACCGCGGCGGACAGCCAGACATGGAAGCCGGGCAGCGCCAGGTGCTCGGGGTAGTGGACGGGCGCGCCGAGATACGCGCCGAGGACATCCGCGAGGTGCCGGTACAGCCGCCCGAAGGTGTTCTCGAGCAGTGGCCGTGAGGTCTCGGCCCGCTTCTCGTAGATGCCGGACTCCGGGTCCGGTGCGAGGTCGAGGTAGCTGGGCGCGCCCAGGGTGAAGAAGGCGGCCGGCTCCGGACCGCGGGGAGTCCAGTGCCGGCGCAGGCCGTGCACGGCGTCGCGGAGTGCGGCGCTGCTCGGTCCGGTGAGCACGGTCAGTGAGTCGATCACGGGCCGACCCCCTGCAGCAGCCCGAGGAGCGACGCGCTGATGGCTCCGCCGAGCCGTCGGTCGTACCAGTCGTACGCCGGCATCGGGTTGACCTCCAGGCACCAGTGGGTGCCGTCACCGGCGACCTTGAAGTCCCAGCCCGCGAAGGCCATACCCAGGTCGGCGGTGTGCCGGACCACCCGTTCGGCGAGCTGTCCGGGCAGCTCGCAGGGGGTGAACTCCGCGTCCTGGTCGATCCGGTAGTCCACCGCGCCGGAGACGATCTCCTCGGCGTGCACCCGGTCACCCACGACATGGGCGCGGACGTCCCGGCCGGCGACGTACCGCTGGAGGTGCACCGGGCCCTGCCCGGGTTCGAAGCCGGTCAGGTCGCCCGCGGTCACGAGCCTGCTGGTGGCCCGTACGCCGGAGATCGCTTTGACCAGGGTCGGGCCGGCCTCGACGAAGGCCCGCAGACGCTGCGGCGACGAACTGGTGATGCTCGCGGGCACCCGGAACCCGGCCCGCGACAAGGACAGTTCGTGGAGCGGCTTGGATCCGTTGTCCGAGCGGATCGAGGGCCGGTTGACCACCAGCCCGGGGATGTGGTCGAGCCAGGCCGTGAGCGCCGCCGTGAGCCAGCGCCAGCGCTGTGCCGACGCACGGTCCTGCTGGAGGGCCGCCAGATCGGCGAGGCGGCAGTAGTAGGACGCCTCCGGGTCGAGAACATGACCGCCGAGCCGCGCCGAGCGGTCCCCGCCCACGACCAGGCGCCAGTCGCCCGCCTCGACGGCCTGCCGCAGGTCGATGGCCCGGACCGGTACGCCCCGGGCCTGTGCCGTGGCGGTGAAGTGGGCGAAGGTACTCTCGGAGGCGAGGCCGACCGCGTAGATCATGGGAACAGCACCTTCACGAGTTGAGGTCCGAGCCCGAGCCACACCATGCGCAGCTGCTCCACGTCGGGGAACGGCTCCACCAGGACCGGCCGTGCCTGGGCGAGGTCGGGGGACAACCGCCAGACCACGGCGGAGAGTTGGAGTCCGAGCCGGGCGACGATGTCCGTGCTGCGCTCCTGCAGACCGAGGTGGTCCAGATCGATGGGACTGCTGCGCCAGGCCTGGTCGCCGAGGACGACCACACTCTCGAAGAGGGGGTCGGGGTCCGACCATCTCGCCCGGTAGGGGCCGGAACCGTCTGCCGAGGGCGCGAGGTCGTCCGCGGGGTCGGGCCAGGGGCGTGTGGTCCAGGAGTCGAGGTCCTGGACCCACCACTGGGTCCCCTGTCCGTCCCCGGATTCGCCGGGTGGCCCGCAGGGCCGGGAGGAGAAGATCTCCGGCGAACCGCCGGGCAGACCTGCTCGTAGTTCGGTGAGTGCCGCGGACGCGGACACGCGGGTGCCCAGGCCGCCGGGCTCCGGGCGGTTGATCACGGGCGCGGGGGTCAGGGCGGCGACGGCCCACAGGTGGGCCAGGCATTCGTTGAGCTGGAACTCGGCGTCGAAGCTGATCCGTCGCAATGGCGCGGCGGGCAGCCGGAGGAACATCGGCAGCGCGGGCTCGACCAGGGCGGTGGAGCCGTCGACGGTGACCGTGAACAGCTGAGCGGCGTCGAACACGTCGAGGATCGCCGCCTCGCGGCCGCTGTCCCGTACGAAGTCCCGTACGTCGATCGCGACCGGGTCCTCGGGGTCGGCGACGATGACGAGTCCGGAGGGTTCGCCGCCGAGTACCTCAGATGACGACACCGCGCCTCCTCAGCAGGCGGTTGATGCGCGAGGCCCGCAGTGCGTCGGCGGCCTCCTCCGGGCTGTCGCCCGGCAACTCCGCGGCTGCCGCGAACCGTTGCGCCATCCCGGCCGGGCCGAGGCCCGGCGGCTCCTGCTGCTGCCGTGGGACGGCGGCCGGACCCGGCGGAGCCATCGCGCCGTCGAAGCTGTCCTTGCCGTCCTTGAAGTCCTTGCCGTCCTTCGAGTCTTTCGTATCCTTCGAGTCCTTGGTGTCCTTCCGGTCCTTGTTGTCCTTGACCTCCTTCATCTCCTTGACTTCCTTGGCCTCCTTGCCGTCCTTGCCGTCCTTGTGGTCCTTGCCGTCCTTGAAGTCCTTGAAGTCCTTGAAACGTTTCCGGGCCTCGGGCGGGCGGCCTTCACCGGGTACGCCGGTGGTGTCCTCCTGCTCGGAGAAGGCCCGGCCCGGCTGCGGGGTGCTCCACAGCAGTGCCGGGACATCGTGCCGCTCGGCGGCCGTGAGGAACGGCCGTACCCGTGACTCGTCGACGGTCCATGTCATGTGTTCACCGCTTCTGTCGTCGGAGGGGGCGCCGCGCGGTACAGCCGTAGCGCCGCGGCCAGTTGCCGCTGGGTGTCCCGGTGGTGCGGATTGAGGTTGAGGACCACGTGGTCCACGCCGAGCGTTGCGTACGTCAGGAGGCCGCGCGCGACGTCCTGCGGTGAGCCGGTGAGGATGTCGGCGTCCGGTGGTGGCGGCCCGTCAGGGCCGGGCGAAGTGCCGGTCCCCACACGGACGTTGACACCGAGCGTGAAGCCCAGCGTCGCCGGATCGCGTGCTTCCTTCCGGCAGGTCTCCCTGACTCGGGCCAAAGTCTCCTCGGCGCCCGACGGGGAACCGAACCAGCAGGCGTTCCACAGATCGGCGTACCGGGCCGCGAGTGCGGTCATCCGGGGCCCGTGCGCCCCCACCAGGACGGGTGGACCACCGGGGCGCGGACCGCGGGGACGCAGCTCTCCGGCACGCAGCCGGTGATGCCGGCCGGAGAAGTCGGCGCGGCCCGTCCGCAGCAGCGCGAGGATGATCCGCAGCGCCTCCTCGAAGCGGTCGACCCGGTGGTCGAAGGGGATGCCGAACGCCTCGAACTCGGGGGTGTGCCAGCCGCAGCCGAGGCCGAGGACGAGCCGGCCACGGCTGACCTCGTCGAGGGTCACGGCCATCTTGGCCAGCACCGCCGGGTTGCGGAACGCCGTGCACAGCACGAGGGTGCCGAGGGTGACCCGATCGGTTGCCTCGGCCAGGGCCGACAGCACCGTCCAGGACTCCCAGATACCCTCGCTCGGCCCCCGGGCCTCGCGGAACAGCAGGTGGTCGAAGACCCAGACCGAATCGAAGCCGGAGTCCTCGGCCTGGAGGGCGAGTGCCCTGATCTCCCCGTAGGACGGCTGTCGCCACGGATACTCGGCGAGAGGCAGAACCAGGCCGACCTTCATCATTCCCCCCGGTGACGAACCCGGACCCCGCAGCGAGACTACATCCGGCGACGGGGCGTCACAATGGGCGCACTGGGGGGTAGTTGGGCGTATATGCGCTCCGTCCGTCTCGACACATTGCGGGCATTGTGGCGATCCTGGTCGGGGGCCGGCGTGGGGCTTGCTCGGCCCGGGGGAGAGGGGGCTGGACATGACGGCAGCATCAGGACGGGCCAGGATCGCGATGGTGGCGGCGGTGCTCTGCGCCCTGTGTGTGCCGGGGCTCGTGCTGGTCGCGGTGCTGGTCGACCTCGACACCGCCGACCGGATGGCGAGTCTGGCCGGGGCGGCCACCGGTCTGGTCGGGCTGGCGCTCTCCGTGCTCACGCTCCGCCGTGCGGACCGGGCGACGGTACGGGCGCAAGGAGACGGCGCCATCAGCGTCGGCGGGAACGTCACCAACAGCGCGGTCGGGGCGAACAGCAGGGTCACGGGCCGGCCCACCGCTCCGGCGGCCGGCGCAGCCGCAGCCGGGTCCGTACTGGCCGAGGGCAGCGGGGCGTTCGCCGCGGGTGGCGACGTCACCAGCAGCACCCTCGGCGAGGGAAGCGAGGTCGACGGCCGGTGATCACGTTCAGCTGGTTACGGCGCCGCAGACGCACACAGGGCCCGGGTGCCGGCGAGCCGCCGGCCGGCGCGATCACGCAACCCGTCCCGGCCACCCGGGAATCCCCGCGGGTGAGGGCCGACGGCGCCGGATCCATCGCCGTCGGGACGCACGCCATCAGTAGCGCCCTGGGCAAGGACAGCGTCGTCAACAACAACAACTACTACGTGGCCGACCTCGAGCCGCCGCCCGGTGAGGACGAGATCGCACAGGAACTGGCCCGGTACTCCGCGCGTGTCCGTTCGTCACTGGGACGGCTGGACCTGGAGGTGCTGATCCCTTCCCAGGAAGGGGAACACCCGGCGGTGGAGCTCCAGTCCGTCTTCGTCCCGCCGCTGCTGCGTGCAGACCCGCCGCCGGTGGAACTGCCCAGGGAACTGCGGCAGCGGCTGGAAGCAGGCCATGCCGGGGAACAGCCGCGAGGCCAGTTCCCGCCGGGCCTCGACGAGGAGTCGATGGAGCGCATGCGCCTGGCCTACCGGGACCGGCCGCGGGTGGAGTCGCTGCAGGTCCTGACCGATCCGCAGCAGCCGCACGTGGTGCTGCTGGGCGATCCCGGGGCCGGGAAGTCCACCCTCGCCCGCTTTCTCACCCTGGCGCTCGCCTGCGGGCCCGTGCCGGAGCAACTGGCCGGGCTGGCCGACCGGGTGCCGGTGGTGGTGGAACTGCGCAGGTACGCCGACGAGCGGTGGCGCGACCGGTCCTTCAAGGAGTACCTCCATCAGCTCAGCACCCTGGAGCAGATGTCGGTGCCGCGTGGTGTCCTGGAGACCCTGCTGCCCTCGGGCCGGATGCTCGTGATCTTCGACGGTCTGGACGAGCTGTTCGAGCCGGAGGTACGGGCCGAGACGGGACGGCGCATCGCCGCGTTCGCCGAGCGGTACCCGCGCGCACGCATCGTGGTGACGTCCCGGACCATCGGCTACCAGCGGACGACCCTGGATTCGGCGGGCTTCCGGCACTACATGATCCAGGACCTGACCGCACAGCAGATAGAGGAGTTCACGGAGCACTGGTATCCCGCCGTCTGCCCGGGCGATCCGGAGCTGGCGGCCCGTCTGCAAGAGCGGATCATGGCCGCCGTGGAGTCCTCCAGGCCGGTACGGGACCTCGCGGGCAACCCCCTGCTGCTCACCATTCTGGCGATCATCGGCCGGCGGCGGGCGCTGCCCCGTGACCGGCAGGGCGTGTACGGGCACGCCGTGGACATCCTGGTGGCCCGCTGGGACCAGGAGGCCAAACACCTGCCGCACCCGGGCCAGGCCGACATGCCGTACATCAACGACGCGGACCGCCGGGCCCTCCTGCGCCTGCTGGCCCGGCGGATGCAGGAGGGTGAGGGCGGCATCGCCGGCAACCACATCCACGGCGACGATCTGGAGGCGGTGTTCACCGGTTACCTGGAGCAGCGCTACCGCCTGCCGAAGCCGACGGCGGTCACTGCGGCAAGAGAGATGATCCGGCAGTTCCGGGAGCGGAACTTCATCCTCAGCCGCTTCGGCGACGAGGTCTACGGCTTCGTCCACCGCGCCTTCCTGGAGTACCTGGCGGCCGACGACATCGCGCGCCGCTACCAGCGGGACCGTGAGTGGGGGGAGGAGGAGCTGATCCGGGAGGTGTTCGAAGCCCGGGCGAAAGACCCCGCCTGGCACGAGGTGCTGCTGCTCCTCGTCGGAATGCTGGGCGAGCGGGACGCCGCACGAGTGGTGGACGCACTTCTGCGGCTGCACGCCCAGGACGTCCGAGTGGGCCGGCATGACATGCTCGCCCTCGCCGTACGGGCGCTGGCGGAAGTCGAGCGGATCGACCTCATCGAGACCCAGAGCAACGCAGTGGTGGACACCCTGATCGACTCGCTGGAACGCCACCTGGGCTGGACGGCGCTGAACGCGCTGGAGAGCATCCTCCCCGCCCTCTCGGTCTTCGGCCCCGAGTGGCCCGGGCGGAAGCGCTATCTGCGGTGGTATCTGCTGCGCGGCCAGTTCCAGGCGGAGCACCAGATCGCTCCCGGAATCGTCTGTGGGGTGCACTCCGCCCCCGACGGCCTGCTCCTGCTGGCGACGCACAACCCCGCTCCCGAGAGCCGTACGGAATTCCTGCGCCTGGTGGTCGAACGATGGCCCAACGACCGCCGGTTCTGGGACCTGACGCTGGGTGAGCTCGACGCGATGGACGCGGAGGCCCGCCGGGGTGCGCTCGGGAACCTTGCTCGGTACTGGCGGGACGACACCGATGTGCGCGAATTGCTGTTCGACCGCGCCGTGTCCGACCCGGCCCCGGAACCGCGCAGAGAAGCGCTGCAGTCCGTGGCGACACGATGGCCGGACAGCGAAGACGCCCATGAGCTGGTCGTCCGGCGGACCGCCGCCGAACCCGATCCGGCCTCCCGCGGGCTGGCGCTCGAGCTTCTGCGACGTCACTGGCCGGACCGCGAGGACAGCTGGGAGATCATCACCGACCGTGCCGTCGCCGACCCGGCCCCGGAGCCACGGCAGGAAGCCCTGCGACTGCTGGCCACGTACCGCGCGAACCACCAGGGCGTACGGCAACTTCTCCTGGAGCGGGCCGTATCCGATCCGGACGCGGCCCCGCGCGCGGAGGCGCTGATCAGCTTCGCACGCCACTGGAAGGACATCGGGGACGTCGTGGAACTGGCGCTCCGGCAAGCGGTCACCGACCCCCACCCCGAAGCGCGGCGGGCCGCACTCCAAGTAGTGGCCTGGCGTTGGCAGGAGCACGAGGGGGTTCGGGAGCTGTTCTTCCGGCGGGCGCTGGCCGACCCGGACCCGGTCCCCCGGGCACAGGCGCTGGAAGGGCTCATCTGGCGCTGGCGGGACGAGGAGGAGACCTGGGAGCTGGTCCTCCGGCGAGCGGTCGCCGATCCGTGTCCGGACGTCCGACGCGGGGCGATGCAATTCCTGGCACGCCGAGGGGGAGATCGCGAGGCCGTACGGGACCTGCTGTTCCGGCAAGCGGTCACGGACCCGGATCCGGAACCGCGGGCAGAGGCGCTCTGGCTGCTGGCGGAGTTCTGGAGCGGCCACGAGGACGTGAGGAACCTGCTGGTCCAGGCAGTGACCGACCCGAACCGGGAACCCCGCTGGCTGGCACTGCAACTCCTGGCCCGCTACTGGCCCGAACGCGAGGACGTCCAGCGGCTGATCGTGGAACGCATGACCGCCGATCCCTCATCCAGCAACAGGCGCAACGCCCTGAACTGGTGCGCCTGGCTACGGGAGGCAGAGCCGGACACACACGAGAACATCCGGTCGGTGGCCCTGAGCGACCCCGCCCCACGAGCCCGCATCACCGCACTGCGCGTGCTGGCGTTCGGCTGGCCGCGGCTGCCCGCCACCACCGGCTTCCTGCGCGAACGCGCCAACGACGACCCGGACGAGGGGGTGCGCGAGGCAGCCCTGCAGGCCCTCGGCACCGCCGAAGCCTTCGCGACGCTCCCGGACGGCACCTACTGACCCAAGGAGACACATGGATCCGCTGCCGGAGGAATCGTTCGTGGTCGATGTTGAGGTCTTGGACGAGCAGCGGTGCGGTGAGGTGAGCGACCGCCTGGAGGAGCTGCGGCCGTACTGGCTGACGCGGGGTGTCGGTTGCTCCACCCTCGGTCTGGCGACCTACCTCGACGTCCTGGCCTCCGAGGATCCGGAGGAGACGTATTTCGGCCGGATCACCCGGCACAACCACCTTCTCCGTGAGCACTTCGGAGACCTCCTCGACCAGGTCGCCGATGTGCTCGCCGGGCTCCTGAGGATGCCGACCCGGTACGACGAGAGGGTGGCGCTGCCCGGCTTCCACGTCTTCGAAGGAGAGGGCATCGCTGTCGCCCCCAGGCCGAGTCAGCACTTCGACCTGCAGCACCGGGCGCTGCCCTGGCCCTTCCCGCTCGCTCCGGTCGAGCAGGCGATGTCCTTCACACTGCCGCTCGCCCTCCCGCGCAGGGGTGGCGCCCTGGACGTCTGGGACATCACCGAGGCGGACATGCTCCGGCTGGAGCGCCTCGGCCAGACGTTCGAGGCGATCGACAGGGCGAGGCCCGGACGCCGGCACGAATACCGGGTCGGCAGGATGGCCGTACAACTCACGCCCATCCTGCACCGCATCGCAGCGGTCCCCGAACGCCATCCCGAGGATCGGCGCATCACCCTGCAGGGGCACGGAATCCGTGATGCCGACGGCTGGGTCCTCTACTGGTGAGGGGGCAGGGCCTCCAGGGGGCGCCGGCGCCCGTTGCCGTCACGACTCGTCACCGCCGGACACGGGCTTGCAACGGGCCTGCCAAGATTCTCCCAAGCAGCCCACAGGGGGGTCTTAGGTAAGGCTCGCCTAATCTATGGTGGGGTCGTCCCCACGGGCGCCTGCCCCCACCAGGCCGCCCCCAGAGCCTTTTCCCCGGAGCTCTCCCATGTCCAGCGCGAATATCGCCCTGCTCGGCGCCATCGCAGGCCTGACCATCTACCTCGGTCTCCCGCTCGGCCGACTGCGCACACCGACACCCCGCCTGAAAGCCGGGCTGAACGCCGTCGCCATCGGCATCCTCGTCTTCCTCGTGTGGGACGTACTCACCCATGCCTGGGAACCGGTCGACGAAGCGCTGAGCGACCACCACTGGGCGACGGTCGCCTCCGGTGGGCTCGTCCTCGCCGCCGGCCTCACCGCCGGACTTGCCGGACTGGTGTACTACGACGCCTGGACCGCCCGGCGCCGGGCCGCCGCCGGGCGTCCGGCCGGGCCCGGCG